>JBJEWG010000153.1:0-11915 GCA_051884935.1 Kiritimatiellia bacterium | reverse complement strand
GGTCATAGCCGGAGCGCGCGTAGTCCCTGGGCGAGGGGGATGATGCGACGCTGCGGTCCTTCTGGAAGCTGGGCCGTTTCGCGCTTCCGTGCGTGGCGTCGCGCGGCACGTGGTAGGCCACCCACACGGGGTGGCGGCGCGAGGGGGACCAGCCGATCTTGAACTCGCCGCGGTCGAGCACGGTGATGTCCGTCGGGGCGGGCGGCCCCACGCGCACCGGCTCGCCGGCGAAGCAGACCTGGCCCGAGGGAATCGGGTCGTCCGGCGTGTTGACCGCGTCGCGGCCCGTCCAGCCCAGCGCGTCCGTGACGAAGGCGGTGCGGTCGCCGAGGTATTCGAGCGGCGCGGTGAGGGGCCCCCGGCGCGCGGCGAGCCAGTCCGCCGGATGATGCACGTAGAAGTTGCCGACGACGCAGAGCGCGCCGAGAACGAGCATCGTCGCGACGGGCGCAACGCGCGCCCAGAAGCGCAGGTCGCGCGGGGTGGAGGCCTTCTTCTTCCGTGTGGCGGACTTCGTCGTGGATTTGTCGGTGCGGGAGGTCTTCATGATTCGGGTCTGGGCCTGAGGACGTAGTCGTAGACGTGCCGGATGGCGGTGGCGAATTCGGCGTAGGTGAAGGTGTCGGGCGCGAAGTCCGCATGGGGATCGGGGATGATCGACACGCGGGCCTTGGGGATGCGGCCGCGGAAGGCCGCAAGCGTCTCCTCGTCCGGCAGGATGATCGCCGCCGAATGCCTGAGCGCGCCGCGTTCGAGGAAGCGCAGAAAGACCGCGCAGGGGCGCTTGAAGAAGCCGGCGGAGGTGAGCGGCGTGTGGATTTCGGAGATGTAGGGATAGGTGCGCACGGTGACGCGGTCGAGCGCCCGCACGACGAGCGCGCCGTCGTTGAAGCCGTGCAGCACGGCGTAGTCGCGCCGGGAGACGAGCGAGAAGGCGCGGAAGAAGAGAATCACCGCCGCGAACAGGCGGCGCAGCGAGGGCCGGTCCGGCGGGGTCGAGCAGAAGGGCAGGCGCGGCGCGGTGAAGACGCGGACCCCCGCGGGCAGCGCGGCGGTGAGCAGCGGCGAGAGCCGGGGCACGAGCAAATCGACCGCGCGGCCCTCCTCAAGCAGCAGGGCGACCGTATCCTGTATGCGGAGAATCTCCGGCGCATCGACGTGGACGCGCGTGGAGGAGACGATCAGAACCGCCGATGGCATGGGCCCTCGCGCCTAGAGGTCCCCCAGCTCGATGCGGATGGTGCGGGACTTCATCGCGTCCGCCTGCGCCGGGGTGGACGCGCCGTCCGGCTCGTGTGGCGCCACAACGAGGTGCGCGCCGCACGCGGGGCACTCGACCGCCTGGCCGATCCTGGCGCGCGGCACCTCAAACTCCTGGCGGCAGGCCGCGCACACGCAGGAGACGAAATTGTTGTTGTCTGCCATGATGGACTCCGAGACTGACTGGGAAACGGCGTGAGAGGATATCCCAAATCGGCGTGAAAATCAAGCGCGTTATATGGCGAACGGCGAGGCGCGCTTCACGAGCTGGAGGTAGCGGATCGTCTCGACGACGTCGTCGAGCGCCACGGGGAAGGGCGCGGCGGTGCGGATGGTGGTGTAGAGGGCTCGCCAGAAGGCGATGGGGGCGGGCTCGTGGTCGCCGGGGGCGGTGACGGGGATGTCCACCACGGGCAGCTGCTCGTGCAGGTCCTCCAGCGGCGGCGTGCGCACGCTCGAACGGCGGCGCGGCAGCTTGAAGTCGGGGTCGATCACGTGCAGATTGCCCTCGGTGGCGTCGGCGGCGACGGAGAAGGCGCCGCGGCTGCCCCGCACCGTGAAGAGCGGGTCGAACGGCGGGAGGCGCCCGCCGCAGATCTCGATATCCGCCGAGACGGCGCCGCGCGACTTGAGGACGATGTGGGCGAAGTCCTCGGCGTCGCCGAGCGCGGCGACGCGCTTGAGCTCGCTCCACAGCTGCGCCGGCTGCGCGCGCATCAGGGTGACGGCCTGGAGAAGCGCGTCCTGCCCCTCGTACCAGGCGCAGCCGCCGAGGCAGCGCTTCACGCTCTGCCAGTCGTCGCGGCGCAGGTAGTCCTGCCTGCACACGCGCACCTCGAAGACGTCGCCGAGGCGCGCGTCGTCGAGCATGGACTGCGCGAGGCGGAAGTCGGGCGAGAAGAGCCCGGGCGTGTAGGCGAAGAGCTTGCCGCGCGCCTTCACCGAGGCGCCCTGGAGGATCTTCGCGTCCTCGTGCGTCGTCGCGAGAGGCGCCTCCACCACCGTCCACCGCTCGCGGCGCAGACATTCGAGCGCGCAGGAGACGTGGTCGGCCGTGGGGAGCGTGACGAGGATGACGTCGATCTCGGGATCGTCGAGCATATCCTCGATGCGGCGGTAGGTGCGGATATCCGGGAACTCCTTCTCGACGATGTCGCGCCGCTCCTTCAGCAGGTCGCACACCGCCACCAGTCGGTAGAGATCGGGCAGCGCCCGGAAGGCGGGGAGGTGGGTGAAGAACGCCGCACGCCCCAGACCGGCGATGCCCACGCGCACGGCCGGCCGCTGGGCCTCGAACGGTACATCGAGATCCATGAGTGTCTCTGAATCCACGATAATCTCTGAGTCCTCGCTGACTTCGGAATCCATTGCGCTCTCTCCTGAGATGTTCTGATTTCTCCTTCTGCTTCCTGCTCCCGCCCGCGCGGCGGGAAACAAGATTGACTTGATGGTCGCATTGTATCGAATCCGTCCGCGCCTGTCAAGCAACTGTGTGGACGTGCGGCGTCGGGTGCGTGCGGGGGGATGACGAGGAGCGGACGCGGTTTCGCCTCGGAGGGACGGTCGGGTGATGCTCGACACATCGGTCTGTGATGCGCGACACACCGGTCAAACGTCGGGGAGGTTTGGGATTTGCTTGCGCAAGTGACCGAATTTAGTTGCGCAACTAAATTTGCTGAGTTGCGCAAGTGATTTTATTTGGTTGCGCAACCAAATCCCGGATGTCGGGGGGATATTGCCGCTGGGTCGGTGGTGATTTGCCGTTTCGTCGGGAGGGGAATGCCGTGCCCTCCGGCACGCCCGCGTGGCGGCTCGGCGGTGTCGCGTGGCCGCGCGGCCATGCGCGGCGGCAGGACGCCCCGCCTCGCGCGCGCGCGACCTTATATTAATATAATAATGGCAATGTCGCCAGACACACTGCGGCCCACAGCTTCCCGCGAACGTCAATGACGGTGTGGACGGGCGGAGGGGTTTGTGGTAGACTCTAGGCTGACGGGCAGTAGTGATGGGCTTTAGTTCGCCTCAAAGAAAGGATACGAAAATGGTTCAGAGCAGAAGAGACTTCCTCAATACGGCGTGGATGGGCGCCGCGGCGCTGGCCGCGGGCGGCTGCGTCACGAAGACGGGCTGCGCGTGCGGCGGCAGAATGGCCGCCTACGCGGATAAGCCGATCGCCAATCTGCGCGTGGGCGTGGTGGGCCTCGGCCGCGGGCAGGCGGGCGTCACCGGGTTCACGCTCGTGCCGGGCGGGTACGTCAGCGCCATCTGCGACACGAACGCCGCACGGCGCGAGCGCACGCTCAAGTACCTCGCGGACAAGAAGGCGCCCGCGCCGAAGGTCTACGGCGACAAGGGGCCCGAGGACTGGAAGCGGATGTGCGAGGACCCGAACGTCGATCTGGTCTACAACGCCACGCCGTGGGAGCTGCACGTGCCGATCGCCCTCTACGCGATGAAGTGCGGCAAGCACGTGGTCACGGAGGTGCCGAGCGCGTTCACGGTGGACGAGTGCTGGGAGCTGGTGGAGACGAGCGAGCGGACGCGGCGCCACTGCATGCAGCTTGAGAACTGCTGCTACGGCGAGAGCGAGATGCTGGCCTACAACCTCGTCCACAAGGGCCTGCTGGGCGAGATCACGCACGGCGAGGGCGCGTACATCCACGACCTGCGCACCTACAACTACGCGGACTGGGACGAGGCGAAGGGCGGCGGCGGGTACTGGAACTTCTGGCGCCTGCGCCACAACGCGGTGCACGGCGGCAACCAGTATCCGACGCACGGGCTCGGCCCGATCTGCCTGGACATGGACATCAACCGCGGCGACCGGTTCGACTACGTGGTGTCGGTGGACTCCAAGCAGGCCGGCTTCGAGGAGACGGGCAGGGGGCTGCACGCGAACGACCCGTGGCGCAAGGGGCTGAAGGTGAAGATGGGCGACATGAACACGAGCGTGATCAAGACGGTGAGGGGCCGCACGATCATGGTCCAGCACGACATCGGCACGGCCCGCCCCTACAGCCGCCTCAACCTCATCCAGGGCACGCGCGGCGTGCTGCAGGACTATCCGCTGCGCATCGCGATCGAGGAGAGCCTCGGGAAGGGCGCGCACGGCTTCAACGACAAGACGACGCAGGAGATCCGCGAGAAGTACAAGCACCCGCTCTGGAAGACGGCGGGCGAGATCGCGAAGAAGATCGGCGGGCACGGGGGCATGGACTTCCTGATGGTGCTGCGCCTGAGCTACTGTCTCCAGAACGGCCTGCCGCTCGACATGAACGTCTACGACCTCGCGAGCTGGTGCTGCCTGTGCGAGCTCACCGAGAAGTCCGCCGACAACCGCGGGCGCTCGATGGACATCCCGGACTTCACGCGCGGCGGGTGGAAGACGGCGAAGCCGCTCGGCCTCGTGGACGTCGATCTCGGCAAGCTCAAGTTCGACGCCGCCGCGCCCAAGGCCTGACATCTCTTCAAGAACCAGGAAAGGACCTCGAATGTACACAAGAAGAAACCTCCTGAAGACGGCGGCCGGCGCGGGCCTCTTCAGCATCGTCCCCGCAGGCGTTCTGCGGGGCCAGACCGCGCCGTCGAACCAGCTGACGCGCGCGCTGATCGGCTTCGGCTGCATCGCGCAGAGCGCGAACCACCTCCCGTTCAAGGGGTCGCGCCTGATCGGCCTCTGCGACCCGTACAAGGCGCGCGTGCAGCACGGCCTCGCGTGCGCCGAGCAGGCGGGCTGGGGCAGGGTGAAGGCCTACGAGAACTTCATCAAGCTGCTGGCGGACAGGGACGTGGACATCGTGCACATCTGCACGCCGCCGCACTGGCACGGCTGCATGAGCGTGATGGCCGCGAAGGCCGGCAAGGACATCTGGTGCGAGAAGCCGATGACCCGCACGGTGGGCGAGGGGCGGCGCGTGATGGAGGTGGTGAAGGCCCAGAAGCGCATGTTCCGCCTCAACACCTGGTTCCGCTTCGAGGGGGGCTTCTACGGGTTCGGCACGACGGTGGAGCCGATCCGCCAGATCGTCGAGAACGGCCTGCTCGGGAAGGGTCCGATCAAGTGCACGTTCGGCGCAGGGCAGGGCTTCAGCTGGAAGTTCGGCTGGTCCGGCCGCGTGAACGCGGCGCCGGAGCCGATCCCGGCGGGCTTCGACTGGGACATGTGGCTCGGGCCGGCCCCGTGGAAGCCCTACACGTCGCACCGCGCGGGCACCTCATTCCGCGGCTACTGGGACTACGACTCCGGCGGGCTGGGCGACATGGCCCAGCACTACCTCGACCCGCTGCAGTACCTGCTCTGCAAGGACGAGACGAGCCCGGTGAAGGTTGACTACAGGGGGCCGCGCCACCATCCCGAGGCGGTGGGCCGCTTCGACCGCATCACGCTCACGTACGGCGACGGCACCACGGTCGATCTCGACGGCGACGAGTCGCTGAAGGACGAGCCGCTGCTGCGCGGCGCCAACGGGCTCTGCGTCTATCCGAAGGCGCCGGGCGGCAAGACGCTGCGCCTCAAGGACGCCGGCGGCTGGTGGCCCGAGGAGAAGGTGCTCGCGAAGCTCGCCGAGCTGCCGAAGCCCGCGCCGCAGCAGACGGACTTCATCGACAGCTGCAGGAACCGCAAGACGTTCGCGCTCAACGAGTCGAACGGCTTCCGCTCGTGCACGATGTTCAACCTCGGCATCGTGGCCGAGCGTCTGGGACGCAGCTTCAGGTTCGACCCCGTCACGCTCCGCGCCGTGAACGACCAGGCCGCGGACCGCCTCCTCTACCAGGGAATGCGCGAGCCGTGGAAGACGGAAATGTGGGGCTGAGCGAGAAGGGAGTTTGAAAATGGCTGAACAGAAGAACGAGCAGAAGAAGTACGTCGATCCCAACCGCTACGCCGGCTACGGCGCCGCGATGGCGTCCGTCCCTGGCGACCCGATGGCCGTCGAGTGGCAGGCGGCGGAGGCGGCGAAGATCGCCGAGGCCACCGCGCCGAAGGCGCTCGCGGGGCACGTGTGGGACGCCGCCTCGGCCGAGGCGCTCCTCGCGAAGGTCAAGGGGGCCTACACGACGGACGCGCTCACGCTCACCGTGATCGGCGCCGTCTCGCAGTACGTGATGGAGCCGATGATCGGCCGCGCGGACGGCTGCCAGAAGCGGTGCAGCACGCCGGGCGCCGCCCCCTGCCAGCGGAAGATCTGGAACATGGCGCTGATCGGCGCCTTCCGCAAGACGAAGGACGAGTACATCCAGACGTTCCTGCTCGACCAGCTGCGCTGGTGCGGGTGCGCGTGCCGCACGAAGGACATCCGCGCCCTCGCGGACGTCGCCGCGAGCGCGAATGTGAAGGCGTACATCGACTGGACGGCGGCGGAGGTCGCCGGCGCCACGCTGCCCGCGAAGTAAGGGCGCGGCGGACGACGAAAGGCGCACGATTCGAATGAGTCGTGCGCCTTTGAGTGGCGCCCCTGAGAGGACTCGAACCTCCTACCCGCTGCTTAGAAGGCAGCTGCTCTGTCCAGATGAGCTACAGGGGCCGTAGGGAACGGCGGATAGTGTATCACAATAAATTCACCAAAGGAACACGCGATGAAGAATTCGATTGAGTCGATGCCCTGGGGCACCTTCGAGGGCGAGAAGGTGACGCTGTGGCGCCTCGTGAACGCGAATGGCCTTGAACTCGACTTCACGGACTGGGGTGGCCGCCTCGTGAAGGCGATCGTGCCGGACCGCAACGGCCACTTCGACAACGTCACGCTGGGGTGGCCCACGCTGGACGACTACGTCGCCGAGCACGGCGGCACCTACTACGGCGCGCTCGTCGGCCGCTACGGCAACCGCATCGGGCGCGGGCGGTTCACGCTCGACGGGCGCACGTACAAGCTGGAGCTCAACAACGAGCCGGGCGGCGTGCCCTGCGCGCTGCACGGCGGCCTGCGCGGCTTCTCGCTGCGCATGTGGCGGTGCGTGCGGGAAATCCACACCGAGGACAAGGTCGGCCTCGTCCTTGAGATCACCTCGCCCGACGGCGAGGGCGGCTACCCCGGCAACGTGACCGTGCGCGCCACGCTCACCCTCGACAACAACAACGTCTGGCACATCGGCTGGCGCGCGACGACGGACCAGGCGACGCCGATCGCCCTCACCGAACACGCCTACTGGAACCTCGACGGCGTGGAGGCCGGCACGACGGTGATGGACCACCAGCTCTACGTGAACGCGGACTGCATCACGGCCTACGGCGCGGACATGATCCCCACGGGCGAACTGCGCGACGTGACGGCGACGCCGTTCGACTTCCGCACCGCCCACGCGATCGGCGCGATGCACGACTTCGACTACGACCAGCTGAAGTACGGCGCCGGCTACGACATGAACTGGGTGCTCCGCAAGACGGCGCCCGGCGACGAGCTCACCCCCGCGTGCATCCTCACCTCCCCGAAGACGGGTCGCCAGATCGAGGTGTGGACGACCGAGCCGGGCGTGCAGGTCTACGACGGCTACTACCTGCCCGTGCGCAACGCCGGCGTGGCCCTGGAGACGCAGCACTTCCCCGATTCGCCGAACAGGCCGGAGTTCCCGACCACGATCGTGAAGCCCGGGCAGGTGCTCTACTCCACCACCGAATACCGCTTCAAGGTCTGCCGTTAGGGCACGCGAATGGAAGCGGATGTCATCGTCGTGGGTGCGGGCGTCGTCGGCTGTTCGATCGCGCGCGCACTCTCCCGCTACAATCTCAACGTCGTGGTGCTCGAAGCGGGCAGCGACGTCGCGGAGGGGGCCTCGAAGGCGAACAGCGCCATCGTCCACGCGGGCTTCGACGCGAAGCCCGGCACGAACAAGGCGAAGTTCAACGTGCTCGGCAACCGGATGTTCGAGGACGTCTGCCGCGAGCTGAAGGTGCCGTTCCGGCGGAACGGGTCGCTTGTGCTCGCGTTCGGCGACGAGGAGCGGGGGACGCTCGACGAGCTCGCCGCCCGCGCCGCGCGGAACGGCGTGCCGGTGGAGCTGATCGGGCGGGACGAGCTGCGCCGCCGCGAGCCGAACGTCTCCCCGGAGGCGGTCGCCGCGCTCTGGGCGCCGACCGGCGGCATCTGCTGTCCCTACGAGCTCACGTTCCGTATGGCCGAGAACGCGGCGGCGAACGGCGTGGAGTTCGTCTTCGACGCGAAGGTCGTCGGCATCGTCCGCGAAGGGCTCTGGCGCGTGACGTGCGACGACGGGCGCGTCGTCTCGGCGAAGGCCGTGGTGAACGCGGCGGGCATCCACTCGGACGAGCTGAACAACCTCGTGAGCGGGACGAAGTACCACATCGCGGCCCGGCGCGGCGAATACCTGATGCTGGACAAGGACGAGGACGGCGCGTTTGCCGCGACGATGTTCCAGGTGCCCTCGAAGATGGGCAAGGGCATCCTCGTCTCCCCGACGGTCGATGGCACGGTGATCGTGGGGCCGACGGCCGAGGACATCCCCGACAAGGAGGACCGCGCCACGACCTACGCGGGGCTTGAGGCGGTGAAGGCCGGCGCGCGCCGCACCTATCCGGGCCTGCCCCTCGGCAAGGTCATCACCGAGTTCTCGGGGCTGCGCGCGCACGAGACGACGGTGGGGGACTTCATCCTCGGCGAGGCGGCGGACGCACCCGGGTTCTTCAACGCGGTGGGCGTGGAGTCGCCGGGCCTCACCGCCGCGCCGGCGATCGGCGCGTGGATGGCCGAGCGCGTGGCCGAGAGGCTGGGCGCCTCGCGCAGGAATCCGTCCCTCGTCTCGAAGGACGTGGGCTGGTGGCCGAAGACGCGCGAGATGAAGCCGGAGGAGCTGGCGGAGCTCGTGGCGCGCGATCCCTCCTTCGGCCGGGTGGTGTGCCGCTGCGAGGGGATCACCGAGGGCGAGATCCGCGCGGCGATCCGCGCCCGCGTGGGCGCCCGCACGCTGGACGGCGTGAAGCGCCGCACGCGCAGCGGCATGGGGCGCTGCCAGGGCGGCTTCTGCACGCCGCGCCTCATCGAGATCCTCGGGCGCGAGCTGGGGGCGCCGCCGGATGCGTTCCTCGCCTCCCGCCGCACCGCCCCGCAGCAGCTGCGCGCGTCCGGCGACCGTGCGCGCGAGCAGATGGAGAGCTTCGACGTGCTCGTCGTCGGCGCGGGGCCGGCCGGGCTCGCCGCCGCAATCGCGGCGAAGGAGTCCGGCGTGGCGAACGTGGCCGTGATCGAGCGCGACGACGCGCCGGGCGGCATCCTCCAGCAGTGCATCCACAACGGGTTCGGCCTCCATCGGTTCAAGGAGGAGCTGACGGGCCCCGAGTACGCGCAGCGGTTCATCGACCGTGCGCGCGAGCTCGCCATCCCCCTCGTCTGCGGGACGATGGTGCTGGACATCGCGGGCGGAACGCCGATCCACGTGACGGCGATGAGCCCGCGCGGCGGCCTGAAGGTCTACAAGGCGAAGGCCGTGGTGCTCGCGATGGGCTGCCGGGAGCGTCCGCGCGGCGCGCTGATGACGCCGGGGACGCGCCCCGCGGGCGTCTACACCGCCGGCACGGTCCAGCGCCTCGTGAACATGGACGGGATCATGCCCGGCCGGCGCGTGGTGATCCTCGGCTCGGGCGACATCGGCCTCATCATGGCGCGCCGGCTCACGTTCTCCGGCGCGAAGGTGCTCGCCTGCGTGGAGATCATGAAGAAGAGCTCGGGGCTGATGCGCAACGTCGTGCAGTGCCTGAACGACTTCGACATCCCGCTGCTGCTGCGCCACACGGTGACGGACGTGGAGGGCCGCGAGCACGTGACGGGCGTGAAGGTGAGCCGGGTGGACGACGACATGAAGCCGATCCCCGGCACGGAGATTCACTTCGACTGCGACACGCTGCTCCTCTCCTGCGGGCTCATCCCGGAGAACGAGCTGACGAAGAAGGCGGGCGCCGCGATCGACCCCGCCACGCGCGGGCCCAGGGTCTCCCGCGAGATGGCGACCACGCTCCCCGGCGTCTTCGCGGCCGGCAACGTCGTGCGCGTCTACGATCTCGTGGACTGGGTGAGCCGCGACGCGGAGATCGCCGGCCGTTCGGCCGCCGCCTACGCGCGGGGCCGCTGAACACCAACAACAGGACGCAATGCCATGAAGATGATCTGCATCAGATGCCCGAAGGGGTGCGAACTGGAAGTCGAGCGGGAGGGGGACGAGGTCGTCGTCACGGGGCAGGGGTGCCCGCGCGGCGAGGCGTACGGCAAGTCCGAGCTCGTGAACCCCACGCGCATGGTGACGGGGCTCGTGCGCGTGGCGGGGATGCGCAAGCCGCTGCCCGTGAAGACGCGCACCGCGATCCCGAAGGGCAGGATCAACGACGTGCTCTTCGCGCTGTCGCAGACGACGGTGCAGCTGCCGGTGAAGATCGGCGACGTGATCGTCCCGGACGTCGCGGCGACGGGCGTCGATGTGGTCGCCACGGCGAACCGGGCCTGATACCATGAAGGCATTGACCTATGCGGTGGTCGCCCTCGGCCTGGCGTGCGCGCCGGTGGCCGAGGCGAAGTCCGGCGCCGATGACGCGTGCCGCGCCTGGGCGGACGCCGCCTGGACGCGGGTGATGACGACGTTCTACTCGCCGAAGACGGGCAACATCTACGTCACGACGCCGGACAAGGTGAACCCCGCGCGCGACTTCCCGGGGGGCCTCCTCAGGCCCGAGCTGGGCTACGGCACGGGGCTTGAGGACTGCGCGATCAACGGCGGCGTGGCGCTGAGCGGCCTCGTGGACAAGTGGATGGTCACGCGGGACGACGCGCTCCGCGCCGATTCCGAGAAGGTCGCACGCGGCCTCCTGCGGCTCGCCACGGCGCATCCCTACAGGGGCTTCGTCGCGCGCGGCCTCTGCGTGGAGGACGGCACCTCCATCTGCCGCCTCACCTCGCGCGACCAGGTGACGCACTGGATGCACGGCCTCTACCGCTACTACGCGAGCGGACTCGCCCCGGAGCCGCTGAAGGCCGAGATTCGCGCTGCGTTCGCGGACGTCGCCGGGCTCATGGCGCGCAACGTCACGAAGGAGAACAACTGGAACTTCCTCCAGGCGGACGGCACGCGGGACCCGCGCGGCATCTGCAAGATGCGCGAGGTGCATCCGCACGAGGCCGCGCGCCTCGCGATGGTCTACGCGCTCGCGTGGAAGGTCACCGGCGCGCCGCGCTGGGAGGACCTCTACAAGGCGCACCGCGCCGAGGCGCTGGAGGGGTCCTGCGCGCTGAAGACGTGCCCCGCGCACGTGATCCGCGGCCTGATGCCCGAGTACACGCTCATCCAGATGAACACGTCGCTGGAGGCGATTCTCGCGGTCGAGACCGACGCGGCGTGCCGCGCGCAGGCGATCGACGCGATGGTGGCCTGTGCCCGCCTCGCGCGGGAGCGCGCGCCGAGGATCGGCAGCCGGGATACCCGCTGGCTCTGCGGCTGCGCGGAGGTGCACCTCGCGCAGATGATGGTGCCCGCCCTCGCCTACGGGGCCGACCAGCGCGCGCTATTGGCGAACGCCATCACGCACGTCCCGGCCGGGACGGTCGGCGCGAGCCGCGCGTGCCACCTCTTCGCCGCCTACTGGCGCGCGAAGCGTCTCTTCGGCGCGCTCTAGACAAGGAGGTTCCCATGACAAAGCGTCGTGTGTTGATTCTAGG
>JBJEWG010000152.1:0-11934 GCA_051884935.1 Kiritimatiellia bacterium | reverse complement strand
GCCGGGGCCGGTCTTCACGAGACGGCTGGCGGCGGGCAGGGCCACGTCGTAGACGCGCGTCTCGCCGGCCGGGACGTCGAGCGTGATGACGCCGTTCGCCGCGTCGGGAAAGGACATGGCGGAGGCTCCGGCCAAAGCCAGTAGCGCCCCTGCCAGCACGAAGGACTTCATACGCATCACGGAATCTCCTTATTTGCAGTTACGGCGCATATTCTAAGGGGGGAAAAAAAAATCGGTCAAGTGTAAATTTGGCGGACGAGGCGCGGCGTGCTGGGTTGCCACATGACCGACTCCGAACGGTGCCGATGCCCCGCCCCCCTCGACCGTTTTTAAACTCCGAGCGTTTGCAAAGGGCTCCGCTAACGCTCCGCCTGGGGAGCTTCGCACGCCTCAACGACTTTTATTTGACATAAATGGGTCTGGTCCGTGTTGGTTGGTTTTATGGAATCTGGCTTTGTGTCGGCGTCTTCGCCGCCGTGTAATGGGGTTAGTCCATATAGTAGAACGCAAGGTCAGTCTGTTTTTATGCTTTTTACAAGAAGCCTTCTTCCGGTTCGGTGGCAGGAGCGTCCGCTCCTGCCAAACCCTTATTCTCATATCCTGTCAAACCCCTATTCTCATATATGCACGCTCTTCTCTATTCACATACTTGTTACCCCTCTATCCTTATCTATATCGGCTTCCATTCTTCGATATGGAAACAGCGTCAACCCATTTCACAGTCTCGTCAACGAATGGCCGTTGAAGCGTGCGAAGCGTCAGGCGGTTCGTTAGAACCGCCACTTTGCAAACGCTCGGAGTTTCAAAATGGGCGGCAGGTCGGCGGGTGGGCTGGGATGGGTGGCGGGGGATCGTTTCGATGGGCGCGCGGTTTCGTCTAGGTGAGAGCGTGATCTCGCCTAGGAGGGAACACGGGATCGCCTAGGCGATTCAGAATTCCACTGCCCAGTGGAATGAATTCTACTCGGCAGTGGAATTTTCTCCACTCGGCAGTAGAAATTGTTCCACTGCCGAGTGGAACTTTAGATCGTATAGAGGGGCGCATCTCCCGTCGGTGCTGATCTGCCGTGCCGTCGGGCGGGGGATGCCGCACTCTCCAGCGTCACTCGGGCGGCTGAAAAGGTGACTTTCGCGTGTCCTTTCGCGCGGTTGCGCTTGACGGGTGGAGGCGCTTGTGCTAGACTGATGCTTGATGTTCCGCGATAATAGTGCGAATCGTGTGTGTTTGCCCGCTTTTCCTCCACTTAGGGGGGGGGGGGCGATTCGTCGTCGCGCGGTTCCCTGCTCTGGCAGAACAGATTAGACGATTGCAGGTTGGGTGTTCGCGCGCGTGCGCGTGCGCGCATTATTCCTTATTCCGAAGCCTGTTCTCATTCAGAACGGGCGCCGGTGTCTTCCCGTTTCGTTGTGCCGTGTCGCCGGGATATTCGATTCCGGTTCCGCGGGTGCATTCACCAAGTAAACAAACACGTAAAGGGGAACTGAGATGCGTAATCTGATTGTTGGTCTGGCCGTCTGCTCCGTGCTCGGATGGGCGCGGGCCGAGGATTCCGAGAATCCCGATTGGCACACGATCGAGGTCGCGAAGGGCGAAGCAAGGACGCTGACGGCGGAGGACGTGGCGGCGCTCGGCGCGGGGACGCTCGTCAAGACGGGCGGCGGCACGCTCGTCGCCGGGGACGAGATGGCGAACTTCGCGGGGGACATCCGAATCCACGACGGCTACTACCTCGTCAAGACGCGCGGCGCGCTCGGCACGGCGGACGGGAAGACCTATGTGAACGGCGGCACGCTGGTGAACGAGGCGGGGGCCGATGCGAAGACGGACGGCTCGAAGCCGGCGTTCCCCTCCGAGGAAATCCACCTCCAGGGCGCGGGCGCGACAATCTACGGCGCGCTGCAGAACAAGGTGGGCGGCTGTGTGGACTTCGCACGCACGGTGGTTCTGGACGGCGACGCGACGATCGACACGCGGGGCTGCCGCCTCGACTTCCGCGTCACGACGTTCAACATGAACGGCCACACGCTGACGGTCGAAGCGGGGGACGGCGGTTTCTACTTCGTCCTGACGTCCTTTCAGAACATGGGCGACATCGACCACCGGAGCGGCTATCTTGAGTTCCAAGGTCAGACAAGCGGTCTGCTCGCGCGCACCATCACGGTGGCGGACAATGCGCAGCTGGGCTTCTGGGGCATCCCGAATTGGATGCCCGCGACGATCGTCTGCGGCGACAACGTCCTGCTCAGGAGCGAGAACAACGCGTTCAAGTTCGCCGAACAGGACAACCGCGCCGTCCTCATGAGCCCGATCATACTGGGCGGGACGATGCGCAACGAAATCCTCAAGGGGCAGCAGGTGCAGATGCGCGGGAAGGTGACGGGGCCGGGCGGCATCGTCGGCGGGCAGGGCGGCTATCTGCAGCTCTTCAACGCGGCGAACGACTTCACCGGCGGGCTGTCGCTCGCGGGCGCGGTGGAGAACGGCGAACCGGTCGGCGGGCTGGTGCTGTACGCGAACGGCGCGGTGCCGCATGGCGCGGGGGCCGCGCCGCTCGCGCTGACGAACGGCGTGCTGGCGCTCCGCGACGTGGGGCGCTACGACCTGCCGGAGCTCGTGCTGGACGGGCGGGTGGTGGTGTCGAACATGCACACGGTCACGGCGTGCCACGCGGCGGGGCTGAAGAAGACGGGCGACGGCGAGCTGACGGTGTTCGGCCCGCTCGCGGTCGAGGGGGACGCGGAGATCGCGGGGACGCTGCGCCTCGTGGCGGAGGTGCCCGAGGTCGTGTCGGGCCTGGCGTGGAACTACCGGAACAAGCAGGCGGGCATCACCTCCCTCGTGGACCAGGGCGTTGACGCGACGGGCGTCGGCTATGGCTACAATGCGTGGCCGGACGGAATCGACATCGAGATGAACTACACGGGCTACATCCGCGTGCCGGGCGAGGAGGGCGCGGACGTGGTCTGCAACTGGATGACGTCCTTCGCGCGGGGGGTCAAGGTGACGATCGGCGGCGTGGTCTGCTGCGAGTTCAACGACAATGTGAACGTGAAGGACAACATCACCGTCGGCTGGGACCGCCTGGCCATGTACAAGCCGGTGACGCTCAAGGCGGGCTGGCAGCCGATCACGGTCGCCTTGTTGAACTGGTGGGATACGACCCGCGGCCCGCTCGGCAACACGAAGTATGGGTGGACGGACAACTTCGGCATCGGCGTCGATTGGCAGAGCCGTTCGGAGACGAACACCGCGCACTACGCGAAGCTGCTCGATCCGGGCGACGGTTCGTTCCTGAGGCCCTACCTCGACAGGAGCGAGGTGGACGCGTCGAAGCGCCGCGCGACGTTCGCGGGGGGCGTGGCGTTCGGGGCGGGGGCCGTCTTCGACGTCGGCGACGCCGCGCCGTATGTCCCGCTGACGATCCCCGCGCTGACGGGCCTGCCGACGGTGCGCAACGGCGCGGTGGCGGTGACGTCCGCGACGTGGACGATCCGCAGGTCGGACATTCTGGACGCGGCGGACGCGCCGCGGGGGCGGCCGCTCACGCTGGAGGGCGCCGCCGCGCTCGCGTTCCCCGCCGGCGCGGTGACGATCGACATGCCCGCCGAGGACGCCGCCGCGCTGGCGGAGCTGCAGAGGAAGTGCGACTGCCCGCTGCTGGCCGACGTCGCGGCCTTCGCGGCGAATTCGTTCGCGCTTTCCGAGACGCTGCGTGATTCGGGGTGGTACCTGGCGACGGAGGGCGGCCGGCTGATCCTGCGGCGCGCCGCGGGGCTGACGCTCATCATCCGATAACGGCCCGGCATCCGGCCCCTGAGGCGGGGCGATCTCGGCGATGATTTCCACTGATGGCGCGAAGCCGTTTGTGGTATAATCCGCGCATAGCCTTCAAAACAGGAGCAGACATGAATCGCATCATCCTCAATGAAACGTCCTACCACGGCGCGGGCGCCGTGACGGCCATCATCCCCGAACTCGCGAATCGCGGCCTCAAGCGGCCGATCGTGTTCTCCGACCCGGACCTCATCAAGTTCGGCGTCGTGAAGAAGATCACGAACCTCCTCGACAAGGCGAAGGTCGCGTACACGATCTACAGCGAGATCAAGCCGAACCCCACGATCGAGAACGTGAAGAACGGCGTGAAGGCGTTCAAGAAGGCGAAGGCGGACTGCATCATCGCCGTCGGCGGCGGCTCCTCGATGGACACCGCGAAGGCCGTGGGCATCATCATCTCGAACCCGAAGTTCGCGGACGTGCGCTCCCTTGAGGGGCTCTCCCCGACGACGAAGCCCTCGAAGCCGATCTTCGCCGTCCCGACGACGGCCGGCACGGCGGCGGAGGTCACGATCAACTACGTGATCACGGACGTCGAGAAGAAGCGCAAGTTCGTGTGCGTCGATCCGCACGACATCCCCGTCGTCGCGTTCGTCGATCCCGAGATGATGGCGACGATGCCGAAGGGGCTGACGGCGTTCACGGGCATGGACGCGCTCACGCACGCGATCGAGGGCTACATCACGAAGGGCGCGTGCCCGATGACGGACATGATGCACCTTGAGGCGATCCGCCTCATCTCCCTGCACCTGCGCGACGCGGTGGCGAACAAGCCGAGCGGGCGCGAGGGCATGGCCCTGGGGCAGTACATCGCCGGCATGGGCTTCTCGAACGTGGGGCTGGGCATCGACCACTCGATGGCGCACGGCCTCTCCGCGCTGTACGACATGCCGCACGGCAAGGCGTGCGCGATTCTGCTGCCGACGGCGATGAAGTTCAATGCGTCCGCGACGGGCGCGAAGTACCGCAACATCGCAATCGCGATGGGCGTGAAGGGCGTCGAGAAGATGACGCTCGCGCAGGCGCGCAAGGCGGCGATCGCCGCGGTCGAGGAGCTCTCGCGCGACGTCGGCATTCCGGCGGACCTCAAGGGCGTGCTCAAGAAGGAGGACGTGCAGTTCCTCGCGGAGTCGGCCTACGCCGATGCGTGCCGCCCGGGCAACCCGCGCGACTGCGACGTGAAGGCCATCGCGAAGCTCTACAAGTCGCTGATGTAGTCGCCCGATCCGCCTTCTGCGCCCGCCAGTCGCTCCCGACATGAAAAAACGATTGCTCGTATTCACTTTGATTGCCGCCTGGACGGCGTGGGCCGCGCTGTCGGCGAGCGACCGCGAGATGCTCGCGTCGATTGTCGAACCAACGGTCGTGGGGGTGCCGCCCGCGGCTGCGGTCCGCGATATGTGCCGCTGTGCCGACGGGGAAATCCGCCACTATGGCTGGAAGATGGTGAATGGGAAGAAGCGACGGGTCTACGTCGCCTCGCGGGACGAAGGGCTGAGCTGGAAGACCGTGCTGGCGGCGGAGGGCGACCACGGGGCGATGACGCGGAGCCCGTGGAGCGGGGAGTGGATCGGCTTCGCGAAGGGATTCCCGAAACTGTGTCTGCTGCGCTCAAAGGTCGGCCCCGGCGATGTGAACGCCGAGGTGACCGAGCTGCCGTTCGAGAGGGCGGAGGTTCGGCAGATTCTGCCGTTGCGGAGCCGGAAGCGCTGGGTCGTATCCATCAGCGACATTCGCCTGAAATTCGGCGGATGCTACAATGCGGCGGTGATTCTCTCGGATGATGACGGGCGAAGCTGGCGGTGGGTTCAGCTGCCGCCTGCGGATTTCGTGCCGAAGCACGCGCCGGGGGACAAGCGTCCGCACTGGTTCAACAATGGCTGCGAGCCGAGCGTGGCTGAGTTGGCGGATGGCACGCTGGTTGTGGCGGCGCGCACGAGCGGCCCGCATCACATCTTCTACAAGTCGGTTGATGGCGGCGAGACGTGGAGCGCGCCCGTGGAGAGCGACGTCTTTTGGGCCGCGAACACGATGCCGCTCCTCTTCCGGCTGAAGGACGGCCGCCTGCTATTTATTTGGAACAACACGGCGATGCTGCCAACGCGCGACCTGTCGGAGTATCCGGAGTTGAACGACGGCGAACGGAGCGGGCAGTGGGAGACGGTGTTCACGAACCGCGACGCGCTGCACTGCGCAATCTCCGAGGACGACGGGAAGACGTGGATCGGGTTCCGCGAGATCGCGCTGAACGAGATTCGCAACGCGGCCGACTTCCGCGAGCTTGGGAACAGTCCGGCGGAGGAACACGACAAGAGCGTGCATCAGACGCAGGCCCTGGAGCTTGAGGGCGGAAAGGTGCTCCTCGCGTTTGGCCAGAATTCGTCGGCCCGCCGGTTCGTCATCTTCGACCCGAAGTGGCTTTATGAGACGGACCGCGTGGACGACTTCCGCCACGGATTGAGGGGAATCTCGAACCACCTCTACGTGAAGTCCCTTTCGGGTGGCACGAGGGGATGGGGCGGGCACTGCGCCTGGGAGCGCGTGCCGGGGGCCTTGCTGGTGCGCGAGCCGGAGACGGGGCGGAAGACCCGGCGCGAGGCGCTGCAGCTGTGCCGCGTGAAGGACGAGCGGCTGGTGAGCGACCGTCAGGGAATCGTCTGGAACTTTCCCGCGTCGCGGAAGGGGATTGTCAGGCTCGTCTGCCGCATCGACGGTGCGGGATTCCGTCTGACGCTGGCGGATCACTGGATGAATCCGTGCGATGAGGTGGGGCCGGGGTTGAGCCCGGTCTCGTGTCCCGTCACGTCCGCCGAGACGGGTGTGGCGAAATGGGTGGAGGTGACGGCGCGCTGGGATATGGATGTCGGCACGGCGGTTGTGTCGTGTGACGGGCACATCTTCGCGGAGAGGAAGTTGACGTCGTGCCCGCGCTTTGGACTCTCCTATCTCCATCTCCAGACTCTGGCGGAGGAGATGGATGTGAAGGGAACGTATTTCCGGTCGTTCGAGAAGCGGACGAAGGAGTGAATCGATGAACGGAAGTTGCGCGGAAGGAAGGGCCTGTATGATGAGAGGTGGTTGTTTGCGTGTTGTGGCGGCCGTGTGGATGGCCTGCATGGCCGTTGGCGCGATGGCGGATATCGCCCGGGTCGATGGGAAGGCGGTGGTGTTCTCGTGTCCGTCGGCGGGGGAGTTCCGGCTCGACTGCCAGACCGGTGCGCCGAATATCGCGCGGGACGGAGCGTCCCTGGCCTATTCCTTCACGGAGGCGCCCGGGAAGGCGCGGCTTTCGATGCTTGTGCCGATTCGGTACATCTCGGGCGGACGGTGGCGCGTGGATGAGCGCGAGGGGGCGTTCCCGTTCGCGCTCGGGCTTTCCGAAAAGCTGTTCCAGGGGAATGGGCGCGAGATCACGGTGACCGACCTGAACGGCGAGACGCTGTCGCTGACCTTCCCGGTGGGGACCTATTTCGAGGTGCAGGACAACCGCAAGTGGAACTGGAGCACCTTCGAGTGCAGAATCCACCTTCCGGCGGGAATGGACAAATGGACGACGACGTTCAGGTTCTCGCCCGCGACGAAGAAGACGCGGCTGCTGGATCGATTCGGTCAGACGGCGCGCGACTTCCCGGGGAAGATCTCAAGCGAGGACGAGCTGCGCCGAGACGTCGCGACCGAAGGCGCGTTCTATGGGAAACTCGACTTCCCCGGCAAACTGGCGGCGAAGGGGATGAAGCTGGACGCTTATGGAGGTCTTGCGGGAACGGGGCGGAAACTTGGTCTGAAGAAGACGGGCTTCTTCCATCTTGAGAAGGTTGGGCGCGGTGCGTCCGAGCGGTGGGTGTTCGTGGATCCGGCGGGGAACGCCTTCTTCCACTTGGGCGTGTGCGAGTTCGGGCTTGGGGACGATCTGACGGACGTCACGGGGCGGGAGGATGCGTTCGAGTGGATTCCGCCGCATGAGGGCGCATACGCAAACGCCTGGAAGACGGACGAGGCGTATTGGAGCACGCGCGCCGTTTCGCACTACCGGGCGAACCTTGTGCGGAAGTACGGGGCCTTCGATGCGAACGAGACGGCGCGGCGGAACATTGCGCGCGTGCGGGCCATCGGGTTCAACTCGATGGGTGCGTTTGGTGAAGTGAAGGAGGCGGCCAATGCGGCCAAGTTCCCGTATGTGCGGGTGCTGCCGCTTTGGGGGGTGAAGACGATTCCGTCGATTCGGGGGCTGTTCGATCCCTACGACGCGAATGTCGTCCGTGAGATTGAGAAGCGGTTGAAGGTGCTTCAGGCGGATGCGGCGGACCCGCTGTTGATCGGCTACTTCCTTGAGAACGAGCAGGCGTTCGAGGAGATTCCCCGCGCGCTACCGAACCTCGACGACGCCTGCTCGATGAAGCGGGCGTTCAAGGCCAGCGGGTTGGATGCGCGGGCGTTTACGGCGGAAGTCCTCGAACGGTATTATTCGGTGATCGTGCGTGCGGTGCGGGCGAACGATCCGAACCATCTGATCCTCGGCAATCGCTGGATGCCGTCCACCGCCAACGACGAAACCCTCTGCCGCGTCGCGGCCCGTCATCTTGACGCAATCAGCATCAACTACTACGCGCACGCCGTCGATGCCGGCTTCGCGAAGCGGGTGTATAAATGGACGGGCGGGAAGCCGCAGCTCTGGAGCGAGTTCTTCTATTCCGCGGGGCGTGAGTCGAACGTCGGGCCGTTCACCTACGATCTGCCGACGCAGCGTGAACGCGGCCAGGCCTATGGACGTTATCTGGATGCGGCGGTGTCGCTGGGTTTCGTGGTCGGCGTCGAGTGGTTCACGCTCGTCGATCAGGCCGCGACGGGGCGCTTCTTCCAGGGGGCCGGCGGGGAGAGCTTCAACACGGGGCTCCTCTCTGTGACAGACCGGCCGTATGCAGATCTATGGGGGGAGATGCTGCGCGCGAACATACGCGCCGCCGCAACCATTCACAAAGACCTCAAGTGAGCCCCCTGCTGTCGAATGACATGAAGATCACGCTCATCACCGTCTGCTTTAGAAGCGCTGCGGTCATCCGCACGGCGCTGGAGAGCGTCCTCTCGCAAAGAGGGGCGGACTATGAGTACCTCGTGATCGATGGTGGTTCCGATGACGGCACGGTCGATGCCATCAAAGAATATGAGCCGAAGTTCGCGGGCCGAATGCGCTGGCTTTCGGAGAAGGACGAGGGAATGTACGATGCCATCAACAAGGGCATCAGGATGGCGACGGGGGGTGTGATCGGCATCCTCAATGCCGATGACGTTCTCGCAACAGACGATATTCTCGCCCAGATCGCCGCCGCCTTCGAGTCTGATTCTGCTCTTGACGGCACCTATGCCGATATTCGTTTCATCAAAGACGATGCTGAGGCGAAGCAGGCTTCTGAAAGAGAAGAGGGAACCCTCAGTTCATCTTCAGCCCCGACCCCTCCGTCTGAACTTGGCCGCCTGCGGGCAAAGCCGTCAAGCCGTTATTGTTCCGGCAAGTGGTTTCGTCCGTGGATGTTTCGCTTCGGCACGCAGACGGCGCATCCTTCGACCTTCTTCCGTCGTTCCTGCTTCGACCGTTGGGGGGGCTACTCGTTGAACTACGGGATGTTCGGCGATTTCGAGCTTCTATGTCGATTCATCTGGAAGAACCGCGCCCGTATGCGTTACCTCCCGATTTGCACAACGGTGATGCGCGCCGGCGGTGCCTCCACAAACGGCTTGAAGTCAACCTGGGCAATCAACAAGACTGATCGACGCGCGCTCCGCGACAACGGTTTCTACTCGAATTTCGCGTTCCTCTATTCGCGGTACCTCTTCAAAGTCTGGGGACTTGTCTTCCGGAAGAGCCCCCGCAGATAAATGTTCTCATGCTTAAGGTTCTTATGAGGGGGGGCATTGGTGTATGGTCTACGATAAGCGGTGTATTGTGACGGGTGGCGCGGGCTTTATTGGCTCGGCGCTGGTGCGGCTGCTGATCAAGGAGACGGAGGCGACGGTTCTCGTCGTCGATAAACTGACTTACGCGGGCGTGTCGGAGTCCCTCAAGGAAGTCGGCCTGGATGCGCGCTGGAGCGAGAAACTGAAGTCGCAGAGTGGATACGATACCATTCTCGACATCTCGAATCGCCTCCACTTCCTGAAGGTGGACATCTGTGATCAAGCGGCAATGGACAGGGCCTTTGCCGAGTTCAAGCCCGACACCATTTTCCATCTCGCCGCGGAATCGCACGTCGATCGTTCCATCGATGGTCCGGGCGAATTCATTCGCACCAATGTGGTTGGCACGGCGACGTTGTTGCAGGCCGCTCTGAAATGGTGGAGGCAGCACCCGGAGTTCGTCTTCCAGCATATCAGTACGGATGAGGTGTATGGAACGCTCGGCGCGACGGGGTACTTTACCGAGAAAACGCCGTATTCGCCGCACTCACCGTACAGCGCTTCCAAGGCGAGTTCGGACCATCTCGTGCGCGCGTGGATGGATACGTACGGAATGCCCACGAAGATCACGAACTGCTCGAACAACTACGGCCCGTATCAGTTCCCGGAGAAGCTCATTCCGCTCGTCATTCTCAACTGCCTCGATGGCAAGCCGCTGCCGGTCTATGGCAAGGGCGCGAACGTCCGCGACTGGCTCTATGTCGATGATCACGCGCGTGCGCTGTTGCTCGTCAATGAGAGGGGCGTGCCCGGCGAGACCTACAACGTGGGCGGCCACAACGAACGCACGAACCTTGAAGTCGTCAAGACCATCTGCAAGATTATGGACGAGCTTCGTCCTCGTGCGGACAGCACGCCCTACGAATCCCTCATTACCTATGTCGCCGATCGTCCGGGGCATGACCTCCGCTATGCCATTAATCCCGACAAGCTTATGAATCAGTTGGGCTGGCGGCCCCGCGAGAACTTCGCGACCGGCATTCGTAAGACGGTGCAGTGGTATCTCGACAATGAGTGGTGGTGGGGTCCGATTCATTCCAGCCGCTATTCGGGCCAGCGCCTGGGCACTGCACGGTAGAGCGGGCGTGCGGCGGCCCCGCATCGAAAAGTGAGGAAAAGGATAAAGGTGCGCAACGGATTCCCGTTGCGCACCTTCGTTGTTTCTTGTTTACGTGTTACGACGCGGCGACCAGCTTGGCCGTCTTCGTGCAGGTCTGCTCGGCGGCATCCTCCGCACCATGCAGGCGGAAGGTGAACGTGAGCAGAGTCCCCACCGGGACGTTCTCAAGCACCTCCGGCCAGTCGAAGCTCAGGAAGTCGGAACCCTGAGTGATTGGCGTCAGCTCGACCGTTTTCGTGTCTTCGCCCTCCGTCCAGCTCATCGTGAGCCGGTCGCCCCAGGCAGCGTTGAACGACAGGTTCCGTCCGATGACGATGAACCCCTGCATCCGGGTGATTTCGCCTGGATTGCCGTTCGTCGAACAAAGCCTTTCGACCCGGGCGAACGGAACCGCGTCATCCACACGCGACCAGCTGAAGTTCGCGATATCGACCTTCAGGTCCTTGGCGGCCGCGATCGTGACGTGGTAGTCATTCGCGGACGTGAGCCGACGGTCTTCGCCGACTATGCCCCTGAGCTGGCCCGTAATCGTGAACCAGTTGTCCACGTTGATCGTGTAACCGGCCTTCGCACGGTTACGCATGGCCTCGATGAAGCCCCCGAGGAGGCCTTCGAGGTCCTTCTGATGGCCGCGGACGAATCCAGCGGTCTGCGCAAACTCAACGAGCTGCTTCATGCCCATTGTGTTGCGCTTGGTGATCACTGGGCGCAGAAACATATTGCCGGTGATCGGATTGCGGGACTGATAGACCCGGTATTTCATTTTAGCTAAGTCTGCCATTGTTTGGCTCCTTCTTTATTGGTTCCCGCCTTGGAAGCGCGACACCACGCGGCGCCGTCATCATCCTCGGTCGAGTTGAACGTTGCGTTCACACACGCCCTCTGTTGCCCTCCGAGTGTAAAAAGGCAACAGGCAACAGCCAAATTCGTTCCGAAAATGACGGAATTGCTATCAGACAGTCCTGATATAAAAAATCAGGAGAAAGGCCTACCAAGAGAGGAAAGGCAACAACTCGGGCATATGAAC
>JBJEWG010000151.1:0-11964 GCA_051884935.1 Kiritimatiellia bacterium | reverse complement strand
CCGCGCGTCCTTGTGGCGGACGAGCCGGTCTCGGCGCTCGACGTCTCGGTGCAGGCGCGCATCCTCAACCTGCTGCGCGACCTGCGGAAGAGCCTGAATCTGGCGGTCGTTCTGATCGCCCACGATCTGGCGGTGGTGCGGAACGTGTGCGACCGCGTGTGCGTGATGCACAAGGGCGTGTTCGCGGATGTGGGGACGGCGGACGAGGTCTTCGCCCATCCGACGAGTGACTACACGCGGACGCTGCTGGCGGCGGTCCCCGACGTGGCGCGTGAACTCGCGCGCCGCTGCAACAAGTAAGGAGAAGACATGAAGAGGATGATCTGCGCCGCCGTGTGCGGCGTCTCGTTGGCCGCGTGCGCCGTGGAGTGCGTGCGCGTGTTCAAGCCGGTTCGGCCCACGCGCGGGGATACCAACATCCGGCGCGTGCAGGAGATCGACCAGGCGGCGTGGATCTGGATGCCGGGCCACACGATGTGGGGCGTGGAGGCGATGTGCGGCACGGAGAGAGGGCCGGGCACGTTCGTCCGGTTCCGCAATCGGTTCAAGTCCGACGGCGCACCCATCCGGTTCGACGTGAGCGCGGACGAGCGGTTCACGCTGTACCTCGACGGCGTGGCCGTGGCGCGGGGGCCGCATCGCGGGCTGGTCGAGCACTGGTACTACGAAAGCTACGAGCTCCGCGACCTCGCGCCGGGCGAGCATATGCTTGAGGCGGTGGTCTGGCAGCTGGGCGCCCACGCTCCGCTCGCGCAGCTTTCGCACCGGGGCGGCTTCATCCTCAAGGCCGAGGGCGGTCTTGACGCGCAGCTGACGACGGGCAGGGGGCCGTGGGAGGTGGCGCCGCTCGGGAACACGCGCATGACGAACGGCGGGACGGGCGGAACGTTCGGCGTGGGCTCGCAGTGCGAGGTGACGGGGACGGGCTTCCCGTGCGAGCAGCCGGCGGCGGAGGCCTGGCGGCGGGCCGTGACGGTGCGCGGCCCCGTGTACGAGACGCCCTACGGCATCCGCACGAAGGGGTGGATGCTCTTCCCGTCCGGCCGCCCCGATCAGATGTACGCCGTGCGGCGCCCCGGCGCCTTTCGGGCCGCGCGCGCGGGGACTCTCACCAACGACGTCTACGCGGCCGCCGACGCGGCGTCGCCGTTCGTGGGATTGTTCAACGCCGTGCTGGCGGGCGGAACGGCGACGGTGCCGGCGAACACGGACGTGCGGCTCATCTGGGACCTCGACGACTACTACTGCGCCTATCCGGAGCTGACGGTCGCCGGCGGCGCGGGCGCCGTGGTGACGTGGGGCTGGGCGGAATCGCTCCGCACAGGCCGCGCGAACGGACGGAAGGGGAACCGCGATGCGTTCGACGGCAAGAACATGGCGCAGCAGCTGCGCGACACGTTCCGCTGCGACGGCCGCGCGCACGCCGTCTTCACCGCGCCCTGGTGGCGGTGCGGGCGCTGGTGCGAACTGCGGGTGAGGACGGCCGGCGAGCCGCTGACGGTGAAGGGCCTCGCGATCGGCGAGACGCGCTATCCGCTCGCGGCGGACGGCGCCTTCGACTGCGACGATCCCACGATGCGGCCCATTGCGAAGATCTGCCGCCGGGCGATGGAGATGTGCATGCACGAGATGCTGTTCGACTGCCCGTACTACGAGCAGCAGATGTACCCCGGCGACACGCGCATCCAGCTGAACGTGCTCAGCGCGCTGACGCGCGACGCGCGGATGGCGGAGTTCGCGATGAGCGTCTACGACTACGACCGGCGCGACAACGGCATGGTGGGGATGAACTTCCCCACGCGGGGCACGCAGGAGTCCGCCACCTACACGATGTGCTGGATCATGATGTTCCGCGACTATCTGATGTGGCACGACAACGCCGCGTTCCTGCGCGCGCGGATGCCGGGCGTGCGCAGCGCGCTCATGGGGCTCGCCCTCCACGAGAACGCGGAGGGGCTTCTGGAGAACCTGCCGGGATGGTCGTTCATGGACTGGGTTGAGGGCGCCTTCAAGGTCGGCGTCGCGCCGTGCGGAAACCCGGGCGAGGGCGTGAGCGCGCTCAACAACCTTCAGTATCTGCTGGCGCTGCAGAGCGCGGCGGCCGTGGATGCCGCGCTCGGCGAGACGCACTTCGCCGCGCAGTGGCGCACGAAGGCCGAGGCGCTCGGGCGGGCGCTCGTCGCGCGGTTCTGGGACGACGGGCGCGGGGCGCTGGCGGATACGATGAAGAAGGACCGGTTCAGCGAGCACGCGCAGTGCATGGCGATTCTGGCGGACATCCTGACGCCGGCCCAGCGCGCGGCCGCCTTCGCCGCCCTCGCCAAGGGCGAAGGCCTCTCCCCCGCGAGTTCCTATTTCGCGCACTACCTCTTCGAGACCTTTGCGAAGTGCGGGCGCGCCGATCTCATCCGCGAGCGGTTCTCCTACTGGCGGAACTTCGTCGCGTGGGGCGCGCGCACGGCGTTCGAGACGCAGGACCAGGAGACGCGGAGCGACTGCCATGCGTGGAGCGCGTGCCCGCTCTACTTCATGCAGACCGTCTTCGCGGGGGTGACGCCCGCCGCGCCGTTCTTCCGAACGGTGCGTGTGGCGCCGCAGCCGGCCGGCCTGAAGCGGATCCACGCGAAGACGCCGCACCCGAAGGGATGCGTCGAGACGGATCTCCGCTTCGAGGGCGACGCGGTGTCGGGCACCGTGACGCTGCCGGCCGATACGACGGGCGTCTTCGTCTGGGGTGGCCGCGAGATTCCGCTCGCGTCCGGCGTGAACCGGCTTTAAGGGTATTTACCCGCCCGCCGCGGATGTGGTAGAATAACTCGCATGAAACTCAACACACTCCTCCTGATGGCGGCGGGCGTCGCGCTCGCCGGGAACGTTCTCTCGGCTTCGGCCGACACCGCCTTCGCGCGGGACGCATTGAAGCCGTTCATCGACAACGGGCAGCTGCCGGGCGCGATCAGCGTCTTCTCGAAGCCGGGCGCGGAGGAGGTCGCGTGCCTCGGCTATGCGGACGTCGCCGCGAAGCGCGCGATCCAGATGAACGACGTCTACATGCAGTGCTCGCAGACGAAGGGCTTCTGCGGCGTGACGATCGCCATCCTCGTGGAGGAGGGGCGGCTCAAGCTCGACGACCCCGTTTCGCACTACCTGCCCGAGTTCGCGAACCTCTGGGTGAAGACCTCCGAGACGAACGGCGTGCGGACGCTCACGAAGGCGAAGAACGTCCTGACGGTGCGGATGGTGATGAACCACACGGGTGGTTTCCCGTTCGAGATCCCCGCGAAGCAGGGCAACATCAAGGGCGGCGGCTGGTCGGGCGGCGCGCCGCTCCGCCAGACGGCGGCGATCGCGGCGGCGTGTCCGCTGCTCTTCGAGCCCGGCACGAAGGTGCAGTATTCGAACACGGGCATCGACATCGGCGCGGCGGTGACGGAGGCCATCACGGGCAAGCCGTGGGAGGAGTTCCTGAAGGAGCGCGTGCTGCTGCCGCTCGGGATGAAGGACTCCTGGTTCTGGCCGAGCGACGCGCAGCTCGCGCACCAGGTCGAGATGTACTCCTGCCGCAAGGACGCCCCGGTCGTGTACCAGCGCGAGGCCTCGATGCAGCAGCGCCCGTACAACGGCCGCCACGTGTTCGCCTCGGCGGGGGCGGGTCTCTGGACGACGGCGGCGGACCAGCTCAAGTTCTACAAGATGCTGATGAACCTCGGCGCGGGCGAGAACGGCGTGCGCATCCTCAAGGAGGAGACGGTGAAGAACCTGCTCGCGGTCTCGTCGCGCCCGAAGGGCATGGGCGGCTACTCGCTCGGCCTCGCGGCGCCCGAGACGGACGGCGAGGACCAGTGGTTCGGCCACGGCGGCGCGTGGGGCACGAACTGCATGGTCAACTGGCACCGGAAGCAGCTCAAGCTCTGGGCGGTCCAGCTCACGGGCGGCCCGCGCCCCTGGGACGGCGCGCGCGCGAAGGCGGCGGACGCCTTCTTCAACGCGAAGATCGACAACTCGAATGCGGACGCCTACACCGGCCGCACGAAGTGATTTGAGGCTTGGCGCCTCTCAAACAGGCCCCGCGCCGCACCTTGCGGCGGCGGGGCCATTTTGGTAGAATGGCGCGCGTCAGGATAAAGGAACGGCACGATATGATTACTTATGACTACACGGGCGTCGTCGAACTGGTCGGCGAGACGAAGGCTTTTGGTGCGAACGGATTCACGAAGCGCGATCTCGTCGTGGGGAACGACGTCGATTCCCCGAACAAGTATCCGAATCCCATTCTCTTCACGTTCAAGAAGGACCGCTGCGCGCTCTGCGACGCAGTGAAGAAGGGCGACCGCGTGAAGGTGACCTTCACGATCGACGGGCGCCGGTGGGACGGCCCCAACGGCACGCGTTATTTCACGGACCTCACGGGCTGGAAGATCGAGTCTATGAATGGCGACGGTTCTTCGGTGGAGCCTATCCCCGAGCCGGCCGTTGCGCCGGCGATGGATGCCTCGGCCACTGTGGGCGACCCCGACGATCTTCCGTTCTGACGGTGAAGACCTGGGGCGATATCCTCGCGCTTGGCGGGGCGTATCTGGCTGGGAAGGGGGTTCCGGACGCGCAGGTCGCGGCGGAGCTTCTGATGGCGCGGCTGCTGAAATGCGGCCGCGGTTTTCTTTCCCCGCGTCTGGACGAGACGCCGTCCGAGGCCTATGTCGAGGCCATGCGCCGCGGCATGGCGCGCCTCGTGAAGGGCGAACCGATTCAGTATGTGCTGGGCGAGTGGGACTTCCGCTCGCTCACGCTGACTTGCGACCGGCGGGCGCTCATCCCGCGCCCAGAGACCGAAGAGCTGGTCACGCGCGTGCTCGCGTTCCTTCGCGCCCGCGCGGCGCGTGCCCCCGCCACCCAGCCGCCGCTCGTCGTCGATGTCGGCACGGGGACGGGGTGCATTCTTCTCTCCCTTGCGCGGGAATTCAAGGGGGCGGCGTCTTTTCTGGGTATCGACATTTCCGAGGCCGCCGTTGCGCTGGCGGGTGAGAATGCGGCGCGCTGTGGGCTGGCGGACCGAGTGTCGTTCGTCGTGGCGGATGGGCTGGACGACTTCGACGAGCCCGAGACGATCGACGTGCTCGTCTCGAATCCGCCCTACATCCGGACGGCGGACTGCGCCACGCTCGACCCCCGCATCCGCGACTGGGAGCCGATGAACGCGCTGGACGGTGGCCGGGAGGGGCTCGATTTCTACGACCGGCTGGTGGGGGACGCGCTCAACGTGCTTCGGCCCGGCGGCGCGGTCTTCTTCGAGATCGGGGACGGGCAGGGCGAGGCCCTGCGGAAGCTCTTCTTCGACGCCGGTTTCGACGATATTCGCATTGAGCGCGATTACGCCGGTCACGATCGCTACGCCAGCGCCGTTCTGCCCGCCTGACGTGCGGTTCCCCTTTGATGCGTGCATAAACCAGACAATCACCACCCATCATGGCCGCCGTCGCGGTGCCGAACATCCTTTGATGCGTGCATAAACCAGGCAAACACCACCCAGAAGGGACACTCCATGAACATCTCCCGCAGAAACTTCTTCATCGGCACGGTTGCCGCGACGGCGGCGATGGACCTCGGCGCGGCGAAGGCCCCTGCTGCCGCCGGCAGGATACAGGGCTTCGATGAAGTGAACGAGACGAAGACGGACGGCCCCTGGCAGCCGTTCAGCGACCGGAAGGTCCGCGTTGGCATCGCCGGCTATGGCGTCTGCAGCTTCGGGGCGATGTTCTTCTTTCAGGATCATCCGAACGTGGAGGTCGTGGCGGCGACGGATCTCGACCCCGCCCGCTGCGCGAAGCTCTGCCAGATCGTCGGCGCGAAGCGGTCGTATCCCTCCGCCGAGGAGATGATCGACAAGGAGGGCCGGAACATGGACGCCGTGTTCATCGCGACAGATGCCGCGAGCCATGCGGACCTTGTTCTGCGCGCCCTCGACCGCGGCTACCACGTGGCGAGCGCCGTCCCCGCGCTGTTGGGCGAAGCGCAGCTCGACCGCGCGCCGAAGCTGATCGAGGCCGTGAAGAAGACGGGGCTCGTCTATGCGCTCTACGAGACGACGGCGTTCCGTCCGCAGGCCATTGTCATGCGCCGCATCTACGAGGCGGGTGGCTTCGGGCGGATGGTCTACACGGAGGGCGAGTATTTCCACCTCAACAATCCGGGTGGGAAGAACATCGGGTCCTACAAGGGCTGGCGCACGGGGCTGCCGCCGCAGTACTATCCCACGCACTCGAACGGCTTCTACACCTGCGTGACGCACGGGCACTTCACCGAGGTCTCCTGCATCGGCACGACGGACCCGCATCCGCTGTACGGCGAACGCCGGAATCCCTATCGAAATCCGTTCCGTAGCGAAGTCGCGTTCTTCAAGACGTCGGATGGCGGTTCGGCGCGCATGACGGTGGCGTGGGGCCTCCCGGGCTACCACGGCGAACTCGGCCGCTGCTTCGGCACGAAGGGCTGCTTCCGCAACGACCGCTACGCGGGTGACAGTGGCCTCGTCAAGGGACTTCGCCTCGTCCGCGCGGGGCTTCCCCCGGGTATGGTCAACAACGGCCATCACGGCGGTTCGCACCCCTACCTCACGGACGACTTCCTGCGTGCGATCCTTGTGCCGGGACATAAGGTCTGCGTGGACGTGGCGACGGCGCTCAACACGACCGTCTCGGGCGTTTATGCGCACCTTTCCGCGTTGAAGGGCGGTGAAACGCTCAAAATCCCGGTCTTCAGCCTCTAATCGGCTCGCCCAGACTCCCATCGCCCGCGCGCCAGCGGCTCATCGTCGTCTGGTCCGCCGGCGGCTCGTGCTCGAAGAACTCGCAGCCGCTCCGCTTACGCACAATATAACAGTCAACTGTTCTGGCATACTCGACTATATATAGGCAAACGGCGGGCTGTTGCCCGCCGAACCAATCCTCTCACAACCTCTACACGGGCAAAAGGCCCGCCGAGAGGAACCGTTCTCCGAAGAAGACCCGGGCTTTGGATTATTTGCCGTATTTGATTCGCACGGAGAAGTCGTGGAAGGTCGCCGTCTGGGGGAATTCGACCGCGAAGCCGTTTGTGCCGCGATGCAGGGCGTCCAAGGGCGCGCGGAACGTGAAGCGTCCGTCCCCCGCCGCCTTGCACGGGTAGGCCTTCCCGTTGACCCTGACCGTTGGGCTGCCACTCTTCAGGCCCGTCAGCACGTCAACCGTCACGTTCGCGCCCGCCGTGAAGTCATTGCCGAAGAACATATTGAACGCATACGGTTCGCCGGCCTTCAGCTTCAGCGGGCGGTTCGGATCGATCGGGGGCAGGTTGTTGAAACGCATCCCGTCCTTCAGCCAGCTTTGCGCCGAATATCCGCCCGAACCGCGGTCCATCGCGAAATAGACCTTGTCGGCCTTGGCGGGATCGCGGGGATCGATCGAGGCGATTCGCTTCATCGCCGCGTATTCAAGGTTGAAGAGATAGACGCCGTCGCAGCCCGCCTCCCTGGCGGCCGAGTAGCGCGCGGCGTAGAAGGCGTCCGAGTTGCGCCCGGGCAGAATCGGCTTCTTCGTGCGCTTCGCCATCTCCGGGATGCGCGACTCGTCCAGCGACCAGTAGAACTTGACGCCGTGGCTGTGCGCGAGCTTCACCGATTCGGCGAGGGGGTTCAGCAGGAAGTACCCGCCGCCGATCCAGATATCCACCAGCTTCTCGCGGAACCAGGTCACGATGTCCGCGCCCACGGCCAGATCGTACCCCACGGAATCGGGCATTCGCATGGCAATCACGATCGGACGGTTCTTCTTCCGCCCGACCTCCTCCGTGATCGCCTTCAGGTCGCGCATCAGCTGCGTCATCTTCGCAATCTCGTCCGCCGTGGCCACCCCGCCGACCGCGACGGAGCGGAACAGCATGAAGTGGCGGTTGAAGTCGTATTCGACGCCGTCTACGTCGTAGTTCGTCACGAGCTCCCGCACGAACTTCTTCATCGTCTCGCGCACCAGTTCGTGGCTGAAGTCCACGCAGCTCCACCCCGCATAGCCCCTGTAGAGCTCCTTGTTGCGCGTCCGGTCCAGGCTTCCCATCAGGCATTCCGGGTGGTTCAGCTTGAAGGGCGGATAGAGCGCGCTGAGCGCGCCGACCCTAGAGACGGCGTCGTGCTGGTCGTTGACGCGGATCGAGACGAACACCTCCAGGTTGTTGGTCGCGCAGTATTCGGACGCCATCTGAAGGGCGTCCGTCCCCAGGGCGAAGAACCTGGCCGCCGCGTTGTAGTTCGCCCCATGCGGCACGGTTCCCGTCAGCGGTTCCCCCGCCTTGCGGCAGGTGAAGTGGCCGAACCCCGCGCTCTGCGGGCAGTACGAGACCGTCGTCACGTGCGTTCCCTTCGTGTAGACGAGGCGGCGGCCCGTGAAGTTCTCGACGCTGACCGGCAGGTTGGACGGCCAGTACAGCATATCGCAGCCGTCGGTGTTGTAGACGAGCGGGCGCACACGGTCAACCGCAGCGGCCCGCTTCGCCTCCCATGTGGCGCCACACGCGCCGAATGAGGGGCCACACGTCGCCGCCGCGAGAACCACCAGAGAGAATGACTTGATGCCGTTCATTGCCTTGTCCTTTCAGGCGTTATCGAATGATGATGGAGGTGCCGAACCTCCCGTATACGACGAGGTTACTGCCCAGCACGCCGACGGCGAGGTTCTTCATCGCCACGCCATTCACGAGGACCGTCCAGTTCTCAAGGTTCTCGACCCCCGAACACGTTCCCGCCAGCGTGGCCAGCTTCGTCCGAAAGCCGCCGCGCCCCTCGGGATTCCGCAGGCTGACCGTTCCCTCCTCCGCGAACGCGCAGGCGTCGGCGATCGTCAGAGCGCCCGCCTGCCCCACGACGCCGCGCAGCCCCGCGCCGGCGGCGAACGAGACGGCGCTGACCGTCCCCGTCCCCGAAAGGAACGCCCGCGGCGCCACGGCGAACGCCGGCCCCGGATATTCGCAGTCCACCCGCAGCTCGCCCTCCTCCACGGCGATCGTGCCGCTCGGGAACGTGAGCAGCCCCACGCCATACCCAGTCGGCTGCTGCGCCAGCGCCATCGTGCCGCCACCGGTCTTGCGGAAGCCACAGGGGACCGCGTCGTTCCACGTCTTCAGCACCATGACGTGGTTGTTGAAGACGACGTCGCTCGCGGCGTCTTCGGTGATGTCCGCGACGCGGAACTCGGTGTTCGTGCCGATCTGCCATGCCCAGGTGTCTTCGACCGCCCCGTCAAAGCCCCCGGCGGAGAAGACGTAGGGCTCGCGCGTGGGATTCGTCCCGAATTCCACGCGCTCCCGAATCTGCAAGGCTCCGGAACCATGCCCCGTGGCCGGCATCGCCAGCCGCCCGCCGAGAAGGTCAAGCCGACCCACGCTCTGGATGTTGAACGTGCCGCTTGGATGGGTCAGGTCGAATACGCCGTTGGTGTAGACCGTGACATGGCTGTTGTTGACGTTGATCCCGGAACTTCCGGAAGGCCCCATCGCGTTGCGCTGGTCGATCCAGAGCCGTCCGCCGTCGTGGACGAAGGCGTGATATCCGATTGTCGCGTCACCAAGGGCCCTAGGACCATTCGGGGAGGACACGCGCAGCGTCCCCGCGCGGACATGGGTCGTATTGGCGGACCTGTTGACGTTTACGCCAGCCCCTCCCGAGAGCCACAGCGTCCCGGCGCCGGACTTCTCGAAGAGGGTGCACCCTTGGGCGATATACCCCTGTGCGGAGACCTTGATCGTGACGTCGCGGTCGATATCCACCGTGAACGTCTCCGGGCTGACGGCGCCTCCCAGCGTGATCTGCGTCGTCGTGCTGGTTTCGTCGATCACGGCATCGCGGCCGTTCTGCCAGGCCGTGGCCTCTCCCCGGGCATCCTTCCAGTTCAGGATGGTCTCCGTTGACCAGACGGCGCTTTCCGCGCCCGTCCAGACGAGCTGGTTCACCGGCGACGAAGCGGGATCGTCGCAGAGGAACTGCCCCGACCGCAGCGCCGCGCGGGAGACGCGCCATGTCGAGAGGTCGCCGACCAGCGACTGCGGATTCATGCCCGATGATATTCCCGATAGCCCCACGATCATGCCGTCGGGCGCAAACGCCACGCCCGTGACGCGCGTCTTGCCCGCCTGTCCCCTGTTGACGCCATTTAGATAGAACTTCCACATATTCTGCGCGGTGTCGTAGACGAGCGCGTAGTGGTTCCAGCGGTCCAGCAGTTCGGCGGGATCAAGCTTATTCGTAAGTGTCAGCGTCTCACGCGCGTTGCCCGTGTTCACGCCCACCTGAATCGAGCACATTCCATTCGCGTTCGGGCCGAGCAGACTCCACAGCCAGCCTCCTTTCTCCGCAAGCGTATTGTAGGCGAACACGTAGTTCTTCGTCGAATCCGCGGGAAGGGTGGTCGCGCGATACCACCCCTCGACGCAGAAGTCGTTCGTCGGGGTCAGCGTCGAGACGAGAGCGGCGTTCTTGTTGGAGAGCAGCGGCTGGTACGTGCTGCCCAGTCTGCTTCCGGATGCGGAGACGAGGCGGCTCGCGCTTGCCCAGACGCCGGTGAAGTCGTTCGTCTCGTCGCCGAGATTCGGCGGCGTCGTCCAGCCGATGTCGTTCGCCTCGAACGAGAAGCCGCCCGTGGCGGCATTCCTCACGACAAGGTCCGTATCCTCGGAGGTCGCGCTGGGGACGAGCCGCGAACCGCCGGCCATCACCAGGTTCATCGGCCAATAGGCGACCGTGGTTCCCCGATTGGCGCCATCGCAGAGGAACTCGCCGGGGCCGAGGGCGCGGTCGGATGCCCGCCAACACGTCATCTGCCCCGCGATCTGCTGGGCCGTGCTGGAGGAACATCCCGAGAAGTTGAAGCTCCCGGAGGGCCATTCCCCCGCCGAAGAGTCCGCACTGTTCGCCTGTGCGCTTCCCCGCAGGTGGCCGTTCACATAGAACCGCCATTCGCATTTCGCGTCGCCCACCCGCGCCGTCAGGGTAATCGCATAGTGGTTCCACCGGTTCAGCAGTTCGTCTTTGGCGACGGATGTCTTGAGATCGACGATTACGCGGTTTCCGTTATAGTTGTAGTCGATCTTGAACGGACAGCATCCGTTCGCGTCCGGCGGGAGGAACTGCCACGCCCAGCCGCCGGCGCTCCCCAGCGTGTTGAACACAATCAGCCATTTGCCGCCCGATGCCGGCAGGGCCGTTGGACGCAGCCAGCCCTCGATCGTGAAGTCATGAAAGGCGGAGACCGCCCACGGCAAACCCTTCCCGTTCGACAATACCGGCCTGTACTTGCCGTTGCCGTCGCTCGCCTTCACGCCAACCGAGGAGACCAGCATCTGGAGGCTTTCGCCGCCGGCCGCGTCGCGGTTGGGCGGCAGCGTCCAGCCAATGTCGTTATCCAGGAACGCGGGCGCGCCATACGCCGCCGCACGCACGGCGAGGTCGTGCCGACCCAGCGCGTCCTCCACGACGCGGGCATTCTCCGAACCGCTCGCATTCATCGGCCAGTAGGCGGTGGTTGCGGCCCGCACGCCCAACGGCGCGACCAGCCCCGCCAACGCAAGCGCCGTCACCCGGCCGCGCACGTTCTTCGCCACTGCACTTTCCCGCATACGATACCTCCTTTAGATTGGATGGACGAATCAACCTCCGAACGATGTGCCACTAGTTTACTACCTCGCCCGCGTCCAGAAGTATAAAATCTTCCAAAAGATTTTTATACCCATCCATCGGTGCCATTCCCCCCTTTGCAAACGCTCGGGGTTCCTAAAACCGTGCGGCGGGTCGGCGGATGTGGCAGATATGGCGGCGTGGCGCGCGGGGGTGGACTGGGAGCGGTCGCGGTTTCGCCTCGGAGAGACGAGCGTCTCACCTCGGAGGGACGGGCTTTTCACCTCGGAGAGACGGGCGGATGTCGGGGCGATTTGGGATTTGGTTGCGCA
>JBJEWG010000150.1:0-46434 GCA_051884935.1 Kiritimatiellia bacterium | reverse complement strand
CCGCCAGGCGGGCCTCCTCAACATGATGGCCGCCATCTACGCGAGCGGCAACCAGTCCCGCAAGTCGCGCGAGGTCTACAACAAGGTGCTCGCGGGCGACGCGGCGAACCACGACGCTCTGATGGGCCTCACGCGCCTCGCGCTGCAGAACGGCGCGCTCGGCGAGGCGAAGCAGCACCTCGAAAAGGCCGTGAAGGCGGCGAAGAGCCAGGAGAGCGCCGGCTTCGACTGGGCGCTGCTGCATCTCATGAACAACGACTTCTCCGCCGCGCGCCTCGCGCTGCAGAAGGTGACGGACCTCCAGCCCAAGTCGCTTCAGGCGTGGTCGCTGCTCGCCGGCGCGCTGCTGCAGCAGTTCGACGGCGCGAAGGACGAGGCGACGCGCAAGAAGGTGATCGAAGAGCTCGACGGCATCATCCTGCCGAAGATGGAGTCCATCGCCGACTCGCCGCGCGACTACTTCGTGCAGATGACGCGCGCGCTCGTGATGATGCGCAAGGGCAAGGCCTTCCAGAAGCAGGCGCGCGACGCCCTCATCGCCGCGAGCGCCACGCGGCCCGACGTGACGGTGGTGGGCGACATGATCCTCAACCTCGACATTGCGATGAACGACGGCGAGAGCGCCGAGAAGCACGCCCGCCAGGTGTTGCGGCAGGACCGCAACAACAAGCTCGCGAACTACGTGATGGGCTCGCTGCGCCTGAAGGAGGGCGACTACTCGATGGCCGAGACGTTCCTGCGCCTCTCCGTCGCGCAGGAGCGCCCGCTCGCCACCGCGCAGAACGACCTCGCCGAGGTGCTGCGCCGCCTGCAGCGCGCGGACGAGGCGGAGACGTTCGCGCGCCTCGCCGTGAAGAACGCCCCCGAGCTCTACGTGGCGTGGGAGACGCTGGGCTCCGCGCTGCTCGACCAGGGCAAGGGCCTCGACGAGGCCGAGAGCTGCGTGAAGGAGGCGATCCGCCTCTCCCGCGAGAAGAACAAGATCGAGGACGTCCGCATGCAGATCACGCTTGCGCGCGTGCAGATTGCCAAGGGCGACCTGGGGCGCGCGCGCGGGACGCTGCGGACGATCCGCGCCCATCAGGACGAGCTCTCGAAGTTCGACCTCGGCGAGCTGGAGAAGCTCCAGAAGGCCACGACCGCGAAGGGCAAGTAGTCGATGGCTCGGCGGGCGGCGTCGCCCCTCCTGGCGCTGGTGGCCCTGCTGGCGTGCGGGGCGTGGGGGATCGAGGCGGAACACGCGCGGCGCGGCGGCGAGCGGCTGCTCTCGAACTGGCATCTCGGCCCGTTCTTCGAGTATCGCCGCGCCGAGCCGGGCGACGCCACGTTCTGGGCCGTCCGCCCGTTCTACTCGCAGGTGCGCGACCCCGCCACGCGCACGACCGCGCGGGACGGCCTCTGGCCGCTCGTGACGTTCCGCGACCATGCGGACGCCTCCTGGTGGTCGGCCTTTCTGCTGTTCCACGGCGACGCGCGCGCGACGGATTCCTCCTGGAGCTTCGCCCTCTATCCGTTCTGGTTCAGCGGCGCGGATCGGTCCGGCGCGGGCTACTGGGGGTTCTTCCCGTTCTACGGGCATCATCCGCACACGCTGCTGGTGGACGACTTCTCGTATGCGCTGTGGCCGATCTGGCACACCTACGAGGTGAAGGGCGTGCGCAGCCACGCCGTGTGCTGGCCGTTCGTGACCTGGCGGGATTCGCCGCGCGCGGGGGTGGGCGTGTGGCCCCTCTACGGGCAGGCGCGCCTGCGCGAAAGCGAACATCGCTACCTCCTCTGGCCGCTGGTGACGTGGGCCGCGTACGACGAAGACCGCGACACGTCCGGCGCGGGGTGGTCGTGGTGGATGCTGCCGTTCTACGGGGAAGTCCGCCGCGCGCGGGAATCGCAGACGATGGTGCTGCCGCCGTTCTTCTCCTACACCGAGACCGATTCCGCCCGGCGGTGGCGGCTGCCGTGGCCGTTCATCGACCTCGAATCCTCCGCCACGCGCGACCGGATATCCATCTGGCCGATCTGGGAGCAGCTGCGGGGCTACTCCTACGGACGGCGGCAGGTGGAGGAGCGGACCTGGCGTTTCGGCTGGAAGCTGGTCGAGAGCACGACGCTTGAAACCGACCGCACGCGCGAGACGCGCTTCAGCCTCTTTCCCTTCTTCACCTGGGAACGCCGCTGGACGAAATCCGGCCGATCCGCCGAGTCCTGCGTCCTTTCCGCCTCCTATCTGCGGGTCTGGCCGTTCTGGAGCGCGGAAACCGAGGGCGGGCGCACGCGCCGGCGGACGCTTGAGCTCTCGCCGATCCGCCATTCCGAGGGAATTGAGCGGAACTGGGCGCCGTTCTGGTCGCTCTGGGAGATGGACGAGCGCCCGGACGGGCGCACGCGCCATTCGCTGCTCTGGAATTTCATCGCCTGGTAGGGCGAATCCGCGCGTCCGGACTGGAGGGGCCGGTCTCCCGTCGCCGACACCCTGCCCACCTGATGCGCAGCATCCTGCCCGAGGGCCGCGCGACAACTTCCCGATGACTTTCCTCTTGGCAGGAAAAAAAAAATGCTATAATCGGCTCGAAAGTTGAAGGAAGTGGCGGTTAGTGTCGCCGCCGAACCAACAACCCAAGGAGACGAGATGAGAAGTCGAAACGAAGTGGTGTGCGCGCTCGCCTGCGCGGCTGTGGGCTTGTCTGTGTTCCTGGCGCAGGGGGCGACGATTTCCAACAACGGCAAAGGCGACGCCGGCGGCAAGACCTCCTTCAATACGGGAAATGACTGGCCGAACGGCGAGGCCCCGTGCGCCGGCAATGTCTACGTGTGGTCGGGCTCGACGTTCCGCACGCCCGACATCAAGGACGGCGCCAACACCTATGTGTTCGCAGGCGACCGAATCGAGTTCACCGGCGGGAGTCTTGCGCACAAGACATGCGGCAGCAACTATGTGGAATTCCCGGATGCCGTCTTCGGCAAGGAGGGGTCCACGGACGAGATTCTGTGGTCGATCTCCTATGAAGAGGTGACGTGCCGCATCGGCGGCAACTTCAAGGTCAACTCCCGGCTCCGGTTCGGCGTCAATGGCGGCAGGAGCAATGTCTGGATCAACGACGGCAGCCTTGTGGGCGGCCCGAACGCAATCGTCGATCTGTCGCATGGCTATGGGGCCGATGCCAATAACCCAACTGGCCGGATGCGGGTGCGCGGGGACAACTCGCAGTATCAGGGCGTGTGGAGGGTCTACAACCGCAGTGGGGCCGAGCAGAAGGCCGGCGTCATCCTGATCTTCGAGAGCCCGACCGCCATCGGCGCCGCGCCCGATGCGATGCGGATGGACGCGGTGCAGCTTTCAAACGGCGGCGCGCTCGCCGTCTCGCCCGAGCTCTGCGCGGAGGCCCCGTTCGCGCCGGTGAACCGCGGCGTGACGCTGGGCGAAGGCGAGTCGCGCGTCACGACGATCTCCAACGAGACCTGGTCGCTCGGGATGCCCGTGACGGGCGCGGGCGCGCTGCGCAAGATGGGCACCGGGACGGTTCGCCTCTGCGCCGCCTCCACGGCGACGGGGGCGTGGATCGTGGAACAGGGCACGCTCGCGATCTCGGACGGCTTCTCCGCCCCGAACGGACTGCCCTCGATCACCGTCAACCCGGGCGCGGCCTTCGTCGTCGAGCCGTTCGGCGCGGCGGGCTTGACGCTGACGGGGCTTGCCCTGCCGGACGGCGTCGGCTTCTCGGGGATGGTCAGGGACGGCCAGGTGGGCGCGGTGACGCTTGACGAGACCTGCACGCTGGGCGCGGGGCCCTACACGATTCGGCTCAACGGCGACGTGGAGACGATTCTCACCGGGCAGCCCGTGGCGGTGGCTCGCATCCCCGTCGCCGTCCGCGCGCTGACGGCGGCGGACTTCGTGCTGAAGCTGGACGCCGTGGATAATCCCGTCCCCCGCACCGAGCTGCTGTTCGCGGAGGAGGATGGCATGCAGACGGTCTCCGTGCGGGTGCGGAAGGAGGTCAGTCTCGTCGAAGCCGCGAAGAACAACAATACCATCAACGGCGGGAACTGGTACATCACCGATGCCGTCACCTGGTCGGACGGCCTCGCGCCGAGCGCGGACAAGGACTATATCGTTCCGTTCGGTGCAGCCCGCACCTTGCGGACCTCGCCCGGCGGCCGCAGTGGACGCCAACCACTCGTCTTCCCCGGCGCGTCCCTCGCTCTGCGCGGAAACGGGACCTGGCTGGCCCACAAGAACGCGCATCTCACGATCTCGAACTTCGTGCTGTGGGGCAACACGCGCATCAACGCGGCGGGTGTGGACGAGACCGTGACGAACCAGGTCATCGCCGGGACCGTCGTTCTGCCGGAGGCCGCCGGATCGGCGGCGGCGGTGCTGCATGGCGTCGCGTACCAGCGGCTGTGGATCGAGAGCGACATCCGCGGGACGGGAAGCCTGACCGCACAGCCCTATGACGATTCGGGCGTCAAGGTGACGAACGTGACGGAGCACACGCTCGCGGGCGACAACTCGGCGTGGACGGGCAAGCTCATCGTGAACTCGAAGGACCGCGATCCCTCTCCGAGTCTGCCGCGCGAGGCGACGCTTGCCTTCACGCGCCCCGAGGCGCTCGGCGGTTCGCCGGCGGCCCCGCAGGGCGAGTGGATCCGGCTTGAGAACAACACGTACCTGAGGCCGCTCGCGTCGATGACCTACGAGACGCCGAACCGCCACATCCGGAACGCGGGCTGGAAGGCCGGCATCGACGTGGGCGAGGGGATCGAGTTCAGGCTCAAGACGATGCTCTACTTCACGGGCGCCATCTGGAAGGAGGGCGCGGGCACGCTGGCGCTCGGCGGCACGTCCGTGATCGGCTCATCAACGTGGGACGCCACCAACGACCAGATCGGCAAGCGCGGCATTCTGCGCGTGGTGGAGGGCTGGGTGAAGCCGCTCTCGACGACGGCGTTCGCGAAGCTGAAGCTCGTCTTCGGCGAAGGCGGCGGATTGGCGGTGGATGCCCGTCCGGCGGATGCGGGCGTGGCGGAATACGGGCTCTTCAATCGCTATGTCGCGCGCGGCGAAGACACCGAGGGGTCGTTCATTCTGCCCGAGGGCAGGGCGCTGGAGGTGCGCATCGACGGGTACGAGGCGTTCGAGACGGGGACGCTGCGCGTGCCGCTCTGCACGGTGCCCGCCGAGACGGCGGCGAAGCTCGCGGGGCGGATCAACGTGCGGAGGCCGCTGAAGGGGTGCCGCGCGCAGATCGAGACCGACGAGGTCACCTACGACGGCGCCGCCTACACGCGCTTCCGCATCGCCCTCGGTCGCGACGGCTTCGCCGTGATCCTGCGGTAGGGTGTTCTCCAGAAACAGTCAGCCGACATGACCCCGGCCGCCCGACTGCCAATAGTCGGGCGGCCGGGGCCAGAGTTTCCTCCCCGAACAGTCGCCCGGGTGGTGCCGGAGGCTGCGGCATTCTCCCCCCGACGAAACGGCAAATCACCACCGACCCAACGGCATTCTCCCCCCGTCATCCGGAATTCTCTTGCGCAACCAAATAAATTCTCTTGCGCAAGTGAACAAATTCAGTTGCGCAACTGAATTCATTCTCTTGCGCAACCAAACTCCAAATCGTCCGAGCATCTGACCGGGGTGATGCGCACCATTTGACCGAGTGTCGCGCACCACGGAACCGCCCCCTCCGGGGCAAAACGTCCGCCTCGCCGCGTGGTTTTGGAAGATTCGGCGAGAAGGGGCGGTTGACAGGGCGGCGGGGAAGATGCTAGACTGGCGGCACTGGGGAGACCATAGGAAAGGAACGAGGGCTCGATGAGAAGACTGCTACTGGGACTGGCGCTGGCGGGCGTGACGAGCGCCTTCGCCATCACGGACGCGCGCGTGGACGAGATCGCCGCGTGGCTGCCGGAACACCCCGCCGCGGACGGCGCGCGGGCCGACGACCGCGCCGCCTGGGGGCGCCTCGCGTCCACCGCGCAGGGCCTCGCCGAGGTCAAGGCCGCCGAGGCGCTGCTGAACCAGCCCGTGCCGGACGCGCCGGACGCCGAATACCTCGAATTCACGCAGACCGGCAACCGCACGCACTACCAGAAGAGCCTGGGCCGGCGCAACGCGGCCTTCGCGCATCTCGTCACCGCCGAGTGTCTGGAGGGGAAGGGCCGCTTCCTGCCGAAGATCGTCGAATACGTCGATGCCTTCTGTGCGATGAAGAGCTGGACGCTGCCGGCGCATGACGGGACGCTGACCTGCTTCGGGGGCAAGCCGCACATCGACCTGATGGCCGGGCACATCTCCCTCTCGCTCGCGTTCTGCGCCGACTGGCTGAAGGGCCGCCTGCCGGAGGCGACGCGCGCGAAGATCGTCGCCGAGCTCGACCGCCGCACGTTCCAGCCGCATCTGCGCCACGCGCGCGGGCAGGAGAGGATCCCCGGGCACTGGTGGTTCCACGGCGGCAACAACTGGAACAGCGTGTGCAACGCCTGCGTGGTGCGCACCGCGCTCGCGGTGGTCGAGGACCGCCGGCTGCGCGCCGAGTTCGTCGCCTTCGCCGAGGAGAGCGTGCCGTATGCGCTGAAGGGCTACAACGACGACGGCTACTGCTCGGAGGGCATGGGCTACTGGAACTACGGCTACGGGCACCACCTCGAAATGGGGCTGGCCGTGCGCGCGGCCACGGGCGGGAAGGTCGATCTTTTCGCCGACCCGAAGTGCCGCGAGGTGATGAAGTACGCCTACGGCTTCCAGGTGCAGTCCGGGAAGTCCCCGCACTTCGCGGACGGCGGCGGGAACGCCTCGCCCGCGTATCTGGCGCTCGGGCGGCAGGTGTGGCCGGAGCTGGCGAACACGGCGGCGCTGAAGGCGGAGCCGTTCCAGGGCGGCGCGCCGCTGTTCTCCCTGCGCGCGTTCGGGCAGGAGCCCGCGCCCGTGCCGCCCACGCTGGACGTGCTGCCGGCGCGCACGTGGTTCCCCGATGCGCAGGTGCTCATCTCGCGCGCGCACCATCCCGCGCGCACGATGACCTTCGGCGTCGCCTTCAAGGGGGGCCACAACGCCGAACTGCACAACCACAACGACGTGGGCACCTACTACATCATGCTGGACGGCGCGGAGATGGCCGGCGACCCGGGCGGCGAGGTCTACACGCGCCGCACCTTCTCGAAGGACCGCTACGTCTCGAAGGTGCTCAACTCGTTCGGCCACCCCGTGCCGGTGGTCGGCGGCAGGCTGCAATCGGCGGGGCGCCGCGCCGCCGCCAAGGTGCTGCGCACCGAGTTCACGCCGACGCGGGACGTGCTGGAGATCGAGTACGCGGCCGCCTACGCGGTGCCCGCGCTGAAGTCGCTCGTCCGCACGCTCACGTTCGACCGCGAGGCGGACGCGATCACGATCGTGGACCGGGTCGTCTGCACCGAGCCGACGACGTTCGAGGTGCCCGTGATCACCTACCGCACCTGGCGGCGGACGGACGAGGGGCCGCTCGCCTTCACGTTCGACAAGAGCCCGAAGACCTACCGCAAGATGAAGCTCGCCGTGGCGGGCTCGGCGCCGGTGGCGTTCTCCGCGGAGACGATCGAGAACCCGTCCTGCCCGGACGTGCAGCGCCTCGCGTTCGCCTTCACGGAGCCCGTGACGGAGGCGACGCTCACGACGACGTTCTCCTCAAAGTAGGGATTTGACCTGTTCAGCGCCGCGCCCCGATTCCGCTACAACCAGCCGTGGATATTTGATAGAATATCCGCGACTGATGCTTGAAGTACAGCACATATCTTTTTCGTGGGGCCGCAGACCTCTTCTGGAAGATGTGTCGTTCTCCGTCGCCCCGGGAGAGACGGCCGTTCTGGCCGGGGCGAACGGTGCGGGGAAGACGACGCTTCTGAAGATTCTCGTGGGGCTCTGCGTGCCGTCGGCGGGGACGGTCCGCGTGGACGGTGCCGATGCCTTTCGGCAGCCGCTGCGGTTCCGCCGGATGCTGGGGTATCTGCCCGAGACGGCCGCGGTGGAGCCCGATATGCGCGTGCGGGGGTATCTGCGCTACCGGGCGAATCTGCGGGGGGAGATGGCGAAGAAGATCCGTCACCGCGTGGCCGAGGCGATGGAGCTCTGCGGGCTGGAGGCCTATGCGGAGACCCGCATCGACACGCTCTCCCTTGGCCTGCGCAAGCGCGTCGCGCTGGCGGACGCCGTGCTGCTGCGCCCGCGTTTTCTCATCCTCGACGATCTGCTGGCGGGGCTCGACCCCGCGACGCGGGCGTCGTTCGGCCGAATCGTCGGGGCGGTCTCGTCCTTCGCGGCGGTGATCGTGAGCGGGCACGAGCTCGATGAGCTGGCCCAGTGGGCGAGCAAGTTCTACGTTCTCCGCGAGGGGCGCATCTTCGGCGCGAAGACGGTGGCGGGCGTGCGCACGGTGCTGGGCATGAAGGTGCCGGGAGGTGCGGCGTGACGCGCACGGTCCGCGTGATCTTCGCCCGCACGGTCGGGCGGCTGTGGCCTTCGTTCTCGACGGCTGTCTGCGTCGCCGGGTTTCTGGCGCTTTCGGGCGCGTTCTTCACGCACGCGCTCGTGCGCGGCGACGGGGGGACGACGCCGGTCGAGGCGCTCTGGGCGACGGCGGCGGTTCCGTTCCTGCCCGTGCTCGCGGCGCTGGTGACGATGCGCCTTGTGGCCGACGAGCGCGCGAACGGGCGTCTGGAGCTGCTGTTGTCGGCCCCTCTCCTGGAGCGGGAGATCGTTCTGGGAAAGTATCTGGGGGCCTTCGCGCTGTGCGCGCTGGCGCTGGCGCTGTATCTGGTCGTGCCGGTCGTGCTGCTGCCGCTGTGCGCGCCGGCGCTTCGCGGGGCCTTGTCGCTGTTCTCCTTCCTTCCGGCCATGCTGGCGTTGTTGCTGCAGTCCGCTCTGTGGTGTGCGGTGGGGTTGCTTGCGAGCGCGTGTTCCCGCCATGCCGCCGTGGCCGCGTTCGCGTCGATGATTCTCGTGCTGGCGCTTCCCCATGCGGCGTTCGAGATGGCCACGGCCTGGTCGCCCGTGCTGCGGATGCGGTTCGCGTCGATGCCGTTCGAGGCGCACATCGTCGATTTCGCCACGGGGCTTGTGCGGCTCTCGACGCTGGCGTTCTACGGCGTGCTGATCCTCTTCGCGCTGTTCGCCGCGACGAAGGCCGTGGCGGCGGTGCGGCTGCGCGGGCGGGGGGCGCGCGGCCTTCGGTGTTCGACCCTGGCGGTGACGGTGTTGGCGTTCGTCTTCGCCAGCCTGGTGGTCACGCTCACCCTGAATCTCGACTTCACCTTCGAGCTGCCGCTCCATTCCGGGACGGCGAAGACTTCGGCGCGGACGCGGCAGATACTCTCCGAGACGCACGGTGACGTGCACGTGACGTGTTTCCTCGCGCGGCGGGCGCCGGAGTTCCGCGCGGTCTCCCGTCTGCTGCGCGGCCTTGAGGCGACGGCGCGCTCCGTTGCGGGGGCCCGCCTTTCGGTCGAGTACGTCGATCCGCGCTGGGAGCTGGGGCGGGCCGTGGAACTGGTCCGGAAGGGCGCCGAGGAGGGTACGCTCGTCTTCCGGCGCGGGAGCCGGAAGATTCAGGTGCCGGTGAAGGACCTGTTTTCGAGTGCGACCAACGGGGTTGTCGCCGTGGGCGAGTCGGGGCTCTTTGTCGGCGAGACGGCGTGCGCCTCGGCGCTTCAGCGGCTCTCCCTGCCCGCGCGGCGCGAGACGGTCTACTGGACGGTGGGGCATGGCGAGACGTCCTATACGTCGTACGACGCCGTTGCCGGGATGAGCGACATCGCGCGGGAGCTGCGGCGCGACGGCTATCATCTCGGGGAACTCGACCTGACGGCCTCGCCCGTGATCCCCGAAGATGCCGCCGTCCTTGTCGTCGCGGGGGCACGTGAGCCGTTCTCGCGGGTGGAGACGACCCGCCTCGAAGGATGGATGCGGGCCGGCGGGCGTCTGCTGGTGTTGGCGACGCAGGGTCCGAACGCGGGCGTCGGGGCGTTGTTGGCGAATCTCGGGGTGAAGGTGTTGCCGTATGCCGTCGTTTCGCCGCGCACCCTCTCCGGCTCGGATGTGGTGGTGCGTGACTTCTCGGACCATCCCGTGACGCGCCCGCTGATGGGTGGCACGGCCGTGTTCGCCGACGCGGTCGCCCTCGTCGCCGTGCCGTCCTCCCAGGTCGAGGGAACCGTCTACACGGAGCTCGCGCGGACGGACGAGCGGGCCTGGGGGGAGTCCGACCTCTCGGTGCGCCCCTGGACGCGCGACGCGACGTTCGAGCCGGGCGGCCCCCTCGCGCTTGCCGTTGCGCTCGAACGCGGCGGCGACGTCGCGAAGGACGTGGCGCTCCACCCGATGCGCCTCGTGGTTCTGGGCGATGCCGCGTTCGTCTCGAACGGCGCGCTGGCGCTGCGGGGCAATGCGAACCGTGAAATCTTCCTCAATTCGCTCGCGTGGCTGGCCGGGCTCGACGCGCTGACGGCCTCCCGCGCGCCGGGCAATGCGGTCGCCACGGGGATGGACCGCGAGGGCTGGATTCGCTTTGGCTTCATCGCCGTGCTGGGGCCCTCTTTGTTCGTGGTCCTCGTCGGGCTCCTTCTCTGGCCGCTCAGGAGGCGCGGAGCATGAGCAATCGTCGTTTCATCGTGTTCTTCCTGACGGGGATCGTGCTCCTCGCCGCGCTGCTCGCGTTCCTCTCCTGGCGGTCGCGCGCGGTGGCGAGCGAGGTCACGCGCAACACGCTCTGCACCTTTGCGCCGGAGGCCGTGGACGAAATCGAGATCGCGCGCCACGGGACGAATGTCGTGCGGCTTGTGCGCGGCGACTTCGGCGCGTGGTCGATCGCCGCCCCCTATTCCGCCGCTGCGGCCGCGGCGCCCGTGGCGCGGCTCGTGGATATGGTGACGCTGCTGCCGCTCGGGGACATGCGGACGGAATCCGAACTGGCGGAGCTGGGCGAGGACTTCGTTGACTTCGGGCTCTCGGGGAGCGTGCGCGTCGCGGTCACGCTTCGGGCGAACGGCGTTGCGTCGCGGGTGTTCTTCGGCGCGCTCACGGCTTCGGGGAAGGATGTCTACGCGCGCACGGAGGGGCTGCGCAATGTCTTCACGGTCCCCGTGGCGGCGCTGGACGCGATTCCATCCGATGCGGACGGGTTCCGCGACCGCACGCTCATCTCGACCGCACGGGAGCAGATCGCCGGGCTGGACCTGCGGGCGTCGGAGTCGTCGTTCATCCGCCTTGTGCGCAATGCGTCCGGCTGGCGCCTTGCGGCCCCGCTTGAGGCTCCGGCGGACGACGACGTGGTGGCGTCGCTGACGGAGGCCCTCGCGTCGGCCCGCATCGCCGGGTTCGTGTTGCCCTCCGCCGCGCACGCGGCACCTGCGGGCGACCAGGCCGTTCTGCCGCAGTCCGCGCTGGCGCCGTACGGGCTCGCGTCGGAGTCGGGGCTCTCGGTGACCGTCAAGTCCGGGGCGGGTGTGCCCGACCAGATCGTATTCGGTTCCTCGGCGGGCACGAATCTCGTCTATGCGCTCGTGCGGAACGGAAGCGCCGTCGTGACGCTTGAAGCCGCAGTGGCCGACCTGTTCCGGAAAGGAGATGCCGCATTCCGTGACACGCGCGTATTTCCGTTCGGCGCGGACGAGCGCGTGCGGTCGATCTCCATCTCCGCCGGCGAGCTTGTCTACGTCCTCTCCTGTTCGACGAACGGCGTCTGGCGTTTGGAGGCGCCGGTGGCGGCTGCGGCGGACCAGGCGGCCGCAACGGCCCTCGTCGATGTGATCCTTCGCCTGCGCGGCAGCGATGTGCCGGTGGGCGACCTCGGCGCGGACGCGGTTCGCATCTCCGTCGCGACGTCGGCGCGCGTTCACCCGGATGTGACGGTCGCCCGCGCGCTCTTCAAGGAGTGCGGCCCGTGGGCGAATCTGCGGTCCAAGACGTTGATCGAGCTCGACCCGAAGGCCGTGCGGCGCCTCTCGCTGAAGCCCGCGTCGGGCGCGGCCGTCTCCGTCGTCTTCGACGCCGAGCGCGGCGTATGGAATCTCGATGCAGGTTCTGCGCCCGCGACGGTGCGTGTCGCGGCGGTCAAGAACCTTCTGGCCGCACTGACGCGGGTGGAGGCCGTGGCGGTCGAAACCGTCGCGGCGTCGCCGGACGATCTGCGGCGCTGTGGACTGAGCGCACCCGCCCTCGTGATCGCAATCGACTGCGAGGGGGCGGATGCGGTGCGACGGAATCTCATGCTGGGCGCGCTCGCCGGCGGTGGGGGACGCTATGCGACGGTTGGCGGCGCGGATGCGATCTTCGTGCTCGACCGCGGGACGGTCGCGAACCTGATGGTTGCAATCACGGAGTGAAGAAGACATGAAGACAGTGTTAGTTACCGGTGGCAGCGGCTTCCTCGGCATCAACTTGATCCGCCACCTCCGGATGAAGGGCGTCGAGGAGATTCGCGTGCTCGACATCGCGGACTTCGACTACCCGGAGGCCGGGGAGCCCTGGCTGAAGTTCGTCAAGGGCGACGTTCGGGACCCCGCGGCCGTGAACCGGTGCGTGGAGGGATGCGATGCGGTGGTCAACACGGCCGCCGCGCTGCCGCTCTACTCCCCCGAGGATATCCGCACGACGGAGGTCGATGGCGTGCGCAACGTGATCACGGCCTGCCGCCGCACGGGGGTGCCGCGCATGATCCAGATATCATCCACCGCCGTCTACGGCGTGCCGAAGCGGCACCCGATCTACGAGGACGACGAGCTGGTCGGCGTGGGACCTTATGGACACGCGAAGATCGAGGCCGAGAGAATCTGCCGCGATGCGCGCGCGAGCGGGTTCTGCGTGCCGATCATCCGCCCGAAGAGCTTCGTCGGGCCCGAGCGCCTGGGCGTATTCGCGCTGTTCTACGACTGGGCCTACACGGGGCACGGCTTCCCGATGATCGGCCGTGGCGACAACCGCTATCAGCTGATGGACGTGGCGGATCTCTGCGAGGCGATCTGGCTGGCGATGACGCGCGAGGAGAAGGTCGTGAACACCGAGTTCAACATCGGCGCGAAGGAGTTCACGACGATGAAGGAGGACTATCAGGCGGTGCTGGACCGTGCTGGACATGGCAAGAAGATTCACGGTCTGCCCGTCAAGCCCATCGTCTTCATTCTCCGCATCCTTGAAAAGCTCCACCTCTCGCCGCTCTACCCGTGGGTGTACGAGACGGCATCGACGGATAGCTTCGTCTCCATCGCCCGCGCCGAGCGGGAGCTGGGCTTTGCGCCGCGCTACTCCAACAAGGACGCGCTGGTGCGTAACTACGACTGGTACGTCGCGCATCTTTCGGAGTTCGCCGGCAAGACGGGCGTCTCCCACCGTGTGCCTTGGAAGCAGGGTCTGCTGGCCTGCGCGAAGTGGTTCTTCTGAGGTTGGTGGTCGGTCGCCGAAGGGGTTTAGCAAATGAACAAGCGAAAAGAGAAACAGAAGGTCCGGCAGTCGCCGCGCGAGACCGGGACGATGACCGGCGAATTGCATATGGCGCGCAACGGCGCGGGCTTCCTCGTCGATCCCGAGACGAACGAGGCGATCTGGATTGAACGCGAGAATCTCGGCACGGCGCTGGTGGGCGACACGGTGACGATCAAGCTCACGCGCGGCGGGGCGGCGGAGGGGCGGCGCGGCCGCGCCGCGCGTCCGCAGGACGCGGGGAAGACCGGGCCCGAGGGCCGCATCATCCGCATCGAAGCGCGGGCCCCCCGGTCGATTGTGGGAACAATCGTCTCGCTGGGCCGCTTCACGCGCGTGCAGCCGCTTTCGCCGACGTATCGGCAGGAGTTCATCGTTCCCGACGCGCGGGGCGCGAAGCTGAACGACCGGGTGGTGATGCGCTTTGTGCGTTGGGAGAACCCGCGCCTTGCCCCCGAAGGCGAGGTGACGGACGTGATTGGCCCTGCGGACGACCCGTCGCTCGACACGCTCGCCGTGATGAAGCAATACGACTTGCCCGAGGCGTTCCCGCCGGCGGTCGTGGCCGAGGCCGAGCGCGTGGGGGTGATCCCCGAAACCGCGCCCGCCCGAGGGCGAAAGGGCGCGGCCGGAAAGCGGCTGGACCTTCGTCGGAAGTACATCTTCACGTGTGACCCGGAGTCCGCGCGGGACTACGACGACGCGCTTTCGCTGGAACTGGACAAGGCTGGCAATCGCGTGCTCGGCGTGCACATCGCGGACGTCTCGCACTTCGTGACGCCGGGGAGCGCGCTGGACCGCGAGGCGTATCAGCGCTCGACCTCGGTCTACCTCGTGGACAAGGTCGTCCCGATGCTGCCCGAGCAGTTGTCGAACGGCGTCTGCTCGCTCGTCCCGAATCAGGATCGCTATGCCTTCTCGGCGTTCCTGACGTTCGACGCGAAGGGCGTCTGCATCGCGCGGTCGTTTGCGAAGAGCGTAATCCGTTCCAAGGCCCGCTTCACCTATGAACAGGTGCTGGCGGAGCTGAGGGGCGCCGCGCCGGCGGAGGGGAAGCGGCTGAAGCCGAACGAACGGCGGACGATCCGGGCGATCCACGAGCTTGCGCAGCAGCTGCGCGCGAACCGCTTCGCCGCGGGTGCGCTCGACATGGAGGTGCCCGAGGCGGAGATCATGCTCGACGAGACGGGCCGGATGACCGGCATCGAGGTGCGACCCTACGACGAATCGCATCAGATGGTGGAGGAGTGCATGGTGACGGCGAACGAGGCCGTGGCAAAGGAACTCTGGACGCGCGGCGTGAAGATCCTCGCGCGTCTCCACGAGGCGCCGGACGCCGACAAGCTCGCGGAGCTGCGCGGCAATCTCGCGAAGCTGGGCATCTCGTGCGGCGACCTCACCCACCAGAAGAACCTCGCGCGCTTCCTCAAGAAGATCAAGGGCTCCCCACTGGAGGGCGTGCTTTCGGTGATGGTGCTCCGTTCGATGAAGCGGGCGCTCTACTCCGCGAAGGCGATTGGGCACTTCGGGCTCGCAAAGGTCTACTACGCGCATTTCACGAGCCCGATCCGCCGCTATCCGGACCTCGTGCTGCACCGCCAGCTGGCGTCCTGGCTCGCGGGCAAGGGCGGGCAGCTTGACCTGGGGTGGCTCAACGCCGCCGCGCTCCACTGCTCCGCGCGCGAGCAGAATGCGGACGACGCGGAGCGCGCGCTCGACGAGATCAAGAAGTACCGCTATCTACAGCAGATTCTCGACGAGGCGCGCGGGCGCGCGGGCGGCGCGTCACGGAACTGCTTCGACGCGGTCGTCTCCAAGTGCACGCGCTACGGCGTGTTCGTCGATCTGCCGGACCTCGCGGTGGGGGGCATGGTGCACGTGTCGAAGCTCTCGGATGCCTATCTGCGCTGGAACGACTTCGACGAGACGCTTGAAGGCGGCGGGGCGGTTTGGCGCGTGGGCATGCGTCTGAAGGTGGGCGTGGAGAAGATCGACTTCGACCGTCGTCTGGTGGATTTCGTGCCGGTGGCCGCGCGCGGCGCCGCTGCGGGTCGGGCCATGCGGGCGAAGGGAAAAAGAAAGGGGACTGGTGATGGGAAAAGGCATTCTGGTGGCCGCGCTGGTGGCCGCGGGCGTGGTGTTCGGCGCGGATGACGCGGCGTACGACATTGGGCGGGACTTCGCGGAGGAGGTCTTCTGGGCGTCCGACCCGGTTCTGTTCGTGAAGCGCCACGAGGGGCAGGGTTTCCAATTCACGTCCGGCAACCGCGATGGCGCCGACACGCGCCTCGACGGCGCCGTGGTCTACCACGGCATTCCCGTCTATGAGACGAAGGTCGTATTCGGGGAGCTGGGGGGCATCTCGCGCGTGGAGCTGATGCTCTATGCGTCCGCCGGCACCGAGGCGGAGGAGGTGATCGCCACGGAGAGCGGGCGGCAGGTGCGGCGGCGCGTGCGGAAGGCGAAGCCCATCACGCGCGAGGCGTTCGTCCAGATCGTGAAGGACGTGCGGGCGCAGTTGACGGCCGAGGGGGCGAAGGCGCCGCCGATCGAGTCCGCGCGCACGTCCCGTCCGGGCATGGTGCAGAAATTTCAGGTCTGGCCGAAGACGGCGATTCCGACGGTCGCGAAGCTGACGTGGTGCTATTCGCAGGAGGGCCGACGGGCGGACACGTTCGCGGCCGGCTTCGTGCGCCTGGCGGTGGACGGCCCCGCGCGGCTGACCGCGTCGGGCGCGGGGCGCGCCGCCGCACCTGCGGCACGGGGTGCGAAGAAGATTGCCGACAACGTGCTTCGTGATCCGCGCGGCGACGTGTTCATCGACGCCGTTCCGATGGTTGATCAGGGGCAGAAGGGCTACTGCGCCGTCGCGACGTCCGAGCGCGTGCTGCGGTATTACGGCGTGGACGTCGATGAGCATGAGATCGCCCAGGCCGCGGGCTCCACGGCGGAGGGCGGCACATCCACGCGCGCCATGAAGGACTCCGTCCAGGCGATCGGGCGGAAGTACAAGCTCGGCACGGTCGTCACCTACGGCGACTTCGAGAAGCCGCCCGTCGCGCGCATCGAGGGGCTCGTGAAGGAGGTCGCGAACTACAACAAGGCGGCGAAGAAGCTGAAGAAGAAGGAGATCGCCGAGAGCGTCTACGTGCGCCGTGAGGGCAACATGACGATCTACAGCCCGGCAGCCGTCGATGAGGCGATGGACCCCGAGGTGCTCCGCGACATGAAGGTGAACGGCGCGCAGCGGTCGAAGTTCACCCGCTTCATGAAGGACGTCCACGACCAGATCGACAAGGGCATTCCGCTCTTCTGGGGGGTGACGCTCGGCACCTACCCCGAGCCCGACATCCCGCAGGCCCGGGGCGGCCACATGCGACTGATCTTCGGCTACAACGACAAACGACGGGAGATTCTCTATTCGGACAGCTGGGGGGCCGGGCACGAGCTCAAGCGCATGCCGGCCGACTGGGCCTGGACGATCTCCCACTGTCTCATGTTCATGAAGCCCCTTCGCTAGGAGGCGACAGAATGGAACTCGCCCGGCTCATCAACAAGTTCAACATCAAGGGACACCTCGTCACGCTCGTGCCGTTCGGCAACGGGAACATCAACGACACGTTCCTCGCCGTCTTTCGCAACACCTTCACCGAGACGCAGGTGATCCTCCAGCGCGTGAACAGGGCCGTGTTCACCCAGCCGGAGGCCATCATGCAGAATATGCACGAGATCACGCTGCACTGTCACGAGAAGCTTGAAGAGGACGCGAAGACGGATCGCGACGACCGCGTGTGGCAGATGCCGCGGATCATCAGGACGAAGGATGGCGCCGACTTCCTGCGCGACGAGAACGGCGAGGTCTGGCGCGTCATCACGCGCATTCTCTCCGCCCATGCGTTCGACACGGCGCAGAGCCCGGAGCACGCCCTTGAGTGCGGCGCGGCGCTGGGGCATTTCCACTACCTTGTCTCGGATATGGACCCCGAGACGATCGTGGACCCTCTGCCGGGCTTCCACGTCACCAGCGGCTATCTGGCCCAGTACGACGAAACGCTTGCCGCCGAGTCCGCCCGCGAGATTCTCGGCGCGTCGATGGAGGCGAAGCGTCTCGCGAAGTACATTGAGGAACGCCGTGAATTCGCCGTCTCGCTCGAAAAGGCGGAGGCCAGAGGCGAGTTGAGGAAGCGTATGTTCCATGGCGACCCGAAGGTGAACAACATCATGATCGACGACTTCACCGGCAAGGGAACGGCGATGATCGACTTGGATACGGTCTCGCCCGGCCTCATGCACGTGGACGTGGGCGACGCCATTCGCTCCATCTGCAACCCCGCCGGCGAGGAGGAGCTCAATCTGGGCAAGGTCACCTTCGACGAGAACCTTTTCATGGCGTTTATGAAGGGCTACCTTCGGGAGGCCGGTTCGTTCATGACGGAGGCCGAGCGCGCCTACCTCTACGACGCGATCCGTCTGCTGCCGTTCGAGCTTGGGCTTCGCTTCTTCCAGGACTATCTCGCCGGCGACATCTACTTCAAGGTTCGTCAGCCGGGTCAGAACCTCAACCGCGCCCGTGTGCAGTTCCGTCTCTGCGAGGCGATCGAGGCCCGAGAGCGTTCGATCCGCGAGATCCTCGCGAAATTGTAATACCCCTATCCGCTGTTGTTTGGCCACCCTATGCCTTAGTGTAAAGAAATAGGGTGCCTGTGTTATCTCTTGCTCAACATGGTGGATATCGTGGGCGATAAAATAATAGACCTTGCGCTTGAGTTGTCCGTGGTGTAGGCATCTTGTCTAGGCGGAAAGAGCGTTGGGAACGGGAAATCGCGGGAAGGGGTAGTATGCTCGAAACTGTATGTTTCGATACACGCCGGCCCGCCGCGCCTCGACGGATGCCGCCGCGCGCAACCTCGCCGCCCTGGAGAGCGTCCTCGCGGAGGCCTGCGCCGTCCTCCACGTCGCGCCGGATGAGATCAAGGCCGAGACCCCCTCGCGGCTCGACCGCATCTGCTCCGCCGCCGCCGTCGAGCTCGGCAGAATGCCGCACCGCGACGAGGCCCGCCTCCGCGCCGAATACGACCTCACCCTCCGCGAGATCGTCCGCCGCCTCAAGAAGGAACAGGAGACCGCGACGTGACGGGCTACTTCGAGAAGAGGATTCTCTCGTGCGGCAGGAGGAATACCCTGTCTGCTGGGGATTTATATGGGATGAGCCACACGAACAGGATCAGCGCAATCAGAAGAAATATTGCGAAAACAGCATGTAAGACGAGAAGCTGCTCCTCTTCGTCCGAAGTCGCATTGCGCATTTTGTTTCTGCTGTCATTCACAACGATTGGATTTTAGCATTTATACGATTGTGTGGCAATATGAATGGCATTGTAAACATTCTGCTCAAGAGCGCCGCGCAGGGAAGCGGGTTCGCAGACACCGCGCAGCAGGCGAAGCAGTTGACAGCTCAGGTCAATGAAGCGGGGAATTCGATCAAGAAATTTAGTTCTCATCTTGGCACATTCGGCGGCCTTGTTGGAGATTTCATTCAGAATGTCCTCAAGGGCGGCATTTGGGGCGTTATGTATTGGCGTCGATGCGTTCATGGCGTGGAAGAACTCAGCCGAGGAGGCGGCGAAGGCGATCGCGGAGGCCGAGAAGAAGGCGCACGAGGAGCGCATGAAGTCCATCGACGGACTCATCGAGAAGACCGAGCAGGCGCGCCAGGCATCCATCAGGGAATCGAACGACCGCCTCCGCGCCATCAAGGAGGAGGTGGACGCCACCAACGAGCTCGCGAAGAAGAAGCTCGAAATCCAGAAGATCGAGGCCATGCGGCGCGGCGACGCGGGCGCGGCCGAGCGCATCCAAAGGGAGATCGGCGAATCGGACGCCAACGCCGCCCGCACGAAGATGGCCGGCGAGCTCGACGAGCTCGCGCGCAAGAGGAGGGACGCGGAGGCCGCCGTGGACGCGGGGTGGAAGGACTGGGAGGACGCGCAGAAGGTCGTCAAGGCCGAGGAGGACGCGCTCGCGAAGGCCGTCCGGGACGTGCGCGAACAGGCCGAGAAGTCCGCGCTCGGAACGGCATACGTCGCCGGAAACGGCGCGCTGGCGTATATGACGGCATCCGACGCGGACCGCCGGATAGCCGGAGACCGCGCCGTCGAGGGCTTCATGAAGTCAGACCGCTACAAGGAGCTCACGGGGCGCGTGGACGCCGCGCGCGCGAAGCGGCTCGACTTCGAGCAGGCGCTGGACAGGATCGAGGCCGAGCGCGACGAGTTCGACCGCCAGCAGGGCGTCCTCGACAAGCGCGCGGAGGCCCTCCAGCTCGACGAGAAGGCGAAGCGCATGAAGGCAGAGGACGAGCTCAAGGCCGCCCGCGAGGCCGCCGAGAGGAAGCTCGAGGCGGAGCGGGAGAAGGCGAACCTGAGGCCGCCGGGGAAGTCGCGGGGCATGGGGCGCCAGGACGCGGCGGCTGGGCTGGCGGGGATGGCGAGGCAGCGGCGTCCGCCCTTTGGGGTGATTGGCGGCGGGTTGGGGTCGAGCTTGTGGGCGAGGGCGGGAGACTGGATCGAGACGAGGCCCTCCATGCGGTCGGGCGACGACTGGTAGGCGATGCGTTCGGAGACGGAGTCGCCGCGCGCGCCGCGCCAGAAGTAGCTCTTTGGGTGTGGCTGGCCGAACCAGGGGAAGCCGGCGGTCCTCTGCGGTTCGCGCTCGCGCTCGGCGAAGTGGCGGCGCAGGGCTTCGACGAGGGCGGCGTTGCCCTTGTCGATGACGGCCTTGCGGGCTTCCGGTGTGGAGAGGCGGCCGAGGACCTTCTCGGCGGCCTTGCGGGAGGCTTCGAGGCGCGGGATGTCGATGGAGACGGAGACGGGCATGGCTGGCGTGGGGGCTGGTGGCGCGGCTGAAGCCGCGCGCCTCGATATGTGGGGCGGTTGATTTGGCGGGTGGGTGGTGGTATACTGGGAGGCGTTCCGGGCTCGTGCTTCTTTTCCTGCATTATGCAGGGCGAAGACCTCGGTCTTCCCCTCGCGCTTGAAAGGCTTCACGGGCCCTTCTTTTCACCCTCCTTGTAGAAGGTTTTAAGCTGAGGTCTTCCCTCGTAATCGACGACGGCCCTGTAGGTTCCGCCGTCGCTCGCGCCCATGGACAGCATGATCCTGTGCTTGCCGACCTTCTCGGCCTTGTCGGGTCGTCGCCATATCTCCGGGAGAAGTTCGAGGTCGGAGAGCGTGAGTGGGATGTCCCCCGGGTGCGCTTCGATCGGGGCGAAGTGCGCGCGGTGGTCCGTCCCGTCCTTCCGCTTGCGGTCCAGCCAGTCCTGCGTGATCGTGAGCGGTTTGCCCGCCAGCGACTGCGCCGGCACCGAAGCCGGGATTCTGGAAAGGAGGTCGCCGGACGCCTCGCCGAGTTTGATCGAGAACGGTTTGCCGGAGGTGAAGGCGTCGCGGATGAGGTCCTGGCGCCAGCGGATGACGCCGTTGTCGTTTCGGATCTGGTCGCCGAACATCTTCCTGAGCTCCCCCAGGAGGCGGCCGTCGCCGACCTTCAAGTCGGCTTCAAGGCCGTCGTTGAAGGCCTTGAGGGGGGATTCAACGGGGGGCCTGTAGGAGGGCTCGATGAGGCCGAGGGCGACGGCGTCGTCGAATGAGACGTCGTCGAGGCCCATGCCGGAGTTGAAGTCGAAGGGGGGGTAGGGGTGGCCGAACCGCGAGATGGCGGTCCAGACGGGGTCGCCCTTGAGGGCGACCATGCGGCCGTCGCGGAGGACGCCGCCGCGGGCGGTCCAGATCGCCCTCCAGTTCCGCGGGCGGGCGCGCGCCTCGACGCGGACGAGCTCCTGGGCGGGGAAGGCGAGGCGGGCGCCGTAGGAGTTTGAGATCTCGGCGGCGGCGCGTCCGGCGGCCATGGCGGCGTTGGTTTCGACGACGAGGGCGGCGCGCGCGGCGGAGCCGGGGTCCTGGAGGCCGCCCTTCCCTGTCGCGATTCCGGCGTCGCGCGCGGCGCGCATGACGTCCGAGACGGCCTGTGCGCGGGAGGTGATGGCGCCGTCGGCGTTCCGGGCGCCGGCGAGGAGCTCGGCGACGCGGGCGCGGGCGGCGTCGAGGAACCGGACGGACTCGACGCGCGAGGAGAAGAAGGCGCGGTCGCGGATGGCCGCCGGGAGGGCGGACCACCCGGCGGACGGGAGGCCGGAGGCGGCGAGGCTCCTGCGGAGGACGTCTTCTGCCGGGGTCATGGCGGTCACTCGCGGCAGGCGCCGGCGGTGCAGTTGCCGGCCGCGTCGCACTCGGTGCAGACGGATCCGTCGGAGACGGCGAGGGAGCCGCCCCCGGCGGAGACGGTGGCCTTCGCGGGGTCGCCGCCGGCCGAAGCGAACGCCCTGTAGACGGAGCGGGCGACGTCAACGACGGTCGCGGCTGAAGCCGCGCCCCCCGATATGGAGGCGTAGGCGGCGGCGACGGTGGAGACGAGGCGCGTGGTGGCGTCGAGGCCGCCGGTGACGATGGCGACGCCGTTCGTGGAGACGTCGTTGACGCGCGCGCCGATGCCGGCGGAGTAGGAGCCGTCGGCGTTGACGCTGACGGAGACGTCGCGCTCCTCGCGGCGGGTGAGCCAGTTGGCGTCCCTGTAGATATTCGGGGCGGTCTCGTAGTGCGGGGCGCCGGATGCGTCGAGGAGGACGGAGCCGTCGGGGTTGCGGAGGGCGGTGCGGCCGCCCCACTCGATGCGGGTGGAGGAGGTGCAGCCGGCGAGCGCGAGCGCGGCGGCGAGGGCGACGAGGGATTTCTTCATGTCTGTTTTCCTTTGTTTTCGGTTGTGGTTGAAGCGTGCGCCATGAGGTAGGCGGGGAGGCCGTGGCGGGAGCAGACGTCGGCGAAGGCGACGCCGAGGTGGCGCAGGGCGTACCGCCGCCAGTTCCACCAGGGGAAGGAGCGCGCGACGATGGCGCAGTTGTCCTCAAGCTCCCGGTTGGATGCGTCGAAGGCGGCGCGGGAGCCGTCGGAGTGGGACCAGCGGAAGTCGTGGACCAGCGCGGCGGGGCGGAGGTCCGGGGCGAGGCGGTCGAGGAGCTCGCGCGCGGGTGCGGGGAGCCACTCCGGGCCGATGCCGTTGCAGTCGCGCGCGAGGCACTCGACGGGGTGGGCGGCGGCCTCGCCGGCCCCGGAGAGGCCGAGGGCGCGCGCGCGGGCGAGCAGCTCGCGGCATTCGGCGACGGTCATCGGGCGCCTCCGTTCGCGGCGTCGTATTCCGTCACGCCGACGATGCGGTCGGCGTAGTCGCTCCATTTCGGCGCGGCCCTCATCGCGTCCACGAGCGCGTCCGGCACGACGATCCTCATCGTCGAAGGCGTGTTATAGAATGCGTTTGTGTTGGACAACGTCGTCACTTCCGATATCCCGTCCATGCGGAGCAGATTCAGTTTAGTGCAATTCCTGAACGAGTTTTCACTAATATCCCACAACTTCGGCATGTTAACGCGCGTAAGGCCGGTGCAGCCGCTGAACGCGTAGATGTTCGTGTATGTGACGTTCGGGAAGTCCACGCTCGCAAGTCTGGTGCAGCCGATGAACGACCTGTTGCCGACCGAATAGATTTTCGGAATGTTGACGTTTACAAGGCTGGTGCAGCCGCTGAACGAACTTTGGTTGATGGACGTGCAGTTCGGAAAGTCCACGCTCGCAAGGCTGGTGCATTCGCTGAACGAATATTTGCCGATTGTCGTGCAGTTCGTGAAGTCCACACGCGCGAGTTTGTTTAAATATTGGAACACATAATCTCCGATTATCGTCGTGTCCTCGTCGCATATCTCTTTGATCGTGCCGTCCGCGATTCTGAGATAGTACTCCGCGTACCGCCTCGTCTTGGCGGCGGCGCCGCCGCCCGTCATGGACAGTCTCGAACCGATCAGCATCTCACGCGCCCTCCAGCACGCACGCGGCGAGCAGTTTCTCCACGTCGTCGTCGGAGAGGCCGAGAGATGCCTTCAGCGCGGCGACGCCCGCCGTGAACTGCTCGTCGTCCTCGCGGACGTCCTGCGCGAGCAGGAAGGCGTCCCAGAGGTCGTTCGCCTCCAGCCACGCTTTGACTGCGGGCCAGTGCCCGGCGGCCTTGAGCGCGAGGTGGCACTTCAGCTTCGAGAAGACGCGCGGCGCGGGCGGCGGCGCCGCGACGGTCTCGTACCGGCGGGTAATGGTATCGGCGGCTTCGAGCCAGCCGGATGGGCGGCTGAAGCCGCCAGCCTCGACGGGCGGCGGCGTGTCGATGATTCGCTTATAGCCCGCCGCGAGGTAGTCGGCGGCCGTGGGGCGCGTGGCGAGCCCGGCCTCCGTCATGACGACGCGCGGGGCGTAGGTGATTCTGCCGTCTGCCAGTTTTCCAAAGTCTCGGTTCATCTTCAGGCCTCCGCTGGGGTTGTCATCGGGTCGAATTCGGCCACGGTCCTGCGCGCGACGAGGAACATCGCGCGATGGTCAGCCGTGGCCGGCATGATCTCGGTGAGCGAGTAGACGTTGATTCCGTCCTCGGCGGCGAGCGCGTCCGCGTCCTCCGTCACGTAGCTGACGAGGCAGACCATATCGTCGTTGACGTCGAACGTGACGCCCGCGCCGTTGGAGAGCGTCGCGACGACGAGCAGGTCGCGCGCGCGTCCGCCTTCCGACGGGCGCGGCGGCGTGACCCTGACCGTCTCGGACGACGAGAACACGTTGACTGCGCGGTCTTCGAGAAGCTTGATGTAGCCGCCCAGGTCCACCTCGTGCAGCCTGTAGCGCACGTCGGCCCTGTCGAGCTTGCCGGACGTCAGCGCGGCGACGTCGGCGGGGGTGGCCCAGGGGGCGTTGCGGACGACGACCGTCGCGAAGTCGATCTCGCGCGGGGGGGAGGTCGATCTCGTTCGGGTGCGCGCCGGGGGCGTGGCGGAAGCGGATCGCGAACGCGGCGCGCCAGATCCCGCCCGCAACGCCGATGAAGCCCACGACCATCGGCGCGCCGGGGTCCATCTCGGGCGTGAACGCGGCCCGCAGCACGCCCCCCTCCGCCGTCGCGGGGGCCGTCCACCACGCGTCCCCCATCCCGGGCGTCTGCCAGTGCAGAGACGGTTTCAGGTCCGTTTCAAGGGGGTTTCCATACGTCTTCAGCGTGGCTTCAAGGGCGAGCGTCTCGCCCCGGAAGGCCTCGAACCGGGCGGCCTGGGCGCGGGAGGTCTCGACCGTCCACCTGAGCGGCACCGCCGCCGCGTTCTCCTCGTCTGCCATGTTCTCCTCCATTTGGGTTCAAGTCTTCAGTTGTTCGGCTGCCAGGTCCAGCCGATGCCGGAAAAGTCGGTGTGGCCGGTGAGCGAGCAGATGAACGAGAGGCCGTCCGCCGAGACGCGGTTCACCTGGCTCCAGCCGCTTCCGAGGGCGCGCGGGACGTAGCCGCGCCGGGCGCGCGCCGCCTGGGCCGCATCGACGAGGGACGCGCGCGCGACCGCGCACACCCCGTCCGAGAACGCGGATTCGACGGGCGCGACGATGTAGTCCGAGGTCTCCGCCGCCGCGCCCCCCGGCGGCGTCTCGACGGACGCGTAGCGCAGGCGGACGAATGCGCGGACGGAGGCGATCCACGGCCGCGCGGCCTCCGGGACGGTGAGCGACCAGTCGCCGCCCGCCACGACGGCGTCGCGCGCGAAGCACACCTCCTCGCGGCTCGTGCCGCGCCAGGCGTCGTCGCAGACGTGCTCGACGAGCCCCAGGGGCGGCGCGCTCGCCGCCGCGTTCGCGCCCGGCCTCTCCTCGTGGAGCTCGACGGCGTATTCCGCGCCCGCCCCGTTTGAAATGCCGAACGGCGCGCCGTGGACCTCGAACTGCCGGAGGCGGGAGACGGCGCGGAAGAGCGCGCGCACGTCGTCCGCCCGCAGCGCGCGGAACGCGCCAAAGGCCGGGAGCGCGGGCTCCCCGTCGCTCCACGCGAGGCCGTGGGCCGTCGCCGCCGTCGCGAAGGCGTCGAGGCCGTCGATGGCCTGGGCGTCCTCCGGCGGGTCCTTGCAGTAGCCGTGGAGCGAGGCGCAGGCGGCGAGCCGCCCGCGCGCGTCCTCCATGCGGTCCGCCGAGAGGACGCGCGTCATCGCGTGCGGGGGGACGGTCGCGCCGGTGGCGGCCTGGACGCGCTCGCGCGCGGCCTCCTGGAGGAACGCCGCGTCCTCGCCCCTGAGGACGCGCCACGAGCCGTCGGCCGCCACGTCGCGCGCGGGCAGGATTCCGCCGTCGATCCGCATCTCCGGGACCTGCGAGAGGTCCACGAAGGCGTACTGGTCGCGCGCGCCGATCATAGGTAGTAGACCCCCACCACGATCTTGCCGTCCCTCTCCGTGAACGTCGCGTTCGTGTCCGGCTCGGCGGCGTGCTCCGCGCCGCCCCCGCCGCCCGGCGGGAGCTCCACGTCATCCTCCGCGAGCACCTTGAGCGTCGTGGCGGAGCCGCCGGACGGGGTGTAGGTGAGCTCGCGGACGGCGAGCGACTTCCCGGCGCCCACCGCCGCCGCGTCGAGCACGATCGAGCCGCCGCCGCTCGACGACTTGACGGTGGTCTTCGCCTTCACGCCGGGGCAGAACTCGGTCGTCGTGAGGGGCATCACCCCGCCCGCGACGGGGGTCGCGTCGGCGCCGAGGTCGCTCTCGGCGCGGTGGGGGACGTTCGCGGCGGAGCCGCGCGCGCGGAAGCCGTTCAGCAGGTCGCGCATGTCCTCCGGCGTCAGGTAGTCCGGGTGGCCGAAGTGGAGGTTCGCGACGAGGGTCGCGCAGTCCACGTCGAAGCTCTGGAGGACGAGCCCGCCGAACGAGTCGCCGATCCGGGGGAACGCCTCTCCGACGACGATCGAGACGTCCTCCGCCTCGACCGCGCCGCCGCGCTGGGCGAGGATGGCCGCCGCGAGCCCCTCGGGCAGCGTCTCCGCCGCCGTCGAGGAGCTGCCCGTCTGGCGCGTGTGGCGGCCCGGCGAGGCGTCCGTCATCGCGAAGTCCATCGTCAGGTAGAGCTCCTCCTCCACGTCGTCGGCGGTTTTGACCGTCGCCTTGCAGTGGCAGTGGACGACCTCGGCGTTCAGCCCGAACGCGCGGAGCGCGCCCACGTCGTTCGAGGTGATCTTGTCGTACTTGGTGGAGCTGCGCCCGGCCTCGGTGATCGTGATCGCGGATGCGGGCACGTTCGCGAGGCGGTGGTGCTTGCGCTGCCAGAACGGCGCGTTCTGGAGGGCGGGCATCTCCTCCGTCTCCACGACGAGCGACTCCCACGAGGTGGAGGACGCGCCGCCCGCGAGGGGGAGGTAGACGTGGAGGCAGTCGTCGGATGCGACGTCCCCGGCGGTCTGGTGCGTGACGGCGCGCGAGGCGACGGCGAGGCCCGTCTCCGGCGAGACGACGCTCGTGTCGACCGACTCGGTCGCGATGTCCACGCCGACGACGGGGTGGGCCGTGCGCGTCGTCGCGCGGGAGAGGAGCGGGCCCGCCATGTAGGCGGCGTCCCCGGCGGCGGGGACGCGGAAGGCGACGGCGTCGTAGGCGGCGTCGTAGGCGGCGACCACCTGGGGGAAGAGCCGGAGGGCGCGGCGGATCGCGTCCGCGCACGTGACGTCGCGCGCCTCGTCCGCGGGGAGCGTCGCCGCCGGGATCCCGCCGTCGGAGGCCATGAGCCCGCCCGCCGAGCAGATCTCCGTCACCTGCTCGGCGAGTGGGATGGGCAGGCCGTCCGCGTCCACGTTCAGGACGACGCGGGCGGTGGAGGTCTCGACGGCCGTCCCGTCCGCGGCGGCGACGCGCCACGCCTGGCGGTAGACGCGCCGCTCAAGGAGGTCCCAGGCGTCGCGGCACGTCACGTCCTCGACGACGAGGCCGCGCCGGCGGCGCGTGACGATCCTCTCCGCCGTGCCCCGGAAGACCGTCTCTCCGTTGAAGGTGGCCGTCACCTCCGCGCCGGGGGCGACGAGGCCCTGCGGGAGGCCGGGGAGGTGGAGCGTCGCGGCGGTGCGCGAGGCGAACGAGAGGCGCGCGCCCGCCTGGGGGAAGAACCGCGTCCCGTCCACGGCGAAGGCGAAGGCCGCGTCCGCGCGCGGCGCGATGGCCCCGTTCTCGGCGACGGTCACGGCTGCGCCTCCGACTCGCTGAAGTTCTGGCGGCTCTTCGCGGCGCGCAGGTCGCGCTCGATGGCGGCGATCTCGTTCCTGAGCGACTGGATGAGCGCGCCGAGGTTCGAGCGGATCGCGCGGGCGTCCTCCTGCGCGGCGCGCACGTCGCCCTCCTCGCGCTCGACCTGCGCGGCGAGGGCCGCGCGCGCCGAGGCGACGCCGGTGCGGCGGGCGCCCACGGTCGCGTCGAATCCGGCGAGGTTCCGGCGGGCCGCCTCGGCCTCCAGCTCCTCGCGCGAGACGCGCGCGTCGGCCCCGGCGATCTGACTGTCGGCCCGCGCCTGGAGGGCCGCGAGCTTCCCGGCCTTCGCGGCGCGGTCGCGTTCGAGGCGGGCCTGCTCGGCCCGCGCGGCCTCGGCGGCGCGGCCCCGGGCGAGCTGCCGGTCGGCCTCCCCCACGGTCTGGGCGGCGCCGAGCGCGTCGGCCTCGCGGCGCGTCTGGGCCGTCGCGAGGGCCCCGCCGAGCAGGTCGCGGCGGGCGTTCGCGTGCTCGGCCTTCGCGCGCAGGGCGGCGATCTCGCGCGCCTTCGCGTCCCGGTCGCGCTCGAGCGCGCGGACCTGCTCGCGGGCCCGCTCGGCCTCGGCCCGCATCCGCCCGCGCTCGGCGTCGCCCTCCTCGGTGCGCTTCCTCGGATTGTACCAGGTTCCGTCGCGGTCGTTGCGCTCGCGGGAGAGGGCGTCGAGGGTGGAGGCGCGGGTGCGCGCGCGCAGGATCGCGCGGTCGGCGGCGGGGAGCTGCCCCGCGAGCGCGTCCGCGGCGGAGGCGGCGCCCCGGGCCTCCTCGTCGAGCGCCTGGCGGCGCAGGACGACGTCCTCGCCCCTGCGGGAGGCGTTCGTCTCGGAGCGGCGCGCGGCGAAGCGGGCGGAGACGGCGGCGCGCTCGGCGGCGGCGCTCGGCGATTCGGGGTCGATCGCCGCGAGGGCCCTGCGCTCGTCGAGGTCGGTCCGCGCGTCCTCCTCCTCGCGGCGGAGGCGCACCTCCTCGTCGAGGAGCTCGCGGCCCCGCTGGCGGGCCTCGTTCGCGGCGTTGACCGCGTCCTTCAGTTCGCCCCAGGCCTCGGCCATCTCGCGGACGGCCTTCGCGTCGGCGGCCTCGGCGGCGGCCCTGCGCGCGTCCTGGAGCTTCTTCTCCGTCTCGGCGATGGACTTGCGCCAGTTCCGGAAGGCGCCGACGAGCGGGGCGACGAGGCCCGCCGCGCCGAAGCCGGCGAGGACGCCGCGCAGCGCGCCCACCGCGCTCGTGGCCCTGCCGACGGCGCCCTTGAACCGCTCGAAGCCGCCCTTCGACGACTCGGCGGCGGTCCTCGCGGCGGCGCCGACCGACTCGACGGCCCTCTTCGCCTTGTCGGCCGGAGCCGTGTCCGCCCTGACCCTGATCCGGATGTCCACGTTCCCGTCGTCCGCCATTGTCTAGCCCTCGATGGTGTAGGTGACGGCGACGGTGCAGCCGACGTGGGAGCAGCGGCGGCTCGTGACGGCCGACTTCGGGCCGAAGACGCGCGCGCCGTCGAACTTCAGCTCGCCCTCGCTCGCCTCCGAGACGAACGGCCCGGCGATCCACGCGAGGGCGGCGGCGACCGAGGGGAACGTGCGCGTGACGCCGAAGGAGACGACGCCGTGGTCGCATCTGACGTGCTCCGGCTGGACGCGGTCGGCGCCGACGAACTCGCGCGCCTCCACGCCCGGCGCGATCTCCACCGCGAGCCCCGAGGGCCCCACGGGGGAGCCCGTCGCGCTGCGGGCCTGACCGGCGCAGAGGACGGCGGAGCCGAGGGAGATGGTCATTCGTCCCCCTGCAGGGCGACGTCGAAGAGTGAGCCCGTGGCGGGATCGACGTTCGCGCGGAAGCCGAGCTCGCCGGCGCGGAGGGCGGTGGCGCCCCAGTTGAGGGGGCCGGTGAGGAGCGAGGCGCACTTGAGCGTGACCTTGAGGCCGCCCTTGGCGGAGACGACGAGGTCGCTGGCGGTGGCGAGGGAGGCTCCGCGGCCGAGGCCGACGGGGAGGGCGGCGAGGATCTGCGCCTCGGAGAGCCCGAGCGGGGTGCAGCGGGCGGTGACGTTCACGCCGGAGAGGGTGTAGTCGATGGTGCCCTGCGAGTCGGTGTGGACGGGCTCGAGCCCCAGCTCGACGGAGACGGTCCAGCCGTCGAGGGTGTCCGGGATGGAGAGGGAGCCGTAGGAGCCCTGGTAGTGGAAGCCGGAGAGGCCGTCGCGGGGCGGCTCGCCGTCGGCGTAGGCGGCGGAGGCGACGGTGTGGAGGGCGCCCGCCTCGGAGGGGAGCCTGCCGTTCGCGACGAGTGCGGAGAACTCGGCGGGGCCGAAGGCGGTCTTGACCGGCGAGAGGAGGAGGTCGGGGCATTTGGTGAGGGCGGCTGCGGCGAACGTGACCTTGACGCCGGCCTTCGAGGCGACGACGAGGGGCTGGTCGGCGGCGCCGAGGACGGAGCGGCCGATCTCCGGGACGCGGGCCCAGGCGGGGTAGAGGACGGCGAGGAGGTCCTCGGAGAGGCTGCCGACGGGGGTGAGGGAGACCTTGCCGACCTGGTCGGTCTTGATGACGTCGAGGGTCCCGGCGATGGAGGAGGGGATCTCGCCCGTGGCGGAGTCGATCTCGGCGGAGACGCCGGAGGCGTCGAAGAGCCTGACGCCGTTGAACGTGACGGTGCCGGGGCCGCGGACGATGGACTGGCGTGTGGTGGCCATGTGTGGGTTCCTTTCTAGAGGGTGGTCTTGAGGGAGAGGGTGACGGTGAGCGCGACGACGCCCCCGCCGACGTTCTCGGCGGCGGAGATGGCGGGGGAGGTGAGGACGCCGTCGCCGGTGTCGAAGAGCTTGAGGGCGCGGGCGATCTCCTGGGCGGCGGCGAGGAAGGTGGGGCGGCCGGCGCCGGCGCGGTTGAGCATGGGGTCCTCGAAGACGGAGATCGCGACGCGGGCGGTTCCGTAGCAGCGGGAGGCGTCGGGGGCCTCGTCCGTGAACGAGAGGGCGCCGACGACGACGCAGAAGCTCGACTTCGCGATCTCCTGCCGGACGTTCTCGACGACGTTGCCCCTGTCCTCGTCGAAGACGGGGAGGCCGACGAGGAGGGGGATTTCGCGGACGCGCGCGGAGACGCGGCTCTGGAGTTCCTGAAGGTCCATGGGTCTTCCTAGTCGAGGAGGCGGACTGGGCTGGGGGGCGAGAACGCGGGGGCGGCGGCGGCGGGGCTCGCGTCGGCGGGCTCCTCGCCGTGGTCCTCGGGGACGACGGCGCCGGCGGCGATCCTCTCGAAGAGGTCCTGGGCGCGCTCGGCGGCCTTCGTCCGGGCCTCGTTGGGGACGCGGTTGAAGCGCTTGAGGAGGTTGAAGGCGGCGACGTCCATTGCTGGGGAGACGAGCATCTCGGGGAGGGTGGACTCGTCGGGGGACATGCGGCACCTGCGTCCGGAGCGGACGAACCCGCGGACGGCGGCGACGGTGTTGGCGACCTGGCGCTCGACGGCGGATGCGTCGAAGGCGTCGGTCTGGCCGAATGCGCGGATCTCCTGCTCGGAGAGGGTCGCGTGGAGGTCCTCCTTCGTGATCTTTCGCCACATGGCTGTATCCTTTCGTCTGCGCGGCTGAAGCCGCGCGCCTCGATGTGTCCGTTGGCCGCGCGCCTCGATGGCGCGGGAAACGGCCCTGTGGGCGCGCGGCGGATTCCCCGTCAGCTCGCGGTGCCCACCTTGATGGCGCCCTTCGAGGTGGTGGCGTTCGCGCTCGCCGAGATGAGGGCCACGCCGAACCACAGGTCGGCGTTCACCACCTGGCGGTTCTTCGCCTGGTCGTCGGCGACGACGATCCCCACGGAGAGGCCGGAGTCCTCGTCCGTCTCCGCGCCCGACTCGGGGTAATTCGCGACGATCGCGGGGACGCGGGCGATGAAGCCGACCGAGCTGAAGGGCACGATCACCGCGCGCGCCGTCAGGTCCGGGAGCACGACGAGCTCGCGGAAGCCGAGCTCCTCGGCGGCGGCCGCCGGCGTGGCGGAGAGGTGCGCGCCGTGGAGGACGCCCTTGATCTTCGCCCACTCCGCGCCGTTCACGACGAGCGTGGCGTTCGCCTTGTCGAGCCAGCCGACGCCCTCGCCGAGCGCGTCGTAGTCCGCGAGCGCGGGGGCGGCCTTGAGCGTCACCGCCGTGGAGGCGGTCGCGCCGTCGAGGGACGTCTTCACCGCGTTCCTGACGGCCCAGGCGATGCCCGCGCCCGCGCGCGCCGCGAAGAGCTGCCGGATGCGGCCCGCGTTCACGCCCTCGTCGATGTTCACGCCCTTGAGGTCGAAGCCCTGGAGGTAGTGCGTCGCCGTGAGCGTGCCCCAGGCGGTCGAGCCGCCCGTGAGGTAGTTGTTCGTCGACTCGTCGTAGACGCTCGCGGCGTCGACGGACGAGAGCGGGTACTTGATCGTCGCGCCGGGCTTGATCTCGATGCCGGGGTCGGCCTTCGAGAAGTCGGTGAAGCCCATGCGGCGGACGACGTCCAGCTGGGGCTTGATGTGGCCGAAGAGCGCCTCGATGGAGAGCGTCAGGCCGGGTGCTGTGAGTGCCATGTCTTCCTTTCCTTTCCTGTTCGGTTCGTCAGAATTCGCCCTTGTGGGCCTCGTAGTACGCGGCGCGCTTCGATGCGGGCAGCGCGGCCATCTCGGCGCGCGGGTCGCCCGCGCGGGGGATCGCCGGCGTCGCGGCGCCGCCCTTGTTGAGGAGCACCTGCGCCGGGGCCTCCGCCTTCGCCGGGGCGGCCGGGATGCCCGCGACGAGCGCCTTCGCGGCCTCCTTGTTCATGAGGTAGGCGCCCTTCAGCGCATCCTTGCTGCACTTCGCCTTGTTCTCCTCGGCGAAGGCCTCGGCCTCGGCGGCCTCCCTCTCATTCCGCGCCTCGGCGAGCTCGTCCCGCATCCGCCCCACGGCGGCGAGGACCTCCTCGTCGGTCGCGCCGGGCGCGAGGCCCAGCAGCTCCTTGATCTTCTCCATCTTCGCGTTCTCCTTTTCGGGTTTTGGGTTCTGGTTGGAAGCGGGTTCCTTGTTGAGGACGGGCTCGCCGTGGATGTTGGGGCGGTTCGTGAGCGCGACGGACCGCAGCGACCGGGGCCGGCCGTCGGGGCCGAGCGTCCACACGGGCGAGAGGAACCGCAGGCGCCGGTTCGAGACCGCCGCCGCGCCCTCGTCGGTGAACTTCATGTCGCCGACGAGGCCGTCCCTCGACACGGCGAGGTTCGCGATCCACGCCGCCGCGCGCGTGTCCGAGTCCACCCGGTCCACCTCGCTCGCGTGCTCGAAGTCGCAGAGGACCTCCTTGGCGCCGGCGACGCGCCACCGGGCGACGAGCCGCACGAAGGCGTCGTGGTCGCACACCTGGATGGTCTCCCCGTGCGGGAACTCGCCGAACGGGCAGATGAGCACGCCCGCGAGGACGTCGCCCGCCTTCACGGCCTCCGGGAGGCCTTTGCCGTCAGCCTTCATTATTCGCCCCCCTCTCCGCAGACCGCCGAAAACGCCCCTGTGGCGCGTCCGCGCGCCCGCCGTCTCCGCGCCCGCCCGGAGCGCGCCGCGCGTTTTTGAACGCCTTGGCGGAGGTTTTGAACGGGGTTCCGCCCAGAGCCGCCCGCGTCGCGCTTTCCGTCAGGCGCGCGCTCGTTCTCATCCGAGACGGCGGGATATACGAAGTGGTCGCGCTCCGGATCCATAATCGCGGGCGCAGGACCGTGTCCATCAGGACCGTAGGAGCAAATCTCCACTGTCTGGACGGGGATTTCGTCGAGGTCGAACCTGTGGACTTCAAAGGGGAACCAGCGGTGGTGGGGATTGAGCCGGGCGATGCGGCCACACTCCGCGTTCCGTTCGATGGCTTCAGGGGCGTAGACCCCGACCAGCTCCACTCGTTCTTCGTCGAGCTTCCCGACGAAACGAAGTTTCACGCCCGCATTGGGCGGCAGTGCAAACGTCTGATCGCCGAGGGCCTGGAATCCGACCATGAGAGTTTCGGGGACGTGCTCATGTCCGTCACGCTCGGCAAGGACGCGACGGACGACGACGTACGAAAGTGCGAGAAGGCACTCGGCGGCGAGTACCGCAAGTATTGCGCAAAGCGTACAGGTGATCATTTGATCTTTCCTTTCCTCTAGTGGTTGTCCGTCCGGGTTTGATGTGGTACAATCACCGCCGGTTCCGCCGCGAAGCCATGGGCCGTTCACCAGTAGCGTCGGAATCGGCGGGGGCAGACGGAAGGCCCCCCAACCTTTTCACGAGCGCGCTGTGCTCGTGGTTGGGGTGCGTGCAGCCGGCGTCGCCGACGAAGCCGCCGTCCTGTGGGCAGCGCGCGCTCATTCGCCCATCATCTCCTCGTAGATTCGCTCGGCCTGTTCCTGCGTGATTTCGCCGTCGCCGCCGCCGGCTTCGGCGTGCTCCATGCCGTTGGCGTCGGTCTTGTTGGTGGCGGCGCGTTCCGACGCGGCGGCGGCGGCCTTGAACATGGCCTCCTCGATCGCCTTTTCGAGGTCGGCTGCGAGGAGGGAGGGGTCGATGGCCTCGAGCTTCCTCTGGGCCTCCTTCAAGGCCTCTTCAAGGGGGGTTGAACCGTCGAGGATCATGGCGGCGATCTCGGCGAGGACGGCCTGCGCGGTGGCCGGCGGTTCGGCTGGATCGTCCGCCGGCGCGTGGGCCTTGTTGAGGAGCGCGGGGGGCTGCGCGGGCGCCGCCGGCGCGTCCCGTTCGAGCGTGTAGCCCGTCTGCTCCTCCAGCTGGCCGCGGTCGATGGACCACCCCGCCTGCCGCGCGACCGCAGCGGTGTCGAAGACCTCCTTCGGCGAGGGGGGCTTTGCGAAGTCGAAGGCGAAGTCCACGCACGCGGGCCGCCCGGGGAAGGCGCGCGCGAGGAACGGCAGCAGCATCGCGCGCCGCACCGCCTGGGCGACCACCGCCGCGTCCCGCGCGACGATGGACTCCCACACCTCGCTCTGGGCGCCCCCCGCGAGCGTCCCCGTCCCCGCCTCCGCGAGGCTCATCAGGGTGCCGCCCGTCGCCAGCAGCACGATCTGCCTCTGCTGGTGCTCCACGAACGCCGAGAAGGGGTCCGTGCCGCGCGATCCGCCCGCGAAGTCCGTGAGCGACGCCCCGTTCGGCCACACGCTCACCTGCCCGTTCTCGACGGCCTGCGCGCCCGCGAGGTAGTCCGCGCGCTGCTCGGCGGTCGCGCCGGGGTGCATGAACACCGCGGGCTTCGGGAGGGCGTAGCGCTCCAGGAACCGGCCCCAGTCGCGCGAGCCCACCGCCATGCGGATGTGGATCCCGAGCGCGGGGTAGTCCACCGGGCGCCGCCGGACGACGCTCATGAGCCCGCACCGGTCCGTCGGCTGCATGTCGGCCTCGCTGAATCCCGTGCACGCAGGGTTGTAGTACCATTCGCCGTCCCGGCGCACGAACTTCCACGAGTCGAGGAGGACGATCTCCCTCACCGTCCCGTCCGCCTCCCACACCGGCTGCGCGTGCGCGAAGCCGCGGAAGAACGCGAGGTCCAGGTGCTCCAGCGCGTCCTCGAAGTTGTCGATGCCGCGGAGGAACCGCTCGGCGGCGTCCTTCTGCTCGGCGGCGAGCGCGCCGTCCCGCGCGGCGATCTCGCTCACCGTCCACCGGAACCCCGCGATGGCGCTCGCGCGCCGCTCCACGCACACCAGGAGCGCCGGGTTCGCCGCCTCGATTTCCTGGAAGAGCCAGTGCAGCCGCTGCGTGTCGCCGTCGCGCGCCGCGTCGAAGATGCCCTGCGCCTCGCGGATCGAGAGCCCCGCGAGCGGGTTCATCCGCTCCAGCCACGCCTGCGCGGCCGTCCTCCTCTCGCGCTTCGCCATCAGATCCTCCTCCTGTCCGGGTTGTGCACGCCCCCGGCGGCGAACGGGGCCACGTAGTCCCCGCCGCCCTTCGCGGCGAGGCACGTGAGCGCGAGCGCCGCCGCGCGGTCCGAGTGGCCGTCCTCGCTGCGGGGCGCGGAGTACGTCACCGCGCCGGAGGACGAGACGACGCGCTGCACCGCGTGCAGGTCCTCCCTGAGGACGCGCTCGACGGGGATGCGGATCGAGCGCTCCTCGAAGCGCCGCCGCATGAGGCCGTACATCTCGCCCTTCGACTTGACCGTGAACTCCACGCCCCGGCACTTGCCGCCGAGCTGTCTGGCCGCCTCCTCGGCGAGCATCGCCCCGATCCCGGTCGCGTCGACCGCGACGCCCCGCACGCGGCGGTCGCGGGCCTTCCCGACGAGGATGCGCAGCTGGTCCGCGAACGGCGTCTTCGCGAGCACGTCCACCGCGACGACCGCGAGCACGTCCCCCAGCTTCGCCGCCGTCACGATCACCGAGAGGTCCCGCCGCCGCCCCACGTCCATGCCGACGTAGAGCGGGCTCGCGCCGTCGTCGCGGATCGCGTCCGACTCGCACGCGCCGATGAGCTCGTAGGTGAGCAGCACCGAGGTGGAGTCGATGAACTCGCACATGTACTCCTGCGCCCAGACGTCGTCGTCGTCCACGCCGCCGCGCAGGGCCGCCAGATCGACCTTCAGGCCCTCCCGCGCGGCGTCCTCGATCGTCACCCTGTGCCGGGAGTAGTTCGCGTTGTGCTCCCAGAGGTCGGCGAACTTGTTGCCGCGCCCCTTGGGGGTGGAGACGACGCGCAGCCTCTTCTCGCCCGTGAGCGGGTTGGTGATGGAGGGGTAGATCGCGGCCCAGATGTCGAATGGCCGCTCGTGGATCGCGAACTCGTCGAGGACGAGGTTCGCGGAGTAGCCGCGCGCCGTGTCCGGGTTCGCGGGGATGGCGACGATGCGCGCGCCGTTCGCGAAGCGGATCTCCGCCTTCGCCATCAGCGCGTCCGCCGCGTGGCGCACCTCGTCGTAGGAATCGACGGTCGCCTTCACGGCCTCGGCCCACTTGCGGGCCTTCTGCATCCATTCGAGGGCCTGGCGCTCGCCGGCGGAGAGGACGACCCACAGGCAGGTGGAGCCGCGCGGCTGGGCGGCGCAGTCCGTGACGGCCTCGCAGGCGGTCGAGAAGCTCTTGCCCGTCTGGCGCGACCACATGCCGATCTTGAAGCGCGCCCGGTCCGCCACCCACCGCCGCTGCCAGGGCAGGAGGATCTCCTCCAATATGGATTCGGTCCCGCTCATCTGACGCCGAAGATCCCCTTGATTCTCTCCACGCGCTGCTCGTCGGTGAGCGTCTCGTCCGTGACGGCCTTCGTGGCGGCGCTGAGCCGTTTCTCGGCGGCCTCGAACTTCTCGCGCGCGAGCCTGAGCTGGTCGTCCCTCGTCGCCTGGGCGCGGGCCTTGAGGCCGAGCTCGCGCTCCCGCTGGAGCCGGTCGGTGATCGCCATCGCCGATTCGACGAAGCCGACCGCCGTCTTCGCGTCCGTCCTGAGGGCCGCCTCGGTGGCGAGGGCCTTGAACGCGGCCACCAGCGCCTCGTCCTTCGTGGCCCTCTGGCCGAGCGCGGCGGCCTCGTGCCACTGGCAGCGGCGCGGCAGAACGACGTGATGGTCTCGAACTGTTCGCCTCCGGCGTCGATGAGCCAGAGGTCGAGCCTCCACGGCTGTATGGCGACCCACGCGCCCATGTTCTCGAGCGCGAGCATCACGGATTTCTGCCGCTGCATCTGGTTCGTGTTGCGCGCGGAGATCGGGAGGGGGCCTGGCACCAGACACCGCGCGTAACCCGGGCGACCTCTCTATTCAAATCACTTGCACGGGCTGATATAAAACAGGTACAATTACACTGACGTATACAAAGGTCTGATCTAAGTAGTTAACCAAACAGACGAATACGTCAGATGAGACGCTAATTGAATAGATTAAAGGGAACATGGTGACAACTATGCGCAATCAGCGAGCTTATTATTCTGCCGCCATCCACGATTTTCTGCAACAAAAAGACAATGAGATTCTTGGCGCTATTCACTCCAATAGTAGTGCTGCCGAAAACCCAATACAACAAAGTAATACTTGGGAAGAGGAAGTGGAGAGGAAGTGGGCATTCTTAAGAACCAACTCAGTGATTTTTCAGAGGGTCGGATTCTATTTGAGTACACCATTCCAAGGATGGGTAAGCGCGTTGACGTGGTTGTTCTTCATAAAGGTATTGTGTTCCTACTGGAATTCAAGTGTGGTGATAAGGAATATCGTCAAAGTACATATGACCAAGTCTATGATTACGCACTTGACCTGCGTAATTTTCAAAGGGGAAGCCAGAATAAATTGTTAGTACCCATGATGATATCTACTTGTGCACCGTGCGTTCCAAACGAACTACAGGAGCGGGAGCGCATCCTTGAGCCGGTTCGCTGTAATACAGAAAATATCAGATATTCAATTCTTCATATTGTTGAACGGTACGATGAACCGCCTTTTGACTATGTTGCGTGGGAAAAATCCGCATATTTCCCCACACCGACTATTGTGGAGGCAGCGCAGGCGTTGTTTCGTGGACATAATGTACACGATATCACTCGTAGCGATGCTGGCGCGAAGAATTTGACCATTACCGCAGATGCAATCAACCAAATCGTCGAGCATAGCAAAACGAAGAAACGAAAATCTATCTGTTTTGTGACCGGTGTCCCTGGAGCGGGGAAGACACTGGTTGGTTTGGACATTGCCATTCAGCGTTCCAACGCGAAGGATGGTGAGCGTGCTGTATTTCTTTCTGGAAACTTTCCGTTGGTGACCGTTTTGCGGGAAGCGCTGGCTCGGGACAATATTGAGCGGGAGAAACGGCATGCTCATCGTATTCGCAAGGATGACGCGCTGCGTAGTGTCTCCGCATTCATTCAAATGATTCACCGTTATCGTAATTGTTACGTGGGCAATGCCGATATCCCGCCAGAACATGTCGTTATTTTCGATGAGGCCCAGCGTGCATGGACCAAAGACCAGATCGCTCGATTCATGCGACAGAAAAGGCACGTACCTGATTTCTCTCAGAGTGAGCCAGAGTTTCTGATCAGTACGATGGACCGTCATAATGATTGGGCGGTTGTGATTTGTCTGGTTGGCGGTGGACAAGAGATCAACACTGGTGAGGCTGGTCTACCAGAGTGGTTTGATTCCCTTCGTCGTTCATCTCCCGACTGGGATGTATATGTTACCCCTCAGCTTAACGATGAAGAATATCGTCGGAATCGAAAGTGGGATGAGATGATTGGCGGTTTGCGGAATGTTTATGAGCGAGAAGATATTCATCTAGATACCTCGGCCCGATCTTTTCGTACTCCTGATCTAGCTGCATTTGTAAAGGCACTGCTAGATGTTAATGCGCAGGAGGCAAAGCGACTTTATGGGCTTATTCAGAGTAAGTACCCCATTGTCATTACTCGAGACTTGGATAAAGCAAAAAATTGGGTCAAGGAACGCTGCCAGGGTACTACCCGTTGTGGACTTCTTGCGAGCAGTGGAGCTTTGCGTCTGAAAACCGACGGGGTTTTTGTGAAAAACAAAATCTCCGTTGCCAACTGGTTCTTGAATGGAAAGGATGATGTCCGCTCTAGTTACGCCCTGGAGGACGTCGTAACGGAGTTTGATATTCAAGGACTTGAATTGGATTATTCCATTGTCGCGTGGGACGCAGACTTTCGTTATGTTGATGGTGTGTGGAATTACCATAGGTTCAATGGTAATCGTTGGAAGAGGATCAATTCTGAAGATGATCGTCTTTATCTGAAGAATGCATATCGTGTGTTGCTTACACGCGCACGCCAAGGCATGGTAATTTATATCCCAATGGGTAGCGACGAAGATCAGACCCGTAGGCGTGAATGGTATAACAGTAACTATACTTATCTGAAAGGGCTTGGAATCCTGGAACTGTTGTAGCGGGGATAGAATGATTAACCACACGTCAAGCAACCTTGAGAAGATTGGACTCTTCGGTCTCTTTTTATGGGGCGGGAGGATGTGTTTGCATGGCGGTACGAGAACTCAGGGACGAGAACGAGCGGTTATTCTCCTTACTTCCTGAATCAATGGCGCTCTGGATGTGCGCTGAAACAGCATCGGAGATGCTGTGAATGTTCGGTTCGTCGATATCTCGCGGTGTCGGATGAGGTTGTCCGATGGCATTTGCGCGGGAAGGATGCCACGACGTGACGGGCTACCTCACAGATTCAACACGAATGCTCTAGGGGAAGCGTAGTGGACGATTCGGGTCTGCGTGCGTTAGCCAGAACCAGAACAGAAGGACGATCGGTGCAATCATTAACGCAAGCACGAGAAGCCCGGAAATCGCTTCCCAGGTGTCGTGCGCCGTCCACTCGGGTTCCGTTTTGGCCTTCTTCCTGGCCGGAGTCCTCTCGCCCGGGACCTGCATCCATCTGATCTTTACGCCGCTTCTCGCCATTGCGTTCGGATTCTATCATCTATCGAAGGCATCCGCAGTATGAACGGGATTGTAAACATTCTGCTCAAGAGCGCCGCGCAGGGAAGCGGTTTCTCCGATGTCACTCAGTAGGCGAAACAGTTGACGGCGCAGGTCAACGACGCGGGAAAAGAGCTGAAGAAATTCGGTTCGAGCATTGGGACTGTTGGAGGATTGCTCGGAGGGTTGGTCCAGAACATCCTCAAGGGAAGGATTCTGCCGATACTTCTGTTAGCCATATACCTCATTATAGGTAAGTGGTACAAGACCGGTTTACAGGGGCGGGATGGGGCTTCGTCTAGGTGGGTGCGCGGATTGGTCTAGGTGGGGGCGTGGGGTGGGCTAGGTGGGAGTGTACTTTCGCCTAGGAGGCTGTGCGGGGGTGCCTAAGCGGTTACGAGTTTTACTGGGCACTGGATGGGATTCTACTGGGCAGTAGAATTTATTCTACTCGGCAGTAGACTAGATTCCACTGCCCAGTGGAATTCAGAATCGCCTAGGAGATTGCATCGCCTGTCGCCTCTGGTATGATAGGATGTCGGCGAGAGGTGGGCCACCTCTCGGTTCGTACCCGCTCGTGTGGCCGTGTGGCCGGAGGCCTTTGATGAGATTCCGCCCGAGCCGCCGCTCACGTCTACCCTTCATTTGCGTGGCACGACGGATGCCGTCACTGTGTAAATCTGCACAACTGCGGCGCGGAAGGTTGGGGCAGGCGGGGGGATTCGGCGTGAAACGTTGTCCATCATTGACGGGTGTCATATGGGCGACGGGAAGGTGAGTGTAAAGGAAACGGGGCCACGGCGAATCGCCGTGGCCCCGTTTGCGCATCCGTTGAAGGATGGATTAGAACTCGAAGCCCTTGCGGATGAAGGGACGGACGAATGCGTTCGCGGCCTGGCTGTCGAACGCCTGCTTCTTCGAGCACCAGTTGAGCTTGCCCGGGACGCGCTGGGCGACGCAGCCGACGAGGATGCCCTCCATCTGCGGGATGGAGTACTCGATGTCGGAGAAGCAGCGGGAGTTCGTCTGCTTGTAGACCGTGCCCTCGCCGTTGATGGCCTGCATGAACTCGATGTACTGGCCCTGGCCGAAGCCGGACATCTGAACCGAGGACTTGCCGAGGACGGCACTCGCCTCCGTGCGGAACGGAATCGAACGCGCGACGGCCTTCGCGCCCTCGTGCTGGAACACATCGACGAACTTCTCCTCGTCGTTCAGTGCGATCGCGCACTTGGCGCCGTAGTCGTCCTGCATGAGCACCGCGCCCTTGCTGCCGATGATGTAGCAGCCGGTATCCGGCACCTCGCCGAAGGTCTTGACGACCTTGGGCATGAGGTCGGCCTTCGGCTTGTTGCCGCTCTTGCCGGGCTTCTCGAAGTTGCCGCCGTCATACCAGAAGAGCGTGACCTCGGGCAGCGTCTTGCCGACGTTGCCGCCGAAGCGGCCGGTGCGCTCCTTGTAGACGAGCTTGACGATCGACTTCATCGGATAGGCGACGTCGTTCAGCTCCTCGATCTGGATGCACTCCGCCGATTTCACGCCGCCAAGCTCAAGGCCGCGGAAGGGCAGGTTCATCGTGTGGCACGCCATGTCGCCGAAGGCGCCGGCGCCGAAGTCGTAGAAGCCGCGCCACGTGAAGGCGTGGTACACGTTCTTGCCGATTCCCCAGGGGTCGTACACGGGCGCGTCCTTGGGGTACTGGTCGAGGAACGGACGCTCGGCCGCCGTCGCGAGCCAGGCGTCCCAGTTGAGACCCTTGCGGACGGGGTCGCCCTGCGGGTGGCCCTTCACCCAGTCGGCCACGGCCTTGCCCTGCGGCCACACGGGGCGGTTCGTCCACACGTGAACTTCCTTCACTTCGCCGAGGATGCCGCTCTGGAGCACCTCCGTGCAGCGGCGCATCGAGTCGAGGGACGAGCCCTGGTTGCCCATCTGGGTGATGACGCCGTTCTCCTTCGCCGTGCGGTTGAAGTAGTCGAGCTCCCAGAGCGTCCGCACGAGCGGCTTCTGCACGTAGACGTGGATGCCCATCTTCATCGCCTGGATGGCGACGGGGGCGTGCACGTGGTCCGGCGTGGAGATGGTCATCGCCTCGACGCCGAGCTTCGCGCAGTCGTCGAGCAGCTTGCGGTAGTCCGTGTAGAACGGCACCTTCTTGGGGTCCATGTAGTCGGCCGGAAGCTTGCCCTTTTTCTTCTGGTCGGCAATCGCGCCGGCGGCGGCGTTGATGGCGTTGGCGTCCGCATCGCAGAACGCGACCATCTCGGCATAACCGCTCTGCACCATCGGCATCCAGTCGCTGAAGCCCTTGCCCATCACGCCCACGGCGGCGAGCTTGACTTTCTGGCCGGGCTTGTGCGCGATGGCGCCATACGAAGTGTACCCACCGGCCAGCGCGAAGCCGGCGGAGGCACCGAGGAACCCTCTTCTGCTGAGGTTGAACTGCATTGTATCTTCCTTTCTGTGTTGATAAACCTTGAAGAAACCCCTAAACGGTTCTAGGAGTATACCAAAACTCCAGAGGGCTGTGGCCGCCCCGTGCGAATGAATTCGTGGGACGCGCCGCCGGCTTCGTTCAGGGCGCCGCGGGCCGCCAGCAGCCGACGCACCTGCCGCGCCACGGCCGCAGACGGTTCGACGAGGGCCGCGCGCCCTGCCGCCACACGCGCGATGAGGGGCCCCAGATGCGGAAAGTGCGTGCACCCCAACACGAGATGATCGGCCCCCGCCGCCAGAAGCGGCTCGACCTTCGCGCGGACAATCGCCTCGGCGCGCGCCCCCTCCAGCTCGCCCCGCTCCACGAGGGTGACGAACTCGTCGGCCACCACGGTCAGCACCGTCGTCCGCTTCGCGCACCGCGCGCGCGTCTCTTGATACAGGCGCCCGTTGAACGTCCCCTGCGTCGCCAACACGCCCACCACGCCCGTCCGCGAGCGCAGCGCCGCCGGCTTCACCGCCGGCTCCATGCCCACGAACGGGATCTCGGGCCACTCCGCCCGTAGCGCGTCGATGGCCGCCGCCGTCGCCGTGTTGCACGCCACGACCACCATCTTGCAGTGCCGCGCCAGCAGAAACCGCACGTGGCCCCGCGCCAGCGCGCGAATCTCCTCGGCGGGCTTGTTCCCGTAGGGGCAGTTCGCCGAGTCGGCGATGTAGACGGTGTCCTCGCGGGGCAGAAGCGCGCGAACGGCGTCGCGGATGCAGAGCCCGCCGACGCCGCTGTCGAAGAAGCCGATGGGATCGGACGCGCCCACGGCCCCGTCACTTCGCTTCAAGCAGCTTCTGGTACTCCGCCGCGGACGGCGCCCCCGTGAGGCAGGGGCGAATCTCGGACCGTTCGCCATCCGTCACGCCCACGAACGGCAGCCGGTTGTCCGTCGGCTCGAACGTCCCGAGAAAATACTCGCGCTGCGCGTGGTCGTCGATGTTCAGGCGCACGAATGTGAATGCGTTCGTGTCGATCCGCACCGCCCCCCGCCGCACCAGCTCGTAGAACCGCTGGCAGCGTCCGCAGGCCTCGCGGCCGATGGAGACGAACACCCGCTTCTTCTCCGCACCCGCCTTCCGGCAGACGGCGTCGAAGTCCGCCTCCGCCGGGAGATAGGGCGGCAGCTCGCAGACGGCGGGCTTCTTCCTGAGTGCGTCGATCTCCCGCTGAAGCGCCTCGTGCGCCGGGGACTGCGCGCACGCGGCCATGCAGGCCGCCGCCAGCAGAAGCGCATGGATCCGTCTTCTCATCTCGGTCTCCCTTCGGGTTCGAGGCGGCCGCGCATCAGGCCTTTTCGCTCAGGCCGAAGATGTTCCCGCAGCGCTTCAGGTTCAGCGCCTCCACGAAGGAGGCGATCTTCGTCACGGTCGAGCAGGGGTCGATGGAGGCGTCCATGCAGTCGCCTTCGAGAGTGAGCAGTGGCACCCCAACCGAGTCCAGCGTCTCGCGCAGCTGCTTCGAGAACGCGCGGTCCGCGAGGGAACAGCGCCCGAACCCGTGCGTGTAGAGAATCACGCCGTTGAACCTGCCCGCGGGGATGGCCCGCCTCACGTAGTCCACGCGCAGCGCCGGATCGAGGAAGCCGGACTGGAGCAGCTTCTTCGCGAGCGAGCGGTAGGGGTCTTTCGGGTCCAGCGGCTCCCAGGCGACGAAGTTCGTCTCCTCGAAGACGATCGGCGCGTTGCAGGTCTTCTCGATGAAGTCCAGGTGCTTCGAGTCGTAGAACGGCGGCAGGTGCAGCCACAGCAGGCGGTGCGTGTCGTCGATCGAGTAGCGCTCCTCGGCCCACGCCTTCTTCGCGAGCAGTTCCTCGTAGTAGGCCTTCTGGATGTCCACGAGGTCCTGCGTGCCCCAGAGCTGCGAGAAGACGACGGCGTTGTAGATCGCCTCGCTGCCGCGCACGAGCGGCGGCGACGTGAAGCGCAGATGGGCGCACTTCTTCGCGAACGCGGCGGCCTCGTTCGAGAGCACGCAGGCCTCTTCGAGGCGGGCGGGGTCGAGCTTGCGCCCGAAGGCCTTCTCCATGAGCGAGACGGACTCCGCCAGGCCGTCCGCCATCATCTCCACGGCGTTGCGGCTGTGCCCGTTGATGGGAGTCTGCAGCGAGTAGAGGCGGTCGGGAATTTCGCATTCGCGCACGAGGTCCGCGAAGACCCGCTCGGCCTGCTGGCAGGGCTGCATCGTGGAGACCACGTAGTCCGGCTTCTCAAGCGGCATCCCCTCCAGCATCCGGAGGAACGAGCAGGTCTGGCCGTCGAAACCTTTCTGGGCGGCCCGCCCGAGCGCCTCCTTCACCTTGTCGGCCTTGCGCCCGAAGAGCGCCGCATAGGTCTCAAGCGTGCGGATGCGGCAATCCATCGCGTTGAGGATCTCCGTCGGGAAGAAGAGGTTGCGCCAGACGAGCGGCTTGGACTTGTCCGTCGAGAAGAAGTCGCGCTTCGTGGACTTGACGCGCAGCCGCACGGACTTGCCGCGGGAGGGCTCGTACTGGATCTTCTCGCGCCGGGTCTTCCCCGCCAGCTCCGCATACTGCCGCGCCAGCACCGCCGCGCCGAGCGCCCCCATCACCTGATGGTATTCGGGGATCACGATCTCGCTGCCCGTGAGCTCGCGCAGGTAGTGGGCCACCGCGCCGTTGGAGGCGACGCCGCCCTGGAAGAGAATCCGCCGCCCGGGGCGGTGCAGCAGCAGCTGCCCCACGCTGTTCAGGATCGTGCGCGCCTGCGCGCGGCACGCCCCCGCCAGCAGGTCGCCGATCGGAATGCGGTTCTTGAACTTGTTGATCGACGTCGCGGAGAGCACGGCGCAGACGGAACTGAACTCGGTGGAGGATTCGTAGTTGACCTTGCCCGCGATCTCCTCCACCGGCACCCCCAGCTTCGCCGCCACGCTGTCGAGGTAGCTCCCCGTGCCCGCCGCGCACACGCCGGACATCATCGACGTCCAGAGCCCCATCTCGGGGTTGTAGACCATGCACTTCGAGTCCTGCCCGCCGCAGTCGATGATCGCGTCCACGTCCGGATAGAAGAACTTCGCGCCGGCGACGTGCGCCGAGACCTCGCTCACCTGGAAGTCGAAGGGGATGAAGCGGTTCGTGTCGTCTACGATCTGGCTGCCGGTCACGACGATGGCGGCCATGTCCGAGAACGCCAGCTCAGCCGTCTTGAGGAAGTCCTCCGTCGTCTTCCGCACCGCGCCCATGCTGCAGTTCCCGCACCCGCTGCACCGCCCCGTGCAGGCCAGCCGCCCGGAATCGACCGGCTGCGTGCGCTGGTAGGTGGTGCACAGCACCTCCCCGCGCTGAGAGAGCACGACGGCCTTGAAGGTCGTCGAGCCAATGTCGATGCCCAGATACAGTTTTTCGGTTGTGCGTGCCGTCATCATTCACTCTCGCATTGCGGTCAACTCCCTCACATTCTCCTCGCGAGGGAAAACACGGCCTAGTATACCACTTTGACCGAAATACTGCAAATCATGGCGAAAGTTGCTAGATTCAAACCCTTGACGTTGACTGCATATCAGAACAATCCGAACCCACGATTTAAGCGATATTCAAGGCCATTGTCAATGTCATTCCGCTCTTGTACCCAATTCGTCCACATTGGACCTTGCCTCGCCCGCGCGGCGTATGTTATACTCGCCGCACTTCAGTTCACAAGGCTTGGTTTACGACAGATGGGGCTTCGAATCATCACGACCAAGGACGGTGCGCATCGTCCAACCTGGTATGCCCGTCTCAACCGGGACGGGCGGCGAATCGACGTGAATCTCAAGGTTCCGATTCGCGGCAGAATCCCGACGGATGCCGCCGGGCGCATCTCCCTCGGCGCCTCGGGGGACGCCGCGTTCGAGCGGTCGCGGCAGGAGGCGCTGGAACAGCTGCAGGCCGAATCATCTCCCCCCGCCCCCTCCGAGTCCGTCCCCCGCATCTCCGATCTCCCCCGTC
>JBJEWG010000149.1:0-12035 GCA_051884935.1 Kiritimatiellia bacterium | reverse complement strand
CGGCATAACTCGGGGTCGGTCATCGGCACAACTCGGGGTCGGTCATCGGCACAACACCTCCTCGGACAACGCGAAACAACCCCTTCCACAGGGCGTTATTTTCTCTTGAAACCGTCGATGATCGTGCGGTAGCGCCGTTCGAGCTGCGCATGGCGCGTGGCGTTCCCACGGCGCATAACCATCTGAAAGCGCAGTGAAACGGCATACAAGGCGAGTTTTACGCGCGTAAGCGCGTTTGGACGCGCGACGGCGGAGAGTTCGCCCGCCTGCGCGGCGAGGCGCGCGGCGACTTCGCGCACGGTCTCGGTCTGCGGCAGCTGCGCGAGGATTCCGCCGAGCGCGGCGAAGTCGTTCCACACGCCGAACCCCAGATCGCGGTTGACGCCGAAGACCACGTAGCGGAACTTCCAATGGCGTTCAACCCACGGGTCCTCGCGCACGTCCCCGCGATCGACCGCCAGCTGCCAGTCGATCGCCTTGAGATGGCCGTCGGCGGCGAGCATGAGGTTGTCGCCCATCAGGTCGCGGTGGACGATGTTCGCGCGTTTGAGGGCGGCGGCCAGCGTGTCGATGTCGCGGGCGAAGGCGTCCGCCTCGGCCGACGAGACGCCGCGGCGAATCTTCTCCGTGAGCGTGATGCCGTCGATCCGCTCGACGACCACGCTCGCGCCGTCGCCGTCGGCGTAGGGCACGTAGGCCAGCGGACGCGGCACGAGCGCCGGGGCCTGCTCGGCGATTCGGCGCAGCATCCGGTATTCGTTCCCGATCGACCACGCCGCCGTGCGCGAGTGCTTCTCGATGCACGGCGTGCCCTCGTACATGCCGGTGTAGAAGACGTCGTTCAGATACTTGCCGCGCAGGAACGCCTGGCGGTTCTCCACGCGGTTGCAGTCCGCCTCCCACAGCTCGCCCACCCACGGCGCGGGGCGCGTGCGCTGGTGGATGGCGGCCTTCTGCCCCCGGTGCTCGGTGTAGCCCGGCACCGCCTCGTTCGGGTTCGGCGCGCCGTGGAAGCAGAGGATCGAGCCGGCGCGCGGGCGCTTCGGCGCGAGCACGAGGTTGAGCGGGAAGATCCGGTGGCACGCGCGCTTGAAGGAGAGAACCCAGTCCTCCGGCCACCAGTTCACCTTCATCTGCTGGCCGACCGCCCAGGTCATGAACGCCTGTTCGGTCGTGAACCGGCGCTTGTCGATCGCCGTGGCGAGGTCGCCGCAGAAGCGCTGCCAGACGCCGTTCATCTTCCCCGCCTCGAAGCGGAAGCACGAGGAGTTGCCGATCGCCGGGCGGCGGCGGACGATGCGCTTGCGCAGCTCGATCCAGTTGTGGATGATGCAGAACTCGCCGGGGCGGTAGTCGAAGAAGCGGTCGAGGTCGCCGATGATGATCTGGTCGATGTCGAGGAACAGCGTCGGGCCGCGCAGGCCGCCGAAGCCGTCGCGGAAGACGGCGAGCTTGGCGTAGACCGACGGCCAGCGGCGCGGGTAGCCCGGCGGCGGCGCGGGGATCGGCTGGATTTCGACTTCGCCGCGGATGCCCTCCGGCTCGTTGGTGAAGCACACGAAGCGGAACGGGCGCGAGAGGTGGCGCCGCACGCCGCAGTAGAGGCGGTTGATGTAGTCGGCCGTGTAGAACGTGCCCCACTTCATGCAGATCACGTTCACCGAATCGTTGGCGGTCTCAGCCATGAGAGTCTCCTGTTCCGAACAATGCCCGCGCGAGGCGCCGCAGATGCCCGCAGCCGTCGCCCAGCGCGACGAGCGGATTCAGCCGCAGGCGATGGCGGGTGAAGAGGTAGTCCCGTTTGGAAGTCTCCGCCGCCGCCGGCACGTCATGCGCCGCGCGCACCACGTTCGCGACCTGCGCGAAGAGGTTGTACTTCTCGAAGAGAAGCTCGCGCGCCCGCGCGATCGCCCCGCGCCGCCGCGAATATTCGTCGGACGCGATGGCCGCGCGGATGATGTCGAGCGCGCGCGCGGGGTCGTCCGCGGGGATCGGGATGAACGCCTCGGGCGGCAGCACCTCGCCGAGGCGCGGATCGCCCGCGTAGAACGCGAGGCACCCCGCGACGATCGCGTCGGAGATCTTCTCCGTCCAGTGCCCCGGCGCGATGTGGTTCTCGAAGGCGATCGTGTAGCGGAAGTCGTCCAGCGCGTCCGCCTTCACGGCGATCGGGCGCACGCCCTTCCCGTAGCGGACGAAGCCGGGGATCTCGCGTTCGAGGCGCGCGAGGAAGTCCGCCCGCGCGCGGTGCTGGGTGTGCCGCATCCGCTTCGCGGAGTAGATCGCCGAGATGAGCGCGTGCTTCGCGCCGGGCGTGCGCGCGCGCTCCTCGGCGAAGGAGCGCCCCGTGTACCACACCATGTACCCCTCGCCGCGCCGGTAGCCGGGGTGCGCCTCGGCCTCAGGCGGGCGGTTCGTGAGCAGATGGGCGAACTGGCGCGTGTACGCGCGCGAATACGCCTTCACGCTCACGGGCTCCTGCGTGATCAGCATCGTCCGCGCGCGCGGGCAGTCGAGCGGCATCGCGCCGTGGCGGACAAGCCGCTCGCCGCGCAGTTCGTCGTAGACGCAGAACCAGTCGTAGTCGCGCGCGGCGGGGTCGCACGTGAAATGCAGGTCCTCGCCCCAGTCGAGCTCGTGGCCCCCCATGAAGCGGAACACGGTGCCGCCGACGATCTTGACGACGGTTCGCCTCACCAGCGCGTCCTTTCGCGAATGCGCGAGCAGAAGTACGTGAACGCCCAGCCGAAGAGCATCACGTAGCCCAGCATCTCGGTCGATTCCTCGAAGATGGTGCGCCAGCGGAAGACGTGGGCGTCGATCTTGAAAAGCGACATGAACTCGCGGCTCGAAACGAGCTTCGAGACGAAGAGCACGATCACAAGCCCCAGCGGCAGCACGGCGAAGGTCCGCTGGCGGCGAATGCGCCTGAAGCCGCGAACGAAGCTGCGCGACGAGCGGCGGAGGCAGACGAGCGCGAAGACGACCGCCGCCGCCGCCGCGGAGAGCCCGATCCAGTCCCCGCGCGCGGATTCGAGGTCGCGCAGCAGTTCGTAGAACGACATCGCGGCGAAGACGCCGCCGAGCGCGCAGTACGCCGCGCGCGCCCCGCGCTCGAACGCGGCGAGACAGAACATCATCGCCGAGGCGAGCGCCGAGAAGACGAACTGGCTCCACGAGACGATCGAGTGCACGCCGTGCGACGACCCGATCACCGCGAGGTCGATGAACAGCGCGCCGACCACCACCAGCGGCACGGAGACGACCGAGGCGATGCCCACGCCCGGCAGCGACTGGTCGTGGATGCGCGCGACGAACCGCCCCCCCCTCTTCGGCACCACGATCACCGACTCGCCGTTCGAGGGCTCATGCGGCGCAAGCCGCTCGATGTCGATCGCGTAGCGCGCCTCCAGCGCCGAGCGGACGATGTCCATGCGCTCGGGCGGACGCCCCACGAAGCCGACCATCCAGCGCGGCAGCGCACCCGCGGCCGAGAAGCTCACGCTCAGCGTCTCGATGCCGCATTCGAGGCAGGCGCCGATGCGATGATGCCCCTGCCGCAGCGAATCGGCGTTCCCGCGCGAGCGGCAGAGCATGATGTCGATGGGGCGCGAATAGTCGTAGCCGTTCTTCCGCAGGCTCGCCCGCAGCCTCTGCATGGCCCCGGCACGATCCGAGCCCTTGCGCTGCTGGGGGTTGTCGAGCGTGCGCAGGGCGCGCTCCAGCCCCATCTCGCGCAGGGCGCGCACGCGCATCCGGTAGATTCCCGTGCCGTGGAACCGATGGCGGCGGCGCAGCGTGCGCAGCAGGATCGCGGGCAGATTGTACGGGTGGATCGTCGGCACGAAGACGACGCGCACGTCGATGGACTTCTTCGCCGCGGCGGCCGCCGCCACGAGACGGCGCCCGCGCACGAGCGCGTCCGGCGCGCCGGGGCGGATCATGATCACGACGGGGTCGTCCGGCAGGTCCCTGCGGCGCGGCGGCGGCTGGGCGTCGCCAAGCGCGGCGACGTCCTCCGCCCACAGCGGATAGGCGTAGAGCGAGTGGCCGAAGAACATCAGCGGTAGACCTCTTTCCGCCACTCGTACGGCTCCGACCACGCCTCGCCCGTCAGCGTCTCCACGAGGTACTTGAGCACGCGGCGCGAATCGAAGAGCGCATGGTAGCGCGCGCGGCCGGAAGCGGCGACCGCGCGGCGCTCCGCGTCGTGCCGGTTGAAGAAGGCGATCTTCTCCGCCAGCTCCTCGACCGTGTGGAAGTAGACGCAGTCGCGCGCGGAGAAGAACTCGTCCATGCCGTTGCCGTCGTACATGAACGTCAGCAGCCCGTTCCCCATCAGGTGCGTGACGCGGTCGGAGGCGTACCAGAGCCGATTCTCGAAGCGGTTGATGGAAAGCCCCATCTTCGCCTCGGCGATCGCCTCCTCGTAGTCGCGCCCGACGACGAGCGGGCGGCCGTTCATGCCGTAGAGCCCGAAGCGCACGCCCGGGTCGAGCCGCGCCAGAAGCCCCTCCAGCAGCTGCCGGCGCGCGTCGGCGAGCGCGGGGCGCCCCGCGAAGAAGAGGTCGTGGCGGAAGGCCGTGCACCGGGAATTGTCGAGCGTCTCGAACGCCGCGTCGCTCGGGTTGGGGAAGTAGGCGACGAGGTTCCGCCCCGTGCACCACGTCCTGAGGTCCGCGCCGGCGGTCGTGAGGAAGATCGCGTCGCACGAGTTCATGCGGCGGGCGATCTGCGCGCGGCAGTGCTCGGAGTCGATGGGGTCGCAGTTCAGATGCGCGATGCGCACGCCGGGGCGCGCCGCGCGCATCGCCGCGATCGTCGAATTGGCGACGTAGTCGCAGTGCCCGATGAAGACGACGTCCGGGCGGAAGTTGCGCACCGTCTTCACCAGCCGCGCGTTCATCATGCGCGCGCCGAGCGCGCGGCAGACGCCGAGCGGCGCGAGGAAGCGCGCCACGTCGCGCTCGGAGAATTCGAGGAACGGGCAGTTCAGGCGCACCGCGCCCGCCGCCAGGCGCATGTCGATGCCCGTTCGCCCCGCGCCCCAGTGGCGGATGAGGAAGTTGCCGACGAACAGTATGCGCGGGCTCGTCTTCATGGCCGCCGCCTCTCCTCCCGCTGTTCGAGCTGGCGCAGCTCGTCCGGCTTGATCCGCTTGCGGAAGTAGCGGTAGTTCAGCACCCAGCACGACGGATGGCGGCGGATCGTGCGCTCCAGCGTCTCCAGGCAGCTCTGCGTGGCGCCCCAGATGTCGCGCGCCTGCGCGCTTGAATATTCGGCGAGCACCTCGCAGCGCCAGCGCCCGTCGCGGAGCGGACGCGACCAGGCGATGATGATCGGCGCGCCGCTCTTGGCGGAGAAGAACGCGGGCGCGGAGGAGACCGGCACGGGGCGGCCGAAGAAGCGCACCCACAGTCCCCCCTCGCGCGGATCGACGCACTGGTCGACCAGCAGCCCCAGCGACTTGCCGTGCCGCAGCGCGTTCATGAGCGGGCGAAACGCCCCCGCCGCCGGGACGATCTCCTGCCCGATCGAACGGCGCGCGTGCATCAACAGGCGCGTCATGCCCTTCGTGCCGATGTCCTTGGCGACGGACACCATCGAATGCCCTTCGAGGAACGCCAGCTGGGAGAGAATCTCCCAGCAGCCCAGATGCGCGGAGACGGTGATCGCGGGGCGGTTGCGCGCGAGGAAGTCCTTGCCGCGCGCATCCATCTCACCCGCCGCAGTCGCGCGCTTCCGCGCGCGGATGCACGTCCAGAACGCATAGCCGACCGAGCGCGCCATATTGCGGTACGCGCGGCGGACGATCGTGTCCGCCCGAGCCGGAAGCGAACCGTAGATGATGGCGAGGTTCTCGCGTGCGAGCGCCCGGCCGCGTCGGTCGAACGCATGCATCGTCAGCGCGATGAAGTCGCAGATGCGCAGCATCCCCCTCCGCGTCGCGCACGCGAACACGACGAGCCCCAATACGATGCCAAACCACTCAAACGGCACGCGGAAAACGCGCAGCACTTTCTTCGCGCGACGTTTCACGAGCCTGACTTTACCTGAAACCGACTAATCGCCATGGCCCAAGATTATACCACAACATCGGCCCATGGCGGCAGAAACGGAGCCTCCGTCGGCACCTGCCCGTGCGTCGGGCGACACAAGGCCCTTGGGTCGCCCGACCCCGGGGCCTTGGGTCGCGCGACCCAGACCCCTCCTGTCGCCCGACAGAAGGCCAGAGGGTCGGGCGACCCTCGGGGGCGGGGGGGGGACTCAGAACTCGAACCCGGCGTAGACGCGGAACGCCCACGGGCTGTGCTCGACCGAGCCGGAGACGTTCCGCCCCCTCACATCGACGTCGTCGTCGAGGAAGCGCGCAAGGAAGTCGAAGCCAAGGCAGGCGTGCGCGTAGTGGAACATGCCGCCGAGCCCGCCCACGCCGCAGCAGGTCCACTCGTGGAACTTCTCCGAGGACGAGTAGACGCGCCCGCCGCCCGAGAGCGCCGTCATCTCGAAGTCCAGCTCGCCGCGGCTCACCGCCACGCCGAGCGTGCCGACGACGCGGAACCACTCAGTGACGTCGTAGTAGGGCTTGAGCGTGAACATCAGCTCGATCTCCTCCCAGTCGGCGGAGGAGTCGAGGCGCAGCGCGTGCGTCGCCGACGAGACGCCGTCCACCCGGTCGCCGAACGAAATGGAGCCGATCGGCAGCAGCGCGCCGGGCCCGCCGTAGGTTCCGCCGCCGTAGGAACCGTCGGGGTTCCGCGCCCAGTCCGCCCAGTCGCCGTCCACCTCGACGCCCGTCGTGTACGCGCCGCGCGTCGTCGTGTCCGTGCGCCGGTAGACCTCGCCGGACGACCGGTAGCAGTCGTCCTTGTGGTAGTAGTTGAACCCGAATCCCAGGTCGAGACCGAAGTCCCCCCACTGCCCGAGGTTGCGCTGGACCTCGATCGTGAAGCCCGCCATGTCCCGCGTGTCCTTCGAGCCATCGACGAGGCCGCCGGAGTGGACGGACAACACATCGACGTAGTCGTAGTCGAAGTTCATCCTCCCGCCCGCGTACGCCCCCGCCGGCGCCCGCCAGTTCCACGTGTGGTCCGGCAGCTCGCCCCGCCCGGAGTAGTCCGGGTCGATGAATCCGCCATTCGGATAATCGACGCGATCGCCGTTCAGAATCCCCTGCGAGGCGTTCTCCGCCTCCTCACGCGAGGCCCCGTCCGGCCGCGGCGCGGCGGGCAGACGCGGGAGCGCGCGCGCCCCGCTCGTCCTCAGGTCCGTTTTGAGTCCCGCGTTGTAGTTCGCGCCGCCCACGACGCGCCAGCCGGAGGCGAGGTCGAGGTTCCATCCCGCGACCGCCGACAGGCACGAGAGAACCGAGCACACGTAAATCAGTCTCTTCATCGTAGAAGTCCTTTCAAGCCTTCACTCCACCACGTTTCCAACCTCGATCCGCACCCGGAAGAACCGCCAGCCGCCGTCCCCCGGGTCGAACCTGAACGCGCCGTCCTCGCCGACCGCCACGCGCCCGACCTCCTCGAAGCCGCCGTCCAGGCTCTTCGCGCCGAGCAGCGCGACCCGCGCGTTCGCGCCGATCTCCCCCTGCGTCTCCACGCCCGCCGCCGTCTTACCGACGACGACGCGCCCCGAGACGCCGTCCGCATCCGCCGAGAACTCAGCAATCCGGCAGTACTGCGCCGAACCCGAGTCGAGGACCACGCCGAACGCCAGCGAGGCGTCGAGCGCGTCGGCCGGGAGCGGACGCGCCGCGCGCGCCGCCAGGCTCACCGCCGCCGCCGGCATCTCACGCACGGCCATTCCCCGCGAACCACCCGCCGCCGTGACCGGCAGCGCGCACGCGACGCCGCCGCTCGTCCACGTCACGTAGGCAAGGTCCGAGACCGGCGCCGCGAGGTCGCGCGCATAGAGCTCGATCGCGCACTCCGCGAGCGGCACCACCCCGCGCGCCTGCGAGACGTCCCGCACGCCGTAGACCGCCTCCGTGCCCTGCGCCGCGATCAGCGACGCGTCGAGGTCCACGTAGCGGTAGACCGTCCCTTCGATCGTCGTCTCGGGACGGCGCGCCCGCGCCGTCGAGTTCCAGAGCGCGCTCGCCGTCTCCGCGCCGCGCATACGGTCCTGGTAGACGAACCGGAGGTTCTCGATCCCCGCCTCGAAGCCGTTCGTGCAGACGAGCCGCAGCTGCGCCGTGTAGCAGCCCGTGCCGAGATTGAGTTTCCACGCGAGCGAGCCCGCGAGCATCGCGCACCGGGGCCCCGCCGCCGCGATCTCGAACTCCTCCTCGACCACGCCCGCGTAGTTGTTCTTCCCCGTGAAGATAATCTTCGCCGTGCCCACCTCCACGTTGTCCGCGTAGGAGACGTCAAAGTCGTCCGCCGTGATGATCGAGGGATCGCCGTCGCCGCACGCCACCCCGGGTTCCTTCGCCGTCCCGTCGTAGACGTAGCCCTCCGCCGGGTAGACGCCCCACACGTAGTCCTCGGTGAGCGCCTTCGGCGTGATCGTCACCGGCGCCGAATTCGTGACCGTCCCGTACCCTTCGGCCGAGATACGGAAGAAGATCGGCCGCGCCGTGCACGCATTCGTATACGCGACCGGCGTCGCGGACCACGGTCCCTCCTCCGTCCTGGCGTATTCGATCGTCGCCCCTGTGGACGGCGTCGAGACGCTCACCGTGACACCGTACCCCAAGCCGCAGTACTCGCCCGAACTCCCGTCCGCCACATAGCGGATCGACGCCGGAAGAACCCTGAAGCCGACCGTCTTCGTCAGCTCCCGGTAGTTCGCCGACTCCGGCACCGTGAACGTCGCCGTGTAGTTCCCCGGCAGCGTCGGACGCGCCCCCGACGAATACGCGACCGTCGCCGCGCCGTGCTTCGCCGCGCTCACCGGTTCCGCCGGGGTCTGCCCGTACGTCCAGTCCGCGATCGACGGTTCCGTCGTCCAGGCGTTCTCCGCCTTCCCGATCTCGAACTCCTCCTCGACCACGCCCGCGTAGTTGCGCTTCCCCGTGAAGACGATCCGCGCCGTGCCCGCGTTCACGTTATCCGCGTAGGAGACGTCGAAGTCATTCACCGTGATGATCGAGGGATCACCGTCGCCGCACGCGGCGCCGGGCTCTTTCGCCGTCCCGTCGTAGACATAGTCTTCAGGCGGATAGACGCCCCACACGTAGTCCTCCGTCAGCGCCTTCGGCGTGACCGTCACGTTCCGCGAATCCACCACGGTGTCGTACCCGGGCGCGCTGATGCGGAAGTAGACCGGCCTGTCGGCACACGCGTCCACATACGCGACCGGCGTCGCGGACCACGGCCCCTCCGCCGAGGCGGCGTATTCAATCGTCGCCCCGCTCGCCGGCGCCGAGACGTTCACCGTGACGCCGTACCCCGCGCCGCAGTACTCGCCCGAACTCCCGTCCGCGACATACGCGATGTCGGCGGCCATGAGCGCCCCGGCGAAGCCGAGCGCGCCGCACAGGGCGCCAACCCTCCTTCTACTTCCCTTCATTGCCTTTGTCCTTTCCGTGTTGACCGTTGTCAGATTCATTGCGCGCTACCGCGCCAGCCTTACGCCGACCTTGAAGAAGCGCATCTCCGCCCTGTTCCCGTCCGTCACGGGAGTCCACGCGGGGTCGTCCAGCCGCGCCTTTCCGTAGACCGTGTAGACGCGCGGCACGTCGATCGCCGCATCCTTCGAGAGGTCGGGCGACCACGTCACGACCGGCTCGCCCGCGGCGTCCATCCAAATGTCCGCCAGCAGCCGGCTCTCCGGGTCCTCCGGGTCGAGCCCCGCCACGTACGACGCCCAGAGCGCCACGCCGTTGCGGCCCGTCGCGTGGCCCGCCCTCTCGTAGTCGCCGCCGCCGTAGGACTCAAGGTACGGGTCGAGCCAGCTGTACGGCACCGGCTCGGGCGTCGTCGTCGTGTGGTCGCCGCCCGTGTAGCTCCCCCGCGCGATCGTGAACGCCACCTCCGCCGAGGCGACCGCCGCGTAGTTCGCCGACTCCTCCACCCAGAAGCGCGCGATGTAGTCCCCGGGGATGGACGGCCGCTCGGCCGTCTCGGACGCGACGTCCGCGCCCTTCCGCCGGTACGCCACCGAGAAGGTCCCGTAGCGCGCCCGCGCCACCGGCTCGCTCGGCGCCTCGCCGTACGCCCAGCCCTTCATGCCCGGCGTCGTTGACCAGCCGTTCGCCGCGCGGCGGATCGTGAAGACGCCCGTCCACTCAGCCTCGTCCTCGCCCTGCCCCGTCCAGCGGTAGTCCTCCGTGTTCGTCAGCCGCAGCGTGACCGGGTAGTCCCCCGCCTCCACGCCGCCGTCGTTCCGGACGACCGTCCAGCGCGGGTCGGACGGCACCGTCGCCCTGCGCGTCCGGCCGTTGTACGCCTGCGACCCGATCACCGGCGGCGAGATCGGGCGCTTCAGCACCGCGAACGCCTTCGTCGCCGACCCCGTGTAGTTGTTCCGCCCCGTGATCGTCACGGGATACTCGCCCGTCGCGAGGCGTTCCCCGTAGACGCGCGTGTAGTCGTCCGCCGTCGAGATCACCGCGCCGACCGCGTTCGTGTCCGCGAGCACCACGTCCGGCACCTTCGTGTCCGCCCCGTCGAAGAAGAACACGTCGTCGCCGTAGTCCAGCATCTCCTCCGTCACCGCCTTCGGCACGATCCGCAGGACCGCGACGCCGCACAGCGGCTCGTAGTTGGGCGAGACGACCTTGAAGTGGATCCGCAGGTCGCCGTCCGCCACGTTCGTCCGCGTCGGCGACGTCTCCGAGTACGCGCCGTCCGAAGCGAGCGCGTAGAGGAGGCCGTAAGGCTCCTCTCCGAGGTCCGGCTCCAGCGGAAGCCCCTGCGCCGCGCCGTTGTAGACGAGCTCGCAGACGAGCGGGCTCTCCGCCGTCGCCGACCCGCCGAGGACCGCGCCCGGGTCGAGCACCGACCGCGTCACTTCCAGCGTCCCCGTCTCCACCGTCACCGCGTAGTTCGCCGCGAGCGTCCCCTCGTTGAAGGCGTAGTCGAACGTGTTGGCGACCGTCCCGACGCCGGTGATCGTCGCGAAGCCGTCCGCCGTCACGCCCTCGCCCACCACGAACCCGGTCGCCGTCACCGTCGCGTTCGAGTGCGCCGCGCCGTCGTAGACCCACGTCCCGCCCGCCGAGCGGAGCGTCGCCGGGCGCGGCGCGATCGTCACCTTCGCCGCGTGCACGAAGTCGGCGTAGTTCGGGTTCGTCACCTTGTACCACACCACCTCCGCGCACGCATTGGTGAACACCGGCACATCCTCGCGCCACACGTTGGGCGCGACGACAGACATGTCGTCGCCGCGTTCGGGCAGGCCATAGACGACCCGCGTCTCCCCGCCCACCATCGCCGCCGCGAACGCCGCAACGAGCCGGTTCGTGTCAAGCGTATGCCCCGCGCCGTCAAAGACCGCCGCCGTGTCGAACTTCGAGAGTCCGCCCTCGGGAATCTGCCCGGGTTCCTCCCCGGGCACGTCCGGCTCCCCACCGCCCTCGCCGCCCGGCAGAGTCGCCCGCGCCACCGTCAGCGTCCCCGTCTCCACCGTCACCGCGTAGTTCGCCGCCAGTGTCCCCTCGGTAAAGGCGTAGTCGAACGTGTTGGCGACCGTTCCGACGTCGGTGATCGTCGCGAAGCCGCTCGCCGTCACGCCCTCGCCCGCCACGAACCCGCTCGCCGTCACCGTCGCATTGGAGTGCGCCGCGCCGTCGTAGACCCAGCTCCCGCTCCCCGAGGCCAGCGTGGCGTCCCGCTTCGCGATCGTCACCTTCGCCGCGTGCACGAAGTCTTCGTAGTTCGGCTTGCTCGCCCGGTACCACACCACCTCTTCGCAGGCGTTCGTGAACACGGGCGCCTCCTCGCTCCAGCCGTCGGTCGGTTCGCCATCCACCGCGCGGGCATACGTGATCCGCACGTCCCCCGCCGCCGCGAACGCCGCCACGAGCGCGTCCACGTCGATGGTGTGCCCCTCGCCGTCGTAGACCGCCGCCGTGTCGAACTTCG
>JBJEWG010000148.1:0-12167 GCA_051884935.1 Kiritimatiellia bacterium | reverse complement strand
CTCGCGCTCATCTCCTCCTCTACGAACACGACCACTCCGCGCCGGATCAGCATCTACTGCATCGCCGAACGCACGAGCTGGGAGCTCAATCCCAATGACTCCGAAGGCGGCGGGCGCGGCAAGTGGGCGGGGCCGTTCGCCCTCGGCGATACGACGGCCCGGGTGTCGGATCAGGGTGTTCCCGGCATCGTCAGCATTGAGGAATCCGCCGAGCGCTCCGGTTCGGTCGATACGGGCTCCCACACCTTGCAGTTCGATACCCTGCCCGCAACTGGCGAGGCGTACCTGCTCGTGCTGCATTCGACGTCGAACGGCTGCCTCATCGCCCACGAGACGGCGGTTATGGATTCGCAGGACATCAAGCGGGCGGTGGCCAACGAACAGGACAACGAACCCCTCCAGATCGACATCGTGCAGCTCGCCACGCGCACGGCCGTGAACGGCGGGCCGCAGTGGTGGGGGAAGGGGAACGCGGCGAACCGGTGCTGGTACGGCAAGATCGGCGAGTTCATCGTGACGACGGAGCCGCTCGACGAGACGCAGGAGACGGAGCTCTTCGCCTATCTGCGCCGGAAGTGGCTGAACAAGGGTGACGGGTCCGAAACGCCGCCCGCCTGGCTCACGGGGCTGCCCACGACGCCGGCGCTGGACGCGGGGACGGACCTCGCGCTGGCGGATGGCGCCGCGCTGCGGCACGCGGCGCTGCCGGTCGAGCTGGGGCGGCTCGAAACGACGGGCACCGTGAACTGGACGCGCGTGTGGGACAAGGTGGCGGGCGCGGAGGCCGCGACGCTGTTCAACGTCGCCGGCGACGTGGCGCTGGGCGCCGTCGTGCTCGACATCCAGCCCGTGCCGGCCGAGGCGAAGCTGGTCGGGTTCACGGGCGCGGAGCTGACGACGGCGACGTGGACGGTGACGGGCGCCGGTTCCGCCTCCGTCATGCGGCGCTCCAACGGCTACTGGATCGGCCGCAGCGGCAGCGTCATCTACATCCGCTAGGCGTGGCGCAGGAAGGGCATCGCCTGGTCCTTCCGGGCGATGCCCAGGGCGGCGAAGCGTTTGGCATAGGCCCTGATCTGCGCGGCGGTCAGCGGCTCGAAGGGCTTGCGGTAGGGGCCGCAGTCAAGGCCGACGAAGGCCATCATCGCCTTGCGGTAACTCCAGTTGTCGCTCTCGATCATGAGTTCGACGACCTGATTCGCCTCGTCCTGCCACTTCGCGGCGGCCTTGAAGTCGCCCTTGGCGGCGAGTTTGCAGATCGTTGCGAAATGCTTCGGGATGATGTTGTAGGTGGTGCCGATGCCGCCCGAGAAGACGTTGCCGAGCGCGAGGCCGCAGAGCAGTTGTTCGTCGCAGCCCGCGAACCAGATGGTCTCCCGGTCGAGTCTGCGCTTCAGGCATTGCGCGGCGTAGTAGTCGCGGCCCGTGTACTTGATGCCCTTCACGTGCGGGATATCGAAGAGGCGGATGTCGCGTTCGGGGAGAAGGGCAGAGCCCATCGAGTAGACCATGAATGGCAGGTCGGTGGCGGCGGTGATCGTGCGGTAGTGGTAGCAGGCCGCCTCGAACGAATTGCGGTAGAGCTGCGGGGTGATGGACGAGATCCAGTCGATGCCGATCTTCGCCGCGTGCTTTGCCAACGCCACCGAATCATCCGTGCAGTTGGCCCCGACGTGGGCGATCAGCTTGCAGCGGCCCCGCGCGGCCTTGACGGCGCTCTCCATCACGAGCTTGCGCTCCTCCAGCGAGAGCAGCCACCATTCCCCCGTCGTACCCGTCAGATAGAAGCCGTTGAGGCCGTTCTTGATGCCGTAGTCGATGATCTCCCCGATCCGTTCGGGATTGACCTGGCCCTTTTTGTCGTACGGCGTGAACATGGCCGCATAGGCGCCGTTCATCCCCTTGAAGCACTTTTCAGTCAGCTTGGTATTCACTTCGATTCATCCTTCATTTCAGATTTTCCGCCGTGGAGGCGTCTTTCCAGTTCGCTCGCGACCGGCGCCACCAGCAGGCAGGCGACCATCCCGAAGAACCCGTACAGGAGCAGATGCGGCTTGCCCGCGAACGTGGCGCGGTCAAGCCCGAAACAGACGATGTAGTTGGCGACGAGGCCGCAGGTGGCGCCGACGCCGTTCACGCGCTTCATGAAGACGCCCATGAAGAAGAGGCACCCGAGTCCGCCCGTGAGGATGCCGAGGAAACGCTGGAACTGGTCGTAGATGTTGCCGATATCCGCGTGCGCGAGCCCCAGCGCGAACAGCCCGCCCAGAACGCCCACGACGACCGTGCAGACCTTGCCGCAGCGCAGGTCGTTCGTCCCGCGTCCGAGGCGGCGGTAGAAGTCGGCCGTGAACGCGCTCGCGGCCGAGTTGAGGTTGGCGGAAAGCGTGCTCATCGTCGCCGCGGCCACGGCCGCGAACACGAGGCCCGAGACGCCCGACGGCAGCTCCCGCGCGATGAAGACGGGCAGCACCGCGTCCGGCTTCGTGCCGGGCGGCAGCGCGCCCGCGTGGGACTGGTAGAACGTCCACAGCGCCACGCCCATCGCGAAGAAGACGAAGCAGTTGACGAACGAGAGCGCGCCGTTGAAGAGGATCGACCGCGCGGCGCCCCGCTCGTCGGGCGTCGTCATGTAGCGCTGCACGACACATTGGTCGGAGGTGTAGGAGGCGAGGTTCGCCACCACGCCGCCGACGAATACGACCCAGAAGCACGGCTTCGTGACGTCGAAGGTCCAGTCGAACACCTTGAACTTCTCCGCCGCGAGCCCCTGCGCGATGAACCCACCGAAGCCGCCGTCTGTCCCGCAGATCGCCCAGACGCAGATCAGCACTGTCGCCCCGATCAGGATGATCGACTGGACGAAGTCGCTCCAGACGACCGCCTCGACCCCGCCGACCGTGCAGTAGAGAATCGTCACCGCGACCACGGCGCCGATCGCCAGGTCGATGTCGAACCCCGTCACGGCTGCAATCGCCAGCGCGGGCAGGTAGGCGACAATCGCCGTGCGCGCGACCATGAAGAGGATGAACGCCGCCGAGGCGAACAGCCGGCACGGCAGGTTGAACCGCACCTCCAGATACTCATAGGCGCTCGTCAGGTTCAGCCTGCGGAAGAACGGCAGATACCACTTCACCACGACGGGCGCCATCAGCAGGATGCCGAACGAGATGACGTAGTAGCTCATGTTCCCCGAGAAGCTCATCGCCGGCACGGAGATGAACGTGATCGACGAGAACATGGTGGCGTAGATGGACAGCGACACCACCCACCAGGGCAGCTTCCCGCCCGCGCGGAAGTAGGCGTCGGCGTCCTTGTTCCGCCGCATGAACCAGAGGCCCATCCCGGCCATCAGGACGAGATAGGCCACGATGACGGCGAGATCCAGCGCGGTCATTTACTTCTTCTCGACCTCGTCGATCCTGAAGCGCGCGCACACCACCGACTGCTTCTCCGCGCCCGGGCGGTACTTCACGTAGGTCGTCGCGAGGATGGTGCCGTCCTTCAGCAGGAGGATGCCGGGATAGCCGCAGTCACAGCCTGCATGGCTGTGCAGGATCTTGATGCGGAAGGTTCCCTTCGGGTCCTTCGACTTGATGGCGGCGTAGGGCCCCACCCACCCCACGAAGTGGTCGTGCGTGGGCGACTTGGGCGCCATGTCGCGGAACACGATCACCTCGCGGCCGTCCGCGAGGCGCACGCCCTGATGGCGGTCGCCCGTGAGGGCCCACGGCGCATCCTCCAGCTGCGTCCAGCTCTTGCCCTCGTCGCGGGAGAACATCATCAGCGAACGGCCCGCGCGCGTGTTCTCGCGCATCAGGGCGCAGAGCTCGTTCCCGTCGGGCGAGCGGAAGATGAGCGGCTCGCAGGGGCTCTTGCCCTCGGCCTTCCCAACGCAGACGGGGTCGCTCCAGGTGAAGCCGCCGTCGCGCGTGATGCTCTGCCACACGCTCAGCGGCGGCTTGTCGTGCCCGTCCTTGCCGATGTGGAACATGCCGAGATAGCTGCCGTCCTTCAGCTGGACGATCGAGGAGAACGCCATGATGCAGCGGAACTTCGGACCGAGCGACGGCATCTCCTTCCAGGTGCGGCCCTCGTCCTCGCTCATCACGCTCGGCATCGGCTCGCCCAGCAGGCGGCGGTCCCGGTGGTGCTTCGCGTCGGGGAGCAGCTTCACCTGGCTCCACACCCAGAGGCGCGCCTTCCCGTCGGGCCCCACGAGGCGGTAGATGCTGGGGCAGTTCACGTGCCGCGCGTAGTCCTTCGGGAAGCGGTCGTCGATGCGCGTCCAGGTCTTGCCGCCGTCCGCCGACTCCGCCGCCGGGCCACAGTTGCCGCCATGCGGCGTGCACCACACGGCGATCACGCGGCCATCCGCTGTCATCACGGTGGTGGGGTGGCCTTCGTAGCGGTCCTTCGTTCCCCGCGCGATGACGGTCTGGTTCTCGACCTTGCCCGAGATGTCGATCACGGGGAACGACCTGGCGAGCGCGTCGTCCGCGCTCGGCGCGGCGAACGCGGCCGTCCCCAGAAACAATGCGCAACCCAGCATTCCGAGAGTTCTCATGACTCTATTCCTTTCTTTGGATTCGTTTGACTTCAGCGAAAGATCATCACGGTTCCGACGGGCGTGACCTCCGCGCCGATCGTGTACAGGCCGTCGGCCGAGGCGCCACGCGGCAGAAGGACGGAACAGCCGTCCGCCTCCATGGGCAGTTTCGCCCACGTCGCGCCGCCGTCCACCGACCGCAGCAGACAGTACTCCGGCCGCTTCTGCGCGTCGATCGCGGGAGCTCCGGCCGCCGCGCGGTCGATGGTGACGCGCAGGTCGAAGTCGCCGTCCTCCGCCGACTTCTTCGTGATCCACCAGGCGCGCGCCATGCGCATCAGCCCGGGCTTCGCGCTGATTCAGCGGTTCCGCTTGGCGCCGTGCCCAGCCATCGCGTAGTCGCCGGCGTGCAGCTCGCTGGCGGCCGCGAGCACGAGGCCCGACGAATCCGCGCTGGTCATGAGCGTCCCCTTGCAGTGCACGACCCAGTCGGACGTCGTTCCGCTCGTCCCCACGTTGGCGTTGTTCGTCTCGCAGCCGATGCCCACCACGTCGAACGGACACGCCTCGGCCCCGTCGTAGACGGCTTCCTTCAGCGCCACGCCATGCCGCGCGGCTATGTGGTTGCAGACGATGCGGCGTTCGACGTCGGTGAGCGTGCGGTTGTAGATGCGGATCTCGGCGATCTCGCCCAGCAGGCACTTGACTTCGAGGAAGCGCCCGATCGAGAAGTTGTCTGCAACGCTCCCGGGGAACCAGCTGTTATCCATCCCCGCCGCATGGCCAGCCTTCCACACGCCGTCAACCGCCATATCCAGGCAGTTGCCACGGCGGCGCAGATCGGCGATGACGGCCTGCTCGGACGGGAAGTCCGACTTTGGGGCCATGCAGTACTGATTCGCATTGTTCCAGACGAAGCCATGTCCGCGGAAGTTCTCGGTGCCGTCGAAGAACGCGCCGAAGCGTGTCCCGAGACTGGGCGTCGTATTGCCGAAGATGGACATGTCGCCATAGTTCGCGCCCGTCGGCTTGAAGACGACGAACCACGTGACGTCGTTCCCCGCGCGCCAGTCCACCTGCGCCTCCGTGCACAGATAGGAGGCGCCGTTGAAGACGAGGCCGATGCCACCCTTCGTCACGGCCCCGACCTTCGCCTGCGCGTCGGCCACGGCGCCGACGAGCCCCAGGTTGCGCCACGTCGTCACCGCGCCCATCGAGTCCGTCTCCACGCCGACGTCGGCGCGGTACCAGCCCACAAGCCCCTCCTCCACGCCGGCGCAGGGGATATCCAGCCGGGTCGCGACCTTGCCGATCGTGTAGTATCCCTTCACCAGCCCCGTCGGAAGCAGCACGCTCACGGCGCCGTCGGCGACCTCCGCGGGATACGGCAGGCTCTTCCAGGCATCCGTATCCTGCGTCCGCGTGTAGACCGCGTATTCGCCGGCCTCCGCGAGCGCGCCGAGGCGGAACGTGAGGCGCATCTCCGGCGCGCGGCCGCCGCCGAAGTCGAAGAACCAGGAGCGTCCCAGCACCCGCGCGCCGTCAACCTCGCGCCAGGCCATCTCGCCGCCGTCGTGCGCGCTCCAGAGGGCCGTCAGCGTCTCGTCCTTCCAAGTGGGATATTCGACGAAGAGGCCGCCGGCGTCGGACTTCGACCGCCCGCACATCCCGTTCTGCCAGAACCCCACGCACGACAGGCCGTTCGTGTAGGCCGCGCCGCTGGCATGGACCGCGTTCAGCAGCGACGAGGAGAAGGCGATGCCGTAGCGTTCGCAGAGCTCCCGTTCCACGAGCAGACGCTCCACGGGGTCGAGCGTGCGCCGGTAGATGCGGATCTCCGCCAGCTGGCCGGGATAGGGGCTTCCCCAGGTGTCTTCGCGGAAGTGGCCGACCTTGAAGTAGTCGGTGACGCTTTGATACCGATGGCCCTGCGCCACGATGCCGGAGGTGATGTCCGTGCCGGCCCCCCGCAGCGTTCCGTGGCCCCGCCCCGCCGTCATCGCGCCGATTCCCATGTCGCGGATCTGCCAGGCGCTCGGGGCCGACGCAAACAGCGAGAAGGTAATACCGCCGGAAATGGTGGAACAATCCATGGTTCTCAGTATGGAGCCGCCATCGGCCTTCGGGAAGAACGCGCCGATGCGGATGTCGTTGTGCTGCTGGCCAAAGAGGCCCGCGTCCCTGCGCATCTCCACGTCGTTCGTTGGATTGAACACGACGAACCAGGTCGGCGGCTCGTCGAGCGAACGCCCCAGGTCCGTCTTCTCCGCCGTCCGCAGATAGGATTCGCCGTCGAAGTCCAGCGCGGGCTGGCCGTTGACGGCGGCCTGGGCGACCCTCACCGCGCCCGTGTAGGCCAGCACGTCGTCCGCGGCGCCGGTCGCGCCCTGGTTCGCCCACTTCACCACCGCGCCCGTCTCGGCGTCCGTCTCCACGCCCCGGTCGGCGCGCAGCCACACCGAAAGGTCGGCGGCGCTCGGCAGGGCCGCCTCCGCCACGCCGTCGCCCGCCGTCGGCGCCAGCAGGTAGTCCCCCGGCTTGAACGCACCGGCGGCGAACGTGAACTCCAGCGACGTGCCGTCGGCGGACGGCACCCCCGTCACGCCCGTATCAATAAAGGACGCGCCCGCGTGCGCGTGATGGAAGAGGCGCGCCGCGAAGCCCGTTCGGCCCTCCGCCACCGTCGCGAGGTCAAAGGAAACCGTGAGCGCGGGCGTCTGCGGCAGGGTGGAGGCCACGCGCCACGTGCGCGCCAGACGCAGCCGACGGCAGGTGGCGTTCCACACCGTCCGCAGGGGTTTGTTGTCGTGCGCCACGAGCAGATAGCCCTCCTGCGTGAGATCGTCGGCCGCCGCGCGCAGCACGAGTCCGCCCGAAGAACCCGAGACGGCCGCCACGCCCGGCAGGTCGCCCGCCGCCGAAGCCGTCGAACAACCGATGCCCGCGAGATCGCCGCAGAAGCCGGCGGCGGCGTCCGCCCAGAGCGGGTTCTCGATCGGCAGGCCCCAGCGGACGGCGAGGGCGTTGCGGACGATCATGGCCTCCGCGTCGTTCAACGTGCGGTTGTAGACGACGAGCTCGGCGCAGTCGAAGCTGGCGCAGTCAGCTACATTCAGCATTTCTCCAACCGCGAACTTCTTCGGCGTGGTCCGCGCCGTGGAATTGATCTGCGCGTTCAGCCGCCGCGCGCCATTGACGGAGGAGGCCATCCGATTCGCCGTGCTGCGGCTATCCAGCACGTAGAAGGCATTCGGCGTCAGCGTGACGTTGCCGTTTGCGCCCGGGTTGGCATTGTTGTGGAATCGCAGCGTGTTGTTGTCGTCGCCCAGCACGAAGGCGCCGAAGCGCAGATCATCCCTTGTACCCCCGAATCCAAAGAGTGCGGCCTCTTTGCTCTGACGGTACTTCATCGCCAGGAACCAGCTCGTCTCCTTGCCCAGGTTCAGCGTCTGGTTCGTCGCGACGAGGTGCATCATCGTCCGCTCATGGGTGGCATCGATCATGATGTTGCCCGTGTCGTCGGCATTGCGGCGGAAGCGGACGGCGGGGAGAATCGTTCCGTCGGCCCGCTGGAACGCATTGGTCGTCCAGTTCGGCCGCCCACTTCCCCCGTCCCTTGTCAGCGTCAGCGGCACGGCGACGCCCGGCTCCGTCTCCCAGGCATTGACGGCCTGGCCGTGCCACGCTGCGGACGTGTCGCCGTGGACGCGCCCCGTATCGGCCCGGAAGTGGACCTGAAGACCGTCCGCCGGCAGTGACGTGGCGCCGAGCGTTCCCGCAAACGCCAGCGCCAGACCAAGCAGAAGGCCGTGGCAGATGCGACCCATGTATTCTCTTGTCATGTTACCTCCTTGACGTTTCGATATTCCAGTTCACCGCACGCGGAAGCTCGATTCCGCAGACGCGCAATCAGTATACTCTCTCTCGCCGTGCAAGAAGGATATAAAACGCCAAAAGATTTTTTTACACATCTGGTGGCGGGTCGTGCTATAATTGCACCGTAATGGTCGAAGATCCCATCATCTATCAGGATACGAAGGACGACCGGGAACTGGATCTGCGGCCCGACGGCGTGGACTGCATCCCCGTCCTGGGCATGAGCAGCTTCAAGTCGATTCGCCCCGGCCCGGAATACCACATCCACGTCGGCTGCATGGAGTTCTGCCTCTGCCTGAAGGGCAATCTCATGTTCGACTCCTGTGGACGGGAGTATCCCTTTCTGCCCGGCCACGTCTTCGTCTCCTCCCCCGACGAGCCGCACCACCTGCGCAACAACCCGAGCGGACTCAAGACCTACCGCATCCTCTTCACCATACCTTCATCCAATCAGCGGATTCTCGGCCTCGATTTGAAGGAAAGCGCGTGGCTGGTCCATGCGCTCACCCATATGCCGGAACGGCTGTTCGCGGCCTCGGCGCGCATCCGCATGGCCTTTGAGCTGCTCTTCACGCTCTACGACACCGAGCGGCGGGGCACGCCGCAGCGCCGCGTCCGCATGAAGTCGGCCGCGCTTGAACTCCTCGTCGCCCTGGTCGATGCGGCGGGGCAGACCCCCTCGAAGCCCTCGCGGGCCATCGACGAGCTCGCCACCCGCATCTTCACGCATCCCGAGGGCGACTACCCGCTTGACGTCGTTGCGCGCGAGGTCGGCATGTCGACGTCCACGTTCTCCGAGGCCTTCAAACGCGCGATGGGCCTGCCTCTTCACGCCTATTTGCTGAATTGCCGCGTCAATCGCGCAAAAGAGATACTTGACATGACCGACCGCTCCGTTGCGTCCATCGCCCAGGAACTTCGCTTCTATTCGGCCCAGCATCTGGCCAAGGTCTTCAAGCGCACGGTCGGTCTCTCCCCCGCCGCCTACCGACGGCAGAACTAGCCCTCCCGACCCCGAGTTGTGCCGATGAGCGACCCCGAGTTATGCCGATGAACTGACCCGAGTTATGCCGATGAGCGACCCCGAGTTATGCCGATGAGCCGACCCGAGTTATGCCGATGACAACGCTCGGAGTAGATGAATGATCACCCGCCCTCGCGGCATCAGGTTCGGCGACACTTCCGTCGGGGCGGTATTGTGATTCTTCGGCGAAAGTGATATAATTCAAGCCGTTCTGCGTGTAGACGTGGTTTATTTTGATTGCGAGGTGAGAAGGTGGCAACTTCAAGCATAACGGCAAACTTCTGTTGTGACGACGCGAGGGCGGCGAATGAATTCGTGCGCCTGCTCACTTTGCCGACGCCTGTCGTCAAGACTCCGAAACTGGGCGTTGAAGTTGTTGAGCATGAGACATCGGCACAACGTCGGTCCTTTATCGCGCGTTTCAAGAAACGCTGGGGTGCAAAGCCGGTGAAGGCGTGATGAGCAACGTCGCGGTCATACGAATTGACGACTTTGAGGCGATGGTCGGGGCTGAAGCTCTGACAAGTTCTCTTTCGACGTTTGCCTGCCCAAAGAACCGTGAAGTCGAGAGTTTCTTGAAGCAGAAGGCGCGGTAGGCGACAGTGCTCAACTCGTCTCGTGAAAACCGCCCCTTTGCAGATGTTCGGAGGGCGTTGACACGCGGCGCGGCGAAATGGTAGAATTCGTGCGTCTAGTGGGAATTGTGCATGGTTTGTGCGTGAGTCAAGGACGGCAAAAGGAGAGCGAGAAGATGAACGTGAAGTTTCTGGCCGGGTCGATTGTTCTGGCGTTCACCGCGCTGCTGGGCGCGGAGGCGGCCACCTGCGTCTGGAAGGGCGCGGGCGACGCGACGAAGTGGACCGACGCCGCGAACTGGGAGGGCGGCGTGCCCACGGGCGGCGACACGGCCCGCTTCTCGGAGAAGGCGGACATCTCGGAGGACTTCGCGATCGGCGCCGGCACGCTGACGATCGAGGTCACCGGCAAGGACGTGTATCTGCGCGGCGTCATCTCGGGCGCGGGCGGCGTGAAGAAGACCGGTGGCGGCAAGCTCCACCTCGTCAACGAGGCGAACACCTACACGGGTTCGACCGAAATCTCAGGGGGCGAGCTGTGGTTCAAGTCGCTTGCGGATATCGGCCAGCCGAGTTCGCTGGGCGCGCCGTCCACCGAGGCGGCGCTGGTACGCCTCTCGGGGACCCTCTACATGGAGAACCAGAGCGACGCGAACCGCGTCCTCACGACGGACCGTCCCTTCGAGTTTCGGGCCTGCACGTTCCGCACGAGCTATCAGCCCGTCACGGTCAACCTCAACGGCGCGATCACCGGCACGGGGGTGACCTGGCGCGGGAATGGAACGATCAACGTCGCGAGCTTCATCCCCGCCACCTTCACGGGTAATTTCGGCCGCACGGACAACGGCGTCGTCAACCTGCTCTGCCCGACGAATGCGTTCCACACCACGGGCACCACATTCGTCAACCTGAGCGACGGCGCCTTCCGCGGGACGCTGGCGGATGCGGGCGTGCCCTCCGGCTTCGGCGCGGGGGCGAGGTTTCAGCTCGGGCAGCAGAACTTCGACACGACGGGCCGCGTCTACTACAACGGCCCCACGAGCACGAACTGCAACCGCGAGATCCGGATCGAGGTGTACACGAACGGGAGCTACACGGTCAAGAGGGGCGGCCGGTTGAACAACGAGACGCCAGGCACCACGATCGCCTTCACGGGCAAGCTCATCTTGAACGGCAACAGCAAATACGCGGCGCACAGTGCGCCCATGCTGTGGGTCGGCGGCGAGGGGAACGGCGTGCTGACGGCGCCGCTGATCGACAATCTCAGCCTTGAGAAGGACTCGGCGGGCACGTGGACGCTGACGGGCGCGAGCACGACGACGGGGTGCGTCAACGTCGCGCAGGGGCGGCTCGACTTCGACGGATCGCTTGTTGACGGCACGGGCTACGACGGCCCCAAGGTGAGCGTCGGACGCGATGCGGTGCTCGGCGGCACGGGCACCGTCCACTGCACGGTGCAGATGGCCATGGGCGCGAAGCTCGCGCCGGGCCACGCGGACGCCTTCGGCACGCTGCGCTTCGGCCCGGCCGACATCTGGTTCAACCCCACCTCGTCGTTCGACGTGAAGATCGGCGCGGGCACGAACGACTGCATCGTCTCCACGGGCGACGTCCGCGCCAATGGCGACGTCACGGTCAACGTCGTGCCGATGGGCGTGGAGGAGATTCCGCCGGGTGTCTACACGCTTATCCAGGCGAACACGTTCACCATGCCGCGCTTCACGCTCGGCCCGGGCGCGCCGCTGGGGTCCAGCCTTGCGGTGGACGCGAAGAGCCTGCGCCTGATCGTGCCGGAGGCGTCCCACCGCACGCTCGTCTGGACGGGCCGCGCGGGCGAGGCCTGGGATACGACGACGGCGAACTGGCTGGACGGCGAGGCGGAGGCGACCTTCGCGGCGGGGGACGCGGTTCGCTTCGACGACTCGTCCACTGTGACGAACGTGACGATTGCCGGGGCGGTCGAGCCGTTTGCGGTGACGGTGTCCGCCACGAACGCGAACTACACGATCGGCGGCGAGGGCATCGACGGCGAGGAGGCGCAGCTCGTGAAGAGCGGCCCCGCCACGCTGAAGTTCACCGGGCGGCAGGCGTTCCCGCTCGGCGCGCAGGTGAACGAGGGCAAGCTCGTACTGGACGGCACGTT
>JBJEWG010000147.1:0-12193 GCA_051884935.1 Kiritimatiellia bacterium | reverse complement strand
CCACCTATTATAAAGCACACCCCCACCTATTATATAGTCGCGCGCGCGAGGCAGAGCCGCCCTTTCTGTTGTGCGCTTTGTGTTTATATAGCCGCGCGCAAGGCTGGGTATCGGAGTGCGTGGCTTCAGCCACGCCAGTTGCCACATTTCGTAGCCGCGCGCAAGGCTGGGGCATCTGCTCCTGCCAATTTTCCTCTCCTTATATATAAGGCAGGCGACATACATATAGGTAGGCGACTAGATTATAGGTAAGCGGCCAGAAGTGGCGGTATTCAATGACCAGTCGTTGAGGAAGCGCGAAGCCCTAGGCGGTTCGTGAAAACCGCCCTTTTGCAAACGCTCGGAGTTAAAATCGAGTGTCCGCCGGCCGGCCACCGGTCCGGCTACTCGCTCGCCCGGCGACCCCACCGCCTCGGTCGATGAGCTTGTCGAATCGGTCGTTATTCCTCATTCCATCCATCTCCTTCCCTGCTCTCGCAGTTATATGTTGAGGCACCGTTTCACCGCCACACGCCACCCGGACGCTCCCGAGCCTTCGCCCGAACGCCCCCGAGCCTTCGCCCGGATGCTCCCGAGCACCCCGCGCGGGTGGTGCCGGAGGGTACGGCATTCCCCTCCCGACGGAACGGCAAATCATCACCGACCCAATGGCAGAATCCCCCCGACATCCGGGATTCACTTGCGCAACCAAATAAATTCTCTTGCGCAAGTGAACAGATTTAGTTGCGCAACTGAATTCATTCTCTTGCGCAACCCAGCCCCAGATCGCCCCGACACTTGACCGGAGGGTGGCGCGACCCTCGACCGATGGGTGGCGCACGAACCGCCCGCCCCCCGCCGAGACCGCCCCGCCGCCCGGTTTTGGGAAACTCCGAGCGTTTGCAAAGGGGCGACGCTAACGCACCGCCTGGGGCTTCGCGCTTCCTCAACGACCGCTCATTGATCTAACTGTGTAAATTGGGTTCACACCACTTACTATAGTAAAGAATAAGAGTTGGTAGGGGGCAGATGCCACTTGCCCGCATATAAAGAATGGGGTTGGCAAGGGCCCGATGTATCACAATGACACAATCCAGCAGGCAGCGTGTCAATTCGACGCACTGCGTTTCACCGTGCATGGGGGAGCGGAATCGGTATGGGACGCTAGGCGTGGCGGGCGTGGACGCTACCATCGTCCGGGACGGACTGAACGGCCATCAGGAGGTCGTGCGATGCGCCCGGTTCAAGGACGTAGGCCACGTCCTGCGGCGTCGAACAGGGCTCGACGCAGACGAACTTCCGCCAGCCGTCGGCCCCGAACTCCGCGACGCGACCCGCGCTCTCCTCGCCGGGATTCCACACGACAAGCCGCCGATTGCCACGCGAGACGACCGCGATGGCGCGGTTCAGCCCGTGGTCCATCAGCACATACTCGTACTTCGCGACGTCGAATATCTTGCTGCCGCCGCAGCGGACCGCGCAGGCGCCCGTCCAGGTGCGCGTGCCCTTCTCGGGCTCCCGCGTGTCGGTGAAGTCGCAGCCATCGACGCCGAGAACCTCCGTCCGGTCACGCTCCCGCACGAGGAAGTAGGGGTGAAAGCCCTCCGTGACGGAGAAGGCCTTCGAGCCCGTGTTGGTCGCGTGCAGCGCGAGCGTGAGCTTCATCGAGACGGATATCTTCAGTTCGAGGGCGAAGTCGTGCGGCCAGACGGCGCGCGTCTCGTCGTCGCTCGCGAGGGTGAGCGTGATCTCCGTCACGTCCTCGTCGTATTCGGTCGACTTCACGCTCCAGCGGGCGTAGCGCGCCACCCCGTGCGGCTTCGAGCCGACGGGGCCGTTCCGCGCGAACCACGGCCAGCACACGGGGATGCCCCCGTGAATCTCGTCCCCCGCCGCATGTGCGTCGTAGGGGCGCGGCATGAAGAGAACGGGCTGATTGCCCGTAGGACGATAGGAGATCGTCTGGGCGCCGAAGAGGGCGACCTCGGCCGCGCCGTACTGGTTCGCGAGAACGACGATCGGGGCGTCGTGCCGTGAGGGACGGAAGACGATGCGCCCCGGCGCGCCGAAGTCGCGATTCAGCGCCCCGCAGTCCGCATTGCGAGGGGCCGCCATCACTTCACCTCCGCCGTGGCGGCGGCGGGCGCCACCGGGGCGGCTTCCGCCGTCTTCGGGGCGAACGGACCGTAGCCCATCTTCCAGCACACGCCCGCGCCCACGCCCGCCAGAACGAGCAGCGCGAAGAGGAGCCACCAGGCTCCGTGCCGCGCGTAGGGGTCGCGCGCGACTGCGGCGCCCACCGGCAGATGCGCCGGGCGCGTGAAGGTGCGGGCGAGGCCCGTCGAGAAGTAGAGCGGACGGTTCACGGCCCAGCCGCCGGCGTTGAGCACCGCCCCGAGGTCGCGGGCGCGCAGCTTGAACCAGGCGAGCACCACGCTCGGCAGCGAGACGAGCAGGATGATCGCCGCCACGCCAGCCAGCACCTTCCAGAACGGAAGCCCCGCCACAAGCCCGATCAGCCCCGCGCACGCCGCGCCGGCCATGCCCACGCCCACGCCGAGGGCCGCCACGCTGGAGGCGAGGGCCGCCCCGTTCGGCGCGGGAGCCGGCGCGGCGGCCGGCGTGACCTGGGCGACCGCCGCGTCCTGTTTGGACGAGAGGAACTTGCGGCACTGCTCGGAGATCGTGGTGGCGATCTTCGCCCACGGCGCCCAGAAGGCCTCCTTCAGCGACACCTGCGCCTCGACGACCTTGGTGACAACGGCGTCCCAGTCGCGCCCCTCGCAGTCGTAGAACATCCCGTTGCGTCCGGCATAGAGCGACGCGGTGCGGCCGGCGGTGACGACGGCGCAGACTTCGCGCGTCTCGCCCGTCGCCTTGCGCGAGAGCTTCACGTAGAGCAGGCAGCACCGGCTCTTCTCGGCCAGCGCGGCGTGGCCCCCCGCGTCCGCGACGTGGAAGCAGAGCCGGCAGACGCGCCCGTCGATGTAGAGTTCGCCCGTGCGGAAGACGCTCTCGCTCGCGCTGTCGTAGAGGTTGGCCTGGTTGACGTAGTTGCAGAGCCAGTTGGCGAGATGGGCCGCGTAGCGGAGCGCACGCTCGCAGTCAACGAAGCGGGCATACTCGTCCGCCAGCGCAAGATCGTGCGTCAGCAGGTCGTTGACGGCGGCCTGCATCCGGCCGCCTTCGAGGAGCCGCGCGAGCTCGGCGTCGGCAATGCCCGCCACGGCGCCGCCGGCCTTGGCGGCAAGCCATGCGCCATACGGCGCCAGCTTCGCCTTCACCGCGCCCCACTGGGCGCGCGTGAGGGTTTCAACGCCGTCGAGCCCGAGCGCGGGACCCGCCGCGCGGGCCGCAAAGGTCTGGAACCGTTCAAGCCAGAGCGGGTTGACGCCCGCCGTGAGGGGAATGGACGGCGTGGGGTCCTCGGCCACAAGGGGCAGGTCCGCCGGGGGCGTGAAGTAGGCGTCGATCTGCGCCTCGACGGCGGCGAAGGCGTCGTAGGCGGCCGCGGTGGCTTCGCCCAGCGTGGCGGCGTCCCGGCCGGCGGCCTTCCAGGCGAGATGGGCGGCGGCGTCCGCGAAGAACGCATCGGCCTTCGCCTGATCGATGCCGTCTTCGCCGCAGCGGTCCGCCACGGCGCCCTCCGCCGCGATGATCTGCGCGACGACGGCGGCGACGGCCGCGTCTGAGGTTGACTTCGCCGTCACCACGCCATCGCCGTTGAGCGGCTGGGCGTTGAAGAGCCGCGTGGCGCCCATCACGTCGTCGAGCGTGATGGAGGTTGCCGAGGCGCGGTCCTCGCGGGCGAGAATGCGCGTGAAGGAGGCGAGCAGCGCGCGCCCCTCCTCCGTCGCGTCATCGACGTCCGCGAGCTTGATCTCGGGCTTGCGCGCCAGAAGGAAGTCGAGGTTCTTGAAGCGCGCGCGCAGCCACGCAACCGCCGCCAGCACCTCGGGCACGCGGATGCGGCCATCGCCGTCCGCGTCGAGCAGTTTGAGAGTCGCCGGATCGAAGCGCAGGCCGTCCGTCGAGGCCGAGAGCACCGTCCAGAGCTTCTGGTCGAGATCGGGCAGCGCCGCAACGTCCGCGCCATTTTCGAGCTTCACCTGCACGCAGCGCGCGGACCTGAAGAATTTCCACTTGTGGGATATCATAGTTCCTTCCTTATCCTTTATATAACAGCCTTCATCTTCGCGAGGCCCGTCTTGAGCGTGTCGAGGGGCGTCGTCGTCCAATAGGACTTGTTGAAGAGCTCGATGGAGAGCCAGGGGTTGAGCCCGCCCGCGCGGAGAATGCCCTTGATCTGGCGCCAGGGGGCGATGCCGTCGCCCGGCCAGACGCGATCCGCGTCCGTAAGCTGCTCCCGCGCGGGCATCGCCGGCACGTCGTTCATGTGGAGGACGGGCAGGGCCGACTTCGTGCAGAAGCGAAGCCCCTCGTAGGGGCTGCCGCCGCGGTACATGTGGTAGACGTCGGCGAGGACCGCCGCGTTGGCGTGTCCGCTCGCGGCGGCCACGTACAGCGCCTCGTTCAGGCGGCTCAGGTTGGCCGAGGCCCCCCAGAATTCGAGAATCGGCGTCACGCCCATCCGGCCGCCAAGCTCCAGCACGGCGCGGTAGTCGCGCGCGAACGAATCGAGATCGACCTTCGGGCTGCCGGGCGCGTGAAGGCCAAAGGGCGGCGCGGCGATGAACGCGCCGCCGAGCTCGGCGACAAGCGCCATGTCGCGCTTCATCTCCTCCATGCCCTTCGCGCGCGCCTGCGGGTCGGGCATCGCCCAGTGGGCGAAGCCGATGCCGTTCACGACCGCGAGGTTGCCGTCCGCGCACATCTTCCGGATGTCGGCGAGCTCGCCCGCGTCCTTCGCCGCCTGGATGTCCACGAGCCAGGGCTCAATGCCCTCGTAGCCGGCCTCGATGCACAGGCGCACCTGCTCCTTCAGCGAACATTTGTACCCGCGGATCGTCGCGGGGTTCAGCGCATAGCGGAAGGCCCCGCGCGCCACGCCGGCGTCGTCCGGTTTCGTCCCCGCCTCGTCCGTACGGCATCCGGCCCCCAGCGCCCCCAGTGCGGCCGCCGCCAGAAACTCTCTCCGATTCGTCATCTGTCACTCTCCATTTCCGTTCACCACGCGCCGTCATCGGCGAGTCGCGAGATTATACCAAAACATCGCCCCATTCCGTCAGGGGAGGAGCCTGCTGCGGCGCGCTAGTCCTCGCGCGTCACGCCCGTGCGCATCAGCGGCAGAACGCGCTCCGCGCGGCGGTCGAAGTTGAAGACCGTGAAGCCGTCCAGGCCGAGGTCGCGGACGGCCTGTATCTGCTTCGCGAGCTTCAGCCCGTCCGTGCCGTCGTTCTGCCAGCAGGAGAGCCCGATGCCGGGATACAGCTTCGCCCGTCCGGCGGCGGCCATCTGGGTCTTCACCTGACTGCGGAACATCGCCGCGGAATCGACGTAGTCCATGTTGCACACGAAGTCCAGCCACCCCTCCTGGCACCAGTGCGCCCAGTCCTGCGCCACCGTCTCGGGGTCGCTCACGGGGTTGCGGAAGACCGCCGCGGAGATCTGCACGCCCGGGGCCTCCGCGCGGACGCGCCGCGCGACGGTCTCCACCACCCGGCTGATGTTGCCCACGCGGAACGCGCGCCACGCCGCCTTGAGGGGCGCCTTCGCGCCGCGCACGTCCCCGGGCCAGTTCGTCACCGCATGGCCGACCGCCGCCTCGAAGCGCGCGCGGCACCCGGCGCAGAAGCAGCTCTCGCCGCCCGGATAGCGGATGTAGTCGAAGTGGATGCCGTCCGGACCCTTCTTCGCGAGCTCGACCATCGCCTCGATCTCCAGCCGCTGGTTCTCCGGGTGGGACGGGCACAGCCAGCGCGGCATCTCCTTGCCCTTCGCGTCAACCTGCACGCGCCCGGCGGCGGCCATCCGGTCCGCGAAGCTCTTCGCCGTGTGCGCCCCCATGTTCCAGCAGACCTTCCACACGTGCATCTTCACGCCGTACTTGCGGCAGGCCGCCCGGCACTGCTCGAAGGCATCCCCCTTCACCGCCACGTCGGAGGCCCGTGGCAGCACCTTGGACTCATAGAACGCGACGCCGCCCCAGCAGAGATTCGGGATGATGACGTTGAAGCCGTTCTCCTTCAGAAAGCGGATCGACGACTCCCAGTCGTGGTCCCCGCCAAGCCCCCGCGCGCTGTGGCACCAGAAGGCGCGGTGCTCGCCCCGCTTCGAGGGACGATCCGCCAGCCACGCCTTGAGCTCCGCCGCCTTCCGCCGGGACTCCGCCTCGCGCGCCGCGACCTTCTGCGCGAGAGACGGCGCCAGGTCACACGCGATGGCGCGCATCAGCTCCGCGGACGCTCCCTCCGTGCCGCCCAGCCAAACATGGCTCATGAAGAGCCCCGTCTTCGTGCGGACGAGCGCCGGGATTCCCAGCGACGCCCGCTTGCCGTCCGCCCATTCGGCCACCACCTCCACGCCCGCGCCACGCGCGGGAATCTGCGTCATCCAGGAACTCTGCGGGGCGAAGGCGGGCTGCCCCTTCAGCCCCGCGCCGGTCCTGAGGAACCCCGCAATCGCCGCCCCGCCGTCCTCGCCGGGCCGCTTCGAGCCCGTCATCTTCACACCGAGCAGGTCGAGCACCTCCTTCGGCTGCGAGTAGCAGGCGAGAAGGCGCCCACCGCCGGCGACGTAGCCCCGCAGCAGCTCCAGCTTCTCCGCGGGGATCTGCGGATTGTACGGTAGCACGACGGCCGCGATCCCCCGCAGCGCGTCGGCCGTGAGGTCCGTGTCGGCCACGATCACCGCCTCCACGCCGACCGCCCGCAGCGACGCGCTCACGGTCCCCGCGAAGCTCAGATATCCCTTGGCCTCCGCGCCCCCCTTCGCGGCGAGCGAGTCGGCGTAGACCACCGCCACCTCCGGCGTGCCGCCGATCACCGCGAGGTTCGCGAGGGCGCAGCGCGCCCGGCCCGTACCGGCGCGCCAGCCGGAGATGCGCACGTCCGTGATTCTGCCCCATCCCTCGGGCGTCCCCTCCACGCCGCACTGCGACTTCTGCACCGTCACGCGCTGCCACGCGCCGCTCTCCTCGGGGGAGAAGGAGCCGTGGTACCAGCCACCGCCGCTCTTGAAGTAGCAGCTGAAGGACGAGAACTGGTCGAGGTCGTCGCAGTAGAAGTCGAACTGCACCCCCGGCCAGAGGCGCAGGTCGCACGGGAGCTTCACATCCCAGCTCACGCGCGCGGGCAGGTTCTCATCGCCCGTGAAGTCCGCCGGGAACTCGACGACGCCCGGCGCAAGGAGCTTCGCCGCCGACGTCCGCTCCTCGCTCGCGCGGACCGCACGCTTCACCTCGGCCGCGTTCGTCAGGCTCGACCAAGCGGCCAGCACCTTCGCCTCGCCGGGGCCCGGCGCGGCGGGAATCGGATTCTTCTTGTCGCCGCATCCCGCGAGAAGCGCGACGCCGGCGCACAGGGCCAACAGTATGGATCGGGTCATGTATCGTTCCTCTTCGCACGGATGAAGTCGGGCGTCGGACGGGGTCCCAGTTCGCGCTCGGGGGGCAGCGGACGGAACGCGGGCTGCTCCGCCAGATCGGCCTCCGACGGCACCGCGTCGAACGCGCGGTTCCCGAAGAGCACCGTCGCCAGCGGGCCGTCCGTGAGCACGCCCTTCCCCACCATCACGTTGCGCGTGAGCAGGTTGACGAGCGGCATCCTCGGGAGCTCGGCGATGCCCGGGTACCGCTCAGAATACGGCGGGTTGAACACATCGACCACCTCCGTGCGCCAGTGCTTCACATTGGGCCGCTCGAAGTACGCCTCCCAGCGGTCCTGCCCCCAGCGGGTGATCGAGACGCCCTTCGCGCACTTCACGAACAGGTTGTTGTCCACGATGTTGTTGCGCCCGCCGTTCATCTGGACCGCGCCGAAGTGCCCGAACGAGCAGTTCTCGAAGCGGTTGCGGTAGACGGTCATCGTCGAGACGGCGTCGTCGAAGCGCACGCTGGCCTGCCCGCACGGCGCGTTCGGCCCCCCGCAGCCGATGTCCCGCCACACGTTGCAGCAGATCACGTCGCCCGCGTAGGTCGGGTTCGCGAAGATGTCGATGCCGCCCTGGTCGTCGCTTTCCGTCACCACCCGCTCGACGACGTTCGAGGCGACCCACCAGTCGTTGCCCTCAAGGCGCATCGCGCTGGAGCGCATGTCGTGGAAATGGTTGCGCGCGACCTCCGTGCCGCACCCGTCGCCGTGCAGGCCCGGCGCGTAGGTGCGCTTCCAGCGTTCGACCCAGGCGATTTCGTTGTCCACCACGCAGATGCCGCTCGGCGTGAGCGTGCGCCGGTCGCCGCCCGAGACGCGCAGGGCGCCGTGGCCGAACTCGCGCAGCACGTTGCCCCGCACGACCACGTCCGTCGATGTCAGGAACCAGACACCGTCCGTGCCGAACCTGCGCACCACGTTGCCCGCGAAGACCACGCGCGCGCAGTCCTTCCCCCTCACGGCCATCCCGCGCCCGTGCTGGAGCACAAGCCCCTCGATCGCCAAATCCCGCACGCCCTCCAGCGTGATGAACGGCCCGTCGAAGCTCGACAGCACATACTCGCTCCCCTTCGCGAAGAGCCTCCCGAACACGCCTTCCTCCTTCAACGGCCACACGTAGAGCACGCCCGTCGCGCGGTCGAGATACCACTCGCCGGGACGGTCCAGGGCGCAGAGCGCGTTCACGAAGAAGTAGGGTCGGTCCGCGTTCATCGCGAAGCCGAGCGTGCCCAGGTCGATCGTCCCCCTCTCCACGTCGATGGCCGCGCCCGCCACGTGCCGCGTCAGGTCCGCCCAGAAGTGGCGCCAGTAGCCCGTGAGCATCAGCTCCGGCTCGTGCGTCCACTTCCGCAGGTCGCCCGCCTCCGTCGCCACGAAGAAGCTGTTCGACGGCGTGTTCCGCACGGCCCCCGTCCGCAGCCAACCGTCGTTCGGCTCGCGGGCCAGCGTCAGCGGCGCCCCGTCACAGTAGAGGTCCGTGATCGCGCTCCCTGCGCCGACCTCGCCCCGGTGGAACCCGTATTCGGGCTGCGGCTCGAACCGCGCGTACCCCGCCGCCCGCACGTCGCACGCCACCACGTGCCCGCGCGCCGCCTCGGAAATCCGCCGCGCGACCTCCGGAAACCGCCGCGCGATGTCGCGCGGCGAGAGGTCGAAGCGCGGCACGCGCCACCCGCCTTCGAGGACGGGACGCTCCCGCCGCCAGGCCCGCCACGCGACCGGCGCCCCCGCCTCGCCCGAATCCGCCTCCGTCAGCGCCAGCGTCTCGGCCATCCGATACGTGCCACCGCGCAGCCACACCGTCACGCCACCCTTCGGCAGCGGCCCCTTCGCCTTCAGTTCGCGGACGGCGCGCTGGGCGCGCGCGAGCGTCGCGAACGGCCGGTCGATGCGTCCGTCCGATTCGTCGTTCCCGCGCGGCGACACGAAGAACGCCGCGCCCGGCTGATCACACATCACGCCCTCGAAGCGATTGGGCGCCGCCACTTCCGCCGCCCCGCACTCGGCCCACAGATACCGCCGCGCGAAGGCCTTCGCCGCGCCGCGCACCTCCTGCGCCCGCACGCCGTCCCCCGAGCGGTCCAGCGCCGCCGCGTAGGCGAGGCCCGCCCAGGCCGCATAGGGCGCCCGCACCCGCTGCGCGTCGGCCCACACGGCCGCGTAGGCCGCGCGGCTCTCTTCGCCGCGCCCCTCGGCCGCCAGCGCACGCGCCCGCCGCAGCCTGATGTCGAGCGCGCGCCGCCAGTCGTTCGTTCCGATCGTCGCGGCGAATGCGTCGAGCACCTTCACCGGCGCCCGCGTGGCCACGCCGCCCGCCAGCGCCACGTACACCATCTGCTGCGCCATCGCCGCGAAGCGCGGCTCCACCGTCCCGGCCGCGAACGCCGCCACGACCTCGTCCGTCGGACGCGCCGCGAACGCCGCCACCTCCGCCTCGGGCACCGTCTTCACGCCCGCGGCCATCTGCGCGATCCGCTCGGCGGGCAGCGCCTCGTCCCACAGCCGCGCCGCGTCGTGCGCGAAGGCGAAGTAGTCGAGCCCATACGTCGCCCGCCCGATCGAGAACGGCAGCGTACCCTCCTGGACGTACCGCCCCGCGTACGGCTTCTCGGCCACGCACCGCCCGCCGACGTAGAGCCGCGCGACCGCGCCGTCCCACGTCGCGGCCAGATGGCGCGGTATCCCCGCCGGCAGCAGCGCGCCCGGCGCCTCCAGAACGAACGACCCCTCGCCGCGCGGCTTGCCGATCTCCAGCGACGGCTCGCATCCGCACGTCGTCGGCTTCAGCCGCAGGCGGAAGCCGTCCCAATACCCCGTCCCCGTGCCGCAGACATAGCCCCACACGCCGCCGAAGACGCGCGTCTGCGCCTGCGGCGTCACCGTCAGCGCGATCGTGAAGGCGTTGCCCGGCAGCCGCGCGCGCTTCTGCGAAAGGTCGATCTCCCCCGCGCGCGCCGCCGCGCCCGCCAGCGCCGCGCCGAGAACAATGAACATGATACGCTTCATCGGATTCTCCACTCCCGTCACGCGCGGACTTCCCAGCCCGGACGGTAGCTCGTCCGCAGGAAGGCGTTCGCCGCCTCGTCGTTCGTGATGCGCACGCCGTTCCACAGCAGCTTCTTCCTCCCCGCGCGCGCGGCGACGTTCCCGAGCAGCAGCGTCTCCGCGAGCGGCACGGAATAGTCGAACCCCGTGTTCGCCATGCGCCCTTCGCGGATCGCGTGGTAGAACTCGTGCGTGTGCTCCGTCGTCGTGTACGTGAACGCCCTGGACTTCTTGATCTCCGCGCCCAGCGTCTTCGGGAAGAAGCGGATCGCGCTGTGGTGGCTGAACCAGATCTTCCCCTTCGTCCCCACGAAGAGCGTGCCCATGTTCAGGAACGGCGCCTTGTCGAGCCTGTACTCGCGCTCCGTCTCCAGCAGCGCCTCCGGCAGGTTCAGGTACTCGCGCCTGAGCGCGTGGCCCGTCATCGTCACGTGCGCCTTGTCGTACGGAATCCCGGGCTTCACGCCGTCGTACCAGTGCAGCGTCACGGGCGGCAGCGCGCCGCGCGCCGGGAAGCGGTAGTCGATCGTGTCCTGCCACGCCCAGGCGCCGGGGCACGCGAACTCCACCGCGCGCGCCTCCACCGAGGCCGGCGGCGCGAACCCGAGGTCCAGCGCCCAGAACGCCGCGTCCATGATGTGCGTGCCCATGTTGCCGATGGACCCGTTGCCGTAGCCGATCCAGCTGTGCCAGTCGTGCGGGTGCAGCCCGTTGTGGTCCGCCGTCGGCGCGTAGTAGTCGCACATCGGCGCGGGCCCGCACCAGGCGTCCCAGTCCATTCCCTTCGGCGGCGGCGCGGCGGGCGGGCGGTACATCATCGAGTTGATGCGGTCGTCGTAGCACCACACGTCGCGGATCTCGCCGATCACGCCCCTGCGGATCGCCTCCACGCACACGCGCATCGCCTTCGTCGAGTGCCCGAAGTTCCCCACCTGCGTCACCACCCCCGTCTCCCGCGCGACGCGCCCCATCAGCTGGGCCTCCTCCACCGTCGCGGCCATCGGCTTCTCCACGAACACGTGGATGCCGCGCCGCATGGCCATCACGGCCGCGAGGCAGTGGTGGTGGTTCGGCGTCGCGATGATCGCGGCGTCGATCTCGTCGCCCATCTTCGAGAAGAGCTCGCGGTAGTCGGGGAACGTCCGCACCTTCGCGAGGTCGCCCGCGCCGGGCATCTGCTTCATCTTCCGCAGCGTCGCGGCGAGCATCCGGGGATCGGGGTCGGCGAGGGCCGCCACCTCCTCCGCCATGATCGGCTCGACCAGCTGCTGCATCCGCGCCCCGCAGCCGATCAGCGCCACGCGGATCTTCCCCCCGGCGGCGATTCGCCGCGCAAGCGGCGCCGCGCGAAGCGAACCGATCCCGAACGCCGGGACGCCCAGCGCCGCGAGCCGCAGGAAATCCCGCCGCCCGATCGGACTACACCTCGTGGCGCGGAGCCCCCTCCGCGCGGCCATGCTCTCTGCTGTCATACGTGCCTCCTGCTCCTGTGCGTCCATTATACCACAAGAGGCACGTCCCCGCGTCATCGGCATAACTCGGGGTCGCTCATCGGCATAACTCAGGTCGGCTCATCGGCACAACTCGGGTCGGCTCATCGGCATAACTCGGGTCGGCTC
>JBJEWG010000146.1:0-2336 GCA_051884935.1 Kiritimatiellia bacterium | reverse complement strand
GCCGCCGCGAGCGTCAGCGCCCCCGCGCCCAGCGACGCCCCGCCCTCCGCCTGCAGCGTGCCGCCCTTCACCTCGAACGAGTTCCGCAGCACCGTGCCCGACCCCGTCGCGGTGAAGAGACCATTCTCCACCACCACCGCCTTCTCTCCCACGGCGCCCGTCACGCGCAGCGTGCCGCCCTGCACGATGATGCGCCCCGCGAAGGACTCCGCCCCGGCGAGCTCGATCGTCCCCGCCCCCGTCTTGTAGAAGTCGCCCGTGCCCGTCAGCGCCGTCACGTGGAGCACCCGCCCCTCCGCCACCGCGAGCCGCGACGGCACGCCGTCCGAAGAGGACGTATCGACCGTCGTCGAGGCCCCGTCCGCGAAGGCGACGGACTGCGTGCCGCCCACCTTCGACGCATCGTACCCCTCCGCCGTGTCGAACTGCACAATGCCCTCGCCGGAGGTTTCGACCACGCACCCCGCCGGAATCATCCCCGGCGACTCCAGCAACAGCACGCCCTGCGCCACCGCGAGCGTCGCGCCTGTGTAGCCTTCCAGCAAACCAATCCGCACGTCGCCCGCCGCCGTCTTCGTCCACCCCTCGCCCGCGAGCGCCCCGATGTTCAGCAACCCGCCCTTCTCCGCGTCCAGCGCGGGCTCGGCGTCCGCATTCCACGACGACACCGTGAGCGTCGTCCCCGCGCCCGCCCAAATGGACCCGGCGCTCCCTGCGCCCAGCTTTGGCGCAACGTCCGTCTCGAACACGGCATCATCCAGCACCGTCCAGACCGCACCCGCCTGCAGGGTCACCGTGCCGTCGGCCAGCAACACGGGCACCGCCCGCAGCGTGCCCGCCGAGACGACGATCTTCCCGCTGACGTCGGTGGCCGCGCCCGCGAGCGTCAACTCGCCCGCCGCCCGCTTCTCGAACGTCCCCGCGCCCGAAAGGTCATTCGGCAAGGTACCGCTCGTCGGCAGCACGACCGTCGTACCCGCCGCCGCCGTCACGCGGCCCGATCCCGCCGCCGCATTCACAATCTCCAGCGTGCCGCCCCGCACGTCCACGCCGCCCGAGAACGCCGCCCGCGTGCTGCCCAGCGTCATCGTCCCGAGGCCCGTCTTCGCGAACGCCGCCGCGACGCCCTTCTCTTCGGCCCCTGTCACGGTGAAGTTGAGAACGCACCCCTCCGCGACCTCAAAGACCGTGTTGGCGGACGTCAGCTTCAGGTTCGCCGGGCCATGTATCCTGGACGGCGCGTTGGCCGTCTGCGTGCCGTCCACGACGACGCGCGGGACGCCGAACGTCGTCTCGTACCCTGATGTGTTCTGAAAGTAGATGCACGCGCTGTTCCGCAGATGGAGCGTCGAAGCGAACACGCCGGCGACACAGTTCTTCCCATCGTATTCGCCCCCGAAGTTCGCGCGCGTGCCGCTGCCGTCCAGAATCACCGTCGGGTCGCCCAAGGTCGCACTTCCACGCGCAACGGAGATGTAGGCCGGCGCGACGATGTGGACGGTTGTCGAGGCGGGCAGAGATGCCTTCGCATCCCACCGCAGACACGTCTGCCCCGTCACCGTAAGCGTCACGCCCGCAGCCGTCGTCACGGAACGCTGTCCGTCCAGACAGATGAGCTGCGCCACCGTCCCTGCCGTGTGCCAGGTCTGGTCCGCCGCGAGGTGGAGGCCGCCTTGGTTCTGGAAGTTGACCTCGCCGCCGCCGCCGTTGACGATGCCGCCCGCCCCCAGCGTGAGCCTGCCCGCGCCGGTCAGCGTCCGCTTCGTGGTCGTCGCCCATTCAATCCCCTCTGCGGAGACGTCCGAGGGCAGCGTAAGATTGATGTCGCCCACGACGGCGGTCGAGCCGTCCACCCACGCCACGGCGGTACCGGACTCGTCCTTCCACGCGCCGTCGGCCAGCCAGCTACCACCGCTGGACCCGATATAGGTCAAACGCGCGGCATCCACAGGCGCCGCCGTCAGTGCCACGAGGCCGACCAAGGCCCAAACCTTCAGATTCACAACCTTCACGCCACGTCTCCTTATACCTTATATTATACCCGAAAACACTCAGTTTCAAGGCCACGCACACAGCACACACGAAGCCTTGACGCCTTCAATTTTGCCACATATCGTGCGTAAAAGCAAGCGGGAATACAACTTTTTTCCAAAATTGCGAATCTTGCCCCCCCCCCCCATTAAATATTTACACTTATAGGCGTATTTTTGAAGATATGATCAACCTATTCGGGCCTCCCCGGGCTTTGAATCGAGCCAAGAGGCCCCCTCTTTCCTCCCTGTCATCGGCATAACTCGGGTTGGCTCATCGGCATAACTCGGGTCGGCTCATCGGCA
>JBJEWG010000145.1:0-12362 GCA_051884935.1 Kiritimatiellia bacterium | reverse complement strand
ATTTACTGGGTTTTACGAAAAACCGTTCGTTTTATTTGCGCGAAGGGTGGTTGGTGGATTCAAACTCCTAGACCTTGGGAGACCTGGTGTGCTTCCCTGCACACTCTTGTCCTGCCGGAGTTGTCCCATACATGCGAATTCTGGTGAGTTGGAAGGTCGAAAATGATATAATACGCATATTCCCCTTTAGGATTCATTGTATGCTGAGATTTATCCCGCTATTCTTTCTTCTGGTCTCAATCTGCCCTGTACTGTCCGCGAAGGAAATCGCGGTCGGGCAGCTGGTTTCCGACCATCTCGATACCGAGTCGTCGACCAACGTCGCGTTCAATGTCCGGCGCAACGACGTGAAGGTGTTCGATGTCCGCATCGAGCTGGCGTCGTCCGTCTCGAACTGCGTCCAGGTCGCCTTCGGCCGAGATGCCGACGCGGACGGCGACCTTTCCCCCGACGAGGCGGATCTCATCCTCGGCTGGCGCGCGGGACGTTATTTCGTCGAGGACGTCTCGGCTGAGGAGCGGACCTTCGAGCCGGATGCGGCCACGGAGGGGACGACCCGGTTCCTGAACCTGCGCGTCGCCACCGATGCGGCGTTCGTGCCCAAGGAGGCGGCCTTCACGAACAGCGTCGGCGCGTGCTTCGCCGACATCGCCCGGACGTGCCCGCCCTGGCTGTTCCGGCAGGAGTGGAATCTCGTCAAGGTGACGCGCCGCGGTCCCGTGGCGTCGGACGAACTCTGCCGCATCAGGAACGACTACCGGTCCTTCTGGATCAGTTTCAGGTAAGGGTCGGGACATGGACGTTGCAACGATCAAGGAGGCTTTCAGCGGCACGGTTCTCTGGTGCTGTTTGGGCGCTGTCGGGCTGATGGCCCTGGCCGGACTGGGTGTGGCGGCCTGGAAGACGCCGGGCAAGATCATGGAAGTCGCCAGGAAGCGGGGCTGGCTCTATGTCGTCGTCATGGGCGCGTTCATGGCCGTTGCCACGGATGCGGGATCTCCGACCCGGGAGGACAAGGAGCGGGACAGGATGCGCCGCGAGCAGCAGGCCGCCGAGGATGCTGCCTGGAACGCGGCGTTGGGTATTGGTGGCCTTGAGGCGATGGGCGGGGTGGACCGTCGCCTGGCCGCTTCGCTCGGCGACACGGAGCCTTCCGGGGGCCTTTCCGAGGGAATGGCCGCGGGAGGCCTCCCCGCGCCGCAGGAGACCACGGAGGGCACCGGTGCGGTAATGCCGTCCGTCCGGTCGCTGACCGAATCCGACTATGCCGCGGGTCTTGCGCTTGCTCGGATCGGCACGGACGAGACGTTCGACTTCGCCCCGCCCGAGGGTGCGGATGTCCACGCGGACTGGACGGCCTATGGCGCGGCGAAGGACTGGTTCAAGGCGCACTTCACCAACGACTGGTCGTTTGTTCTCGGCACGAACGTTGTCGATGCCCTGACCGTGTTCTCCTATGGCACGGCGCGGCCCCGCATGAAGGACCGCGAGACCTTCATCTCGCCGCTCGAGACTTCGCTTGGCATCGTCCCCGCCGCGAATTGGGAGCAGCTCGACTGCGGGCCGAGCCAGTTCTGGCAGTGTCTCACGCCGTCGAACACGCTCGTGATGACCTGGCGGAACGCGCTGTTTAATCGCGATGCGAACAACCCGGTGAGCTTCCAGATGGAATGCTGGCCCGACGGCTGCATCGCGTTCCGCTACGACCTCTCGCGTCTCTCAGACGATGTCGTGTCGAATCTCGTGGTGGGCGTCTCGAACGCGGGAGAAGGGCGGGTGTTCACGGCGCTCGCGAAGAACACGACTTCGCTCCGCTGGGCGCGGCTTGATCCGACGCGTCCCTTGGACGTCGACCCGGATGGCGACGGGCTTACGACGGATGAAGAGATCTTCATTTACGGCACAGATCCATATGTCGCCGATACGGACCTCGACGGCCTCACCGACGGGCAGGAGATCGACGAGACGCATACCGACCCGCTGGACGCCCATTCGCTGGATCCGCGCTATCCCGATGGCATGGCCTATGTCATCGGCGACCTCGATCCGTTCTCCTGTCCGCCGGGCTCGACGAACACGGTGTGGGAGCACGTCTTCTACACGGGAACGACGAACGCCCCGTTCGCCTATCCGCAGTCGACGGACGATACGGCAGTCCTGTGCGTGACGGTGAGCGGCTCGGGTTCGGGCGAATTGATTGTTGGAGAAGCCGTCATTCCTCTTCTTCCGAAGCCCGGCATCATGCTTCTTGCCGAAGACGATGGCGATTCCTTCCCGCAGGAGCCGACAACGCTCCGTGTTCCGATCCGGAAGGGCGTGAAGCTTGGCTTCTGGGGCCGCATCCCGGATTCGCTGCAGGTTGAGATCGATTCGGGCTCTTACACGATAGCCTCTTTGCCGGAGTGGCATACGTTTGGTCATGGATGGATTGCTTTCCCGAACACGACTGCCACTACGCCATGTATCCACGATCTGGGGGCGTCTTCCGTTGTTGTGAGCCTTGACCCTGGTGACGGAATCCGGAACCTGTCATGCCGTTGGAACGAGGCTTCCGGAATCGAAGTGGAACAGCTGTCCGGTCTTTCCGCGAAGCTGACGGGGCGTTTTCCCAGGAACTCGACGACGCCAATCACCTATACTCTCGCGCATCCGGATTATTACAGAGGGCCCAAGACGTATGAGCAATCGGCCAGGTTCTGCCCGAACCACTCCGACGAGGAGGAAGACGATGACGGCGAAGTGACGGGGAGCCGCGTCGATTCTGAGTACGGTGAGCAAGACGAGGACCATGCCTGCGAATGTTCGATGGAACATCCGTGCGGAAATCGCTGGTGCCAATGCGGCTGCTCGTGCGGAGGCGTCGGCGAAGATGTCGACGAGGAGACACCTGAGGGCATTTGCCGTGAACACAGCTGTCCGTACGCCGATTGCGAGGATCTGCATGCGTCATCCCACACCAACGCCCTTGCGTATCCGCTGGCGGATCACGTGCTCAAGTTGAACAAGACGCCGATGGACTACGATGCGATCAGCCTGACCGTCCCACCGCACGCCGTTCATTGCTGTCCGTGTCCCGAACACTGGACGACGAACGTCTCGCTCGCGGCCAAGTCCTACAATCTGTCGGTTCGTGACCTGACGGGAAGGAAGTTCACGACGACCGATACGAATTGCGTTGTCCATGTGACCGGTCTTGCACCGAGCCGCGATTTCGGCGATTCGACCGTGTCGTTCTGCAAGACCGGCGTGGTGTTCGGCGTCCGCAGATATACGGTGCTCGGGGTTGGCATATCCCATGCGTCCTATGACATTGACATGGTCAATGCCGCGAATCCTTCCTTCGGGTATCCGATCGTCGCCTGCAGCAACGTGGCGACGTCGGCGGAATTCATCCTGCGCACGGATGTCGACCTTCCGGGAGGAGACATCGTCCTCGGCACGTCCAGCACCAACGGCCTCGTCAAGGTCTATCATTGGAATTGGCGGGAGGATTGCTACGACCTGCTTCTGGACGCCGCGCAGAGCACGAACCGCGTTTTCTCCATCGACCGCTGGCGGCGCATGGTCAGGGATGACTCGGGGGACCACTCTCTCGTCGTGAGGGTCGCGGCGGAGTCGCCGGGATCGGTCGACCTTACGCTTTCCTATGCCGTAGAACATGAGGGGAATCTGTATGCTGACAGCGCGTCCCAGCGGTTGACCGTAATCCCTTCGCCTCTTGTTGCCGACTACAACCACAACGGACAGCTCGATCCGGAGGATTACCGATCTTACTGCGAAGGCCGTCCGTTCCGCTTCTGGACCAATGGGGATTCCGTCAAGGGGGACCGCGTTGACGAGCAGGGGATCATCGGCGGAATCCTCAATGGCGCGGCCAACGCCTCGGATCTCAAAGTCAACGGCACATATGACCTCTTGAACCTCTTCCCCGTCGTCATCGACCTCAGGGAGTTGAACCGGGCGTGGGGAGCGAAAGGCGTTTCCTATGCCATTGGCGGTGACTACTGGAGCGAGTCGTCACTGCGCGTCACCTTTGCCAATGTCGGATGGGACAGCCTGAGGGATGTCCAGGTCGCCCCCGTGACGAACGTTTACAACGAGGCGATGGCCACGTCCACGCTGACACGACTCTCGGACGGGATGATTCCGCTGGGAGAGGATGTTCTCGGCAGGTTCGGAACGGAGTCGGGCGTAATGGTCGCCGAGTCCGCCCATGAAGACGACGGGCCGATCTATCTGCGCGTCAGTCTGGGAGGGAAGGAGGCGTTTAGAACGCGCCTCGGCATCAGGACGAGGAACGTGCGCAAGATGTTCCGCTGGATCAACTCGAGGCATCTCTCGGAAGGAAATGAATCTCGGCAAACCGACACGGACCTCGATGGCGAAGGCCCCTATGACGTCGAGACGTTCAAGAAGCTGATCTTCCTTCATGGTGCGAACGTCAACGAGTCTCAGGCTGAGATCTGGGGCGAGCAGATGTTCAAGCGCCTCTGGCACACGGGATGCAATGTCGACTTCTACAACGTCGACTGGAGAAGCGACATCGGTACGGACGCGAACTATCATCAGAACGCATCAAATGCCTTTGAGGTGGCCTCGCGCCTCGTTTCGACGATTGCCGAGATTCCGGGCGAGAAGATCATCATGGCTCATTCCCTCGGGAACATGGTCGTCTCGTCGATGATGCAGGATTACGGACTTACCAATAGCGTCCAGCAATACATTGCCTGCAATTCCGCCGTTCCGAGCGAAGCCTATCTCGCTCCGGACGACATCTCGATGCGCGTTCCGCAGCTTGTCCATCCCGACTGGGTGCAGTACCCGACGAACAGCTGGGCGTCGAACTGGCACAAGCTGTTCAGGAACGATCCGGACGATGATCGCAAGCTGCTTGGCTGGCCGGGACGGTTCAGGGATGTGAAGTCGTATTTGACGGCGGTCTTTTATTCCAAGGGTGATGAGGTGCTTGAGATCTTCACCAATAATAATGTCCAGGTCCTCTCGGGCGCAAGCTCCAGCCTTGGGCATCTCGCGTGGCATAAACAGGAGTTGTTCAAGGGAAGGTTGATCGGAAACGGACTAGGTGGCACAACGTGGGCGGGATGGAATGTCGACGAGAATGCCTTGGGCGTGAACAAGATTTCCATTGAGGCCGCGCAAGAGATGGACAGAACGGATCCGTCGGCATTCAAGACGAACACCGTGTTTTATCTCAATCCTCCGAGCATGAATCAGGCGTCTATTCCGCTTCTTGTGCGCGGTGCTCATCTGACGATGGGGATTCCCGCCCTAACACCATCGGTTGGTTGGACGGGGTTGCTAGGTGTTTTGGATAAAAATGATGTGCTGGATGAAAATGATGATGGAGAAACGGCAAAAATCCAGCGTCCCAATGGTTGGCCTCGTCGTTCAAATTATCCAAACAGCTGGCTTCATTCGGACATGAAAGATATGTCATATTTCTACAATCACAAGTTCTACGAAAAGGTAAAAGAGAAAGGCGGATTGCAATGAATAATGCTATTAGGATTGCATTGTTGTTGAGTGCGCTAGGAGCGCAGGGAGTGCTGGCGGATTCGGACAGCGCGTTGGAATCTGCTATGCTTAAAGGGGCAAAAGTGCGCATTGTGCTTTGTGTCCATGAAGATGACGGCAAGCCTGTTGATGGCGCAGGTGTAAATGTTGTGCTCGGCATGAATTTCAGGCCTAAGGCCAATCTTATAGATGGAGTTACTTCGGATAGTGGTGAATTCGTTGTTGAGGGCAAGACAACCGGCAATGAGATAGAAATCTTTGTCTCAAAGCCAGGGTACTATGAATCAAGAAAAAAATTGTGTCTGATTGACCGCCCTGGAGCATATAAAGTGGTGTCGGGTAAATGGCTGCCTTGGGGCGAAAAGCACAGCGTTCTCCTGCGGAAGATTCGTAACCCAGTATTGCCAGATTCTGTTCTAAAGTCGCTGCGCGTACCTATAACCAATGAGTGGATAGGTGTTGACCTAGAGAAGGCAGATTGGATTCATCCTTATGGGAAGGGCGTGCGTGCCGATTTTGAGATGCGGACGTTCTGGGATGGACTACCTCCTGACGAGAGCAAGATTTGTCAGTACGAAATGCGTGTTTGCGGCGTGGGGAATGGTTACTACATAAGCGGGAATGCTCCGGATAGTTGTTACACGAGAGTGTATGAGGCTGATAAGAGGGGGGAATTCTCGGGCCATGTTCTGGAAAACTCCTACAGGGGCAACCCGGGGGCGGAGGGGTTCTGGAAGCAACAGGAGGCGGTTTTTCGAGTGCGGACAATTTTGGATGAAGAGGGGAACGTGGTGTCGGCCAATTACGCCGCGCTAAGATGTTGTTTGATTTCTCCCGGCACAAAAGGTCGCGGCGCATTGATCGAGATGTTGAGAGTCTTCAATCCCAAGAGTAACGATACAAATCTTGAGCCGAAACTGAATCCTTGGAGATAAAGGTTGCTCGAAATGGCGGAACGCATTTTCATAGGATTGCTGCTGTATGGTGTTGCGTGTTTCAGCCTGAAAGCCGAATCAAACACTGATTTTGATAAGGCGCAGGTTGACGGGGCAAGAGCTTGTTTTAATGTTTTGGTTGTGGACGATGACGGATCTCCGGTTGAAGCGGCGAATGTCCATGCTCGTCTAGGGTTGAATTTTGGCAAATGGGTGTTTGTCGATGCCGTGACTTCAAAAGACGGAAAGGCCAAGATTGAAGGGAAGACGACAGGATTTGAAATAGGATTTGAGATTGACAAGGAAGGGTATTATCTGTCGGAACATTCAATGTGTTTGGTCTCCCGGGAGCGTGAGAATCCTTATGATGTGAAAAATGGCAAATGGCAGCCTTGGGGCGAAGAAGTGACCATCAGGGTGTGTAAGATCGATCATCCTGTAAGGTTGATTCGTTCGGGGAAGACGATTTCCGTCCCCGAGACAAATAGATGGATGGGATTAGACTTGAAACTTGGCGATTGGGTGAAGCCCTATGGGGCAGGCATTGATGTTGATTTGGAAGCACGGGTGTTATGGGATGGGAAAGCTCCTGAGTACAGTCGCTTTTGTAAAACAGAGGTGCGATTCCCCAATAAAATGTCGGGGATGTATAAGACTATGAATCTGTCAGAGAGTTTAATGCCATTTCCCAAAGTGGCAGATACCAATGCTGTCTTCGAAACGAGCTTTGAGTATTATGATCGGAAAGATAGCACAAAATTAAGATCAGCCCTGTTGCCTGATGACAGTAGAATCTTGCGTGTCCGGTGCGTTGTGGCTGACGACGGCAGGTTGCTCTACGCAAATTATTGCAGTCTGCGGCGCTTTGAAGCTTCTCCTGGCAATGAAGGTGGAAAGGCTGTTTTGGGGCTGCAGTGCGGTTTCAATCCAGTCGTCAACGATATCAATCTTGAAGATGCGTATTTTGAGCGAAAATCCCAGATGCGCAAGGCTCAAGCCCAAAAGGCTCGGCAAGAGCGTACTTTCATGGGGGGGGCTCAAGAAGGCTTTGGGTGCCGATTGAAAGTCAAAGTTGTTTCAATTCTTTTATTGTCAGTTGTTTTGCGAGAAGGTGAAACAGAAAGGTGGTTTGTGGTTTGCGATCCTTATGGAAGGGATTTTAATGTGGTGACAAGCCATGAGAAAGGATGACTTGGATGATTAAAGACTTGAAGGGCATTGCCGCGATCGTCCTGTTGCTTACCGTTGGCTGTACGAATTCGCGCCAACGGATATCGGGCGTGTATTCCAATGGCCGAAGTGAATTCAGCGCTTCGTCGGTCGTTCTGTCGCATGATGGGTATTGTCTGTTCTCCGGCGGCGTTGGAGGCGCGTGCGGATCGTGGGAAGTGGTCTCCGGCAAGGGCTGCGACTTCGTCCATCTGCGTCTCGCTGACACTTTCTTGCACTCGGAGGTCAGAGAGTTCTCGGCATTGCTTCGCCTTGACGCGAAGAAACGTCAGCTTCAGCTGGTGACGATTACAAATGCGTTTGACGAGGCGATGTCGTTTTATGCGGAGCATGGTAATTCGGAGCCGAGGAATCGCGACGGCCTCTATCGCTTCGTGACGAATGCGATACCGGAGGAGATCTCGGCCATGCTGGCCAAGTTTCCGGGAGAGCTGGAACGGGCGAAGATGCGCGCCGAGGGTTTTCGTCGGGCGAAGGAAGCGGAGGCGGCGAGGCTTGCTGCCGAGCAGCCGCGCTATGACGCCTTCCGGGCGAAGGTCGTGGCGGATCCCTCGTGTGTCGGGACCGTGGAGCTGGAGTTCGTCAAGGCGGGCGAAGGCCCGGAACATTCCGTCGGGAGGGCCAGGTGGACGCCGGAGTGCCGCGCTCTGATCGACGTGCTGAAGGATCGGAGCATCACATTCCCCGAGGATGCCTTGATGAAGTTGGTGGAGAAGTATCCGTGGGAAAGCGATTTCTTCATCATCGGGCATGCCTTCTCAAGGGACGAGCTGTCCAGCGATTCCAGACGGAAACTGCATCCCCGCATGCGCGATTTTGCGAACCGGCTGAACTACGAGCTCGGCGGTGCGTTCTACGAGCATCCAAACACTCCGGTCGACCTCGTACAGGAGGCTTTTGCCTGGGAGCGCAACTGCGGGGGATTCGCCGACCGTCTGGAGTCCAGACTTAAGCGGGAGGGTATTGTCACGCCCAGGGAACGCGAGCGGCTGGAGCGGGTCAAACAGAGGGAGGAGCGAGCCCGTCGCGAAGAGGAAGAGCGGAAGAGACGCCGGGAGGCGGAGGAGAAGCGCCGTGAGGAAGCGCGAAGGCTCGAAGCTGAACGTACGGAGCGCAGGAAGGTCTGGCAGGAGAGGGTCAGGCAGGAACGGGAGGAGCGCGAGCGCAAGGAGCAGGAGCGGCTGGCTGCCGAGAAGCTGGAGGCCGAACAGATCTGTGCGCTCGCAGGGACCGCTGCCGTGTTTGAGCAGGCTCTGTCTGCCTATGACAAAGATAAAGTGATTCGAGGTTGGATCGCAGAGGTCAAAAAGCGCCCCGTGGTGACTCTTCCGGCTGACAATCTGCTGAAACTACTGGCGAAGGCTGAGTCGAGCACCAACTTCTGGTCCAAGACGTTGCGTTTTGCAATCCTAGAGCGGCCAGAGATCCCGGTGGATGTCCTTGAGCGGGAATATGAGGACATGGCATCCAAGAGATGGTCAGGAGTTTCCCACGTGATGAAGAACCCGAACTTCTCGGACGAAATGCTGAGGAGGGCATATGTTGATCCGCGCATCGAGGGATTCCGATACCAGGTTGCGATTAATCCCGCATTCCCTTGGCAACGGAAAGGTGATCGTGACGAATTCATGTCCAGGGCGCAGCAGTTGATCCGGGATAAATGTGACGGCAAGATGACCGACGAACAGCTTTCCGAGCGACTTCATGGGCTGATGCTCGAGATGCAGCCGAAGAAGATGCCGAGCGAATGGCGGGGGCTGCTGTGATGAGACAAGCCCGAGTGAGGGTTTGCTGTTATGCCTGGGTTGCTGGAATTTGGATGAGGACGAACGCAAGATGAACATGGAACAGCGACAGAGGCTGATGAATCGTATTCACATGCTTGAAGGCCTTCTGGCCTATGCGGAGCGTACGGGTGACGAGGCGGAGGTGGCGCGGATTCGCCAGGAACTGTCGACGCTCGTCGAGCAGTGCGGCGATGGATGCTGCTGTGCGGGAATGTGATCATGGCCGGTGATGTTGTTATAATCGGCCGCCCTGTCGGAGTCGCCGCCGACAGGGACGAAGTCCTGGAACCGAAACGGGCAATGGTTTCGGCCGCAAACGATCTCGACTATCGTTACGAGAGCGAGATAGACATGGACGAGCTACGCCGCCGTGAAGAGGCCTGCTGGGGCGCTTGTGACGAAGCCTAGACCCCGTCGATAATAGTAGTTGCTATTGTCTTGGACTCGAGCAATAATAGGCGTGGTGCCTAGAAGCCGTGGCGTCAGACCGTCTGCATCGCATCGACCATGCGGTAGCCGATTGAAGCGAGCTTGAGGATGGTGTCTTCAAGATCGTCTTCCGGTTTCCAATTGGCAAGGATGTCGCGCGCTTCCTGACGGAGCTGCATAAGAGTTCTGTTCATGAGTTGATTCCTTTCTCCTGGTTTTTAGAAGATCTCCCACCGTGCGATCTCTTCGCCAGCGCGGGTGTAGGCGGTCCATTCGTCGCCGCAACGAACGATGCCGTGTGCGGGATCTCCGCCGTGGTCTGCGAGGATCTGCGCCGCCTCCTCTTCGATGGCAACGGTGGCCAGTTCGCGTGAGCGGTACCGCTCCGTTGTCGTTCCGTAGCCGCTTGCCGAGAATCTGACTTTGATCATTGCGCTCCCTTTCTGGCAGGAGGGGCGAGAACGCCCCGTCCTGCGCTTTGACGTTATCTGAGGCCCACACCCTTGAAGTTGCGGTCGCCCGCGGCCACGGCGGCGCGTTCGGCCTCTCGCGCGGCCTCGTAGTCCTTGCGTTTGCGTTCTGCAGCCGCGCAGGCCATGCAGATCGTGTCGGTATTGAACATGCTCATTGTCCGCCCCGCCGTGAGACTCCCGCCGCAGCGGTCGCAATGGGTCTGGGTGAAGAAGGGGTCGTTGCTCATCTCGTGAATCCTTTCGCGTTACCCGCCTGCGGCGTCTGCCGCAAGCGGGCGTTGTCGATTAATGCAGAACCGCAAAGCCCCATCCGGCCTGTGCGGAAACTAGGATGATGCCGTGGGCGAAGAGCGCCGATCTCATCTCGTCGAGCTTGTCGCAGGGGATGCGCGCCTCGGCGATCAGTCCGCCGTAGGGGTGGGGGCCGATCGCCTTGATCGTGATGCCGTGGTCTGCGAATTCGCGCTTGACGATCGGCGTTATCGTCTTGATCTCCGCCGCGGTCGGCAACTCGGGTGTTCTCTTCCTGTCTCTTGTCATCGTTTGTTCCTTTCCGCGCCGGCCTATCCGGCGCTTTTCTGGGACACATATTCGCTCTAAACCGAAAGGATAGCAACTAGAATAATTGATAATTCTAATATAAATATATGACAATATCGATTGATATAGAGTTGCCGAGTATGGCATAATGGACGTGGTGCCCATAGCTAGCGCCCCTGTCGGGGGCGCGCAAATCGAGCCCCTATCCCACCGTCCGTAATATGCCATACTAAGGCAAGGGATATCCACTCCTATTACCAGAAATCTTTCCGGCGAATAGTTGTTGCTATCCGCCGGAAGGTATGATTCATTCTTGCGCCGTCACCGACCGAAGGAGAACCAGCCCTGACGCGGCTTGATGGGCTTGAGGATGCCGAAGGCGTTCTTGAGGCCCCAGTACCTCGCGCCGACCGCGCAGGTGATTCGGTAGTCCTCGGGGTATTTCTTGCCGCTCCGCTCCTTGCGCGTCTCGGCGGTCATCGCGTAGGTGAGGGCGGGGACGCGGAAGCGGGTCGGGAGTCCCATCAGCTCGGCGTCCACCGTCACGCGGAAGGAGTCGTAGATATTCGGGTAGCCCTCGTAGGCGTCAAGGCGGCGGAGCTCGGTCGGCGTGACGAGGTACAGGACGCCCTCGACGCGCCCTCCGCGCGCGCGTTCGATGTCCGCGTAGAGGCGCTCCACCACGCGCCAGCCCTTCAGCGTGGCCCGTCCTACGGGCCTTGCTTCGGGGATGCGGACGCGGATGCGCTCGGGGTTCATGTTCGAGCCGTAGGCGAAGTAGAAGAAATTCTGCTGAGGCATTTTTCGTTTCCTTTCCGTTGAAGGGTGGTGCGCGGGTTGCCCCGCGCACCCCTTTGCTTTAGCGGTGCCACGCGGAGGAGCCCGGAAGGTTCCGCGTGAGGAGCTTGCGCATCGTCTTGAAGAGGGGGCCGTTCGCGCCGAGGCGGAGGAGGAAGACGCGGAAGTCGTACTTGGCGTTCCGTTCGTCGTAGGGGCGCGGGTTCTTCGCCGAGGAGGCCTTGGCGAGCTTCGCGCGAATCGCAATCAGCAGGCTCAGCTGAACCGCCGCCTTGACCGCCCCCGCGTGGGTCGTGCCGTTGAAGAAGCGGTACTCAATCGTGCGCTTGCTGTCCCAAAGGTTGTTGAGGTTGAGGGCGCGGTAGCGGTGGTCGTCGTAGTGGTAGGGGTGCGGGTTGTACCGCCCGAACCAAGCCCTGTTGATGGTCTCCATCGTCGGGTTGCGCATCTTGCAAATCTTGTCCACGAAGGCGTGGTCGGTCGTGCGGGTGTACCGTGCGATGCGGGTTTCCAAGGTCCCCGCCGCCTTGAGAATCAAGGTCTCCTGCTTGTAGAAGGTGCGGACGAGGTTCTTGATTTCGGTCGGCGTGAAATCCGCCGCGCCGACGTGGACGTGGAGCCCCGTCCGCGCGTTG
>JBJEWG010000144.1:0-2338 GCA_051884935.1 Kiritimatiellia bacterium | reverse complement strand
TCTTCGGCCACTTCTTCTCGTTGCCCGCCGCGGTCATGTCGCCGTAGACGGCGTAGTCGGCCCGCACGGTCAACTCGTCCTGCTCCACGTCGCAGGCGAAGTACTGCACGTCGCCGATCACCCGCAGCGCGCCGGGACCGAAGATGCCCCCCGTGAACCGCGTCGCCGCGTAGTTCGCGCACCGGATGTCCAGCGTCGTCCCCGCCGCCACGTGCACCTCGCCCGCCACCGTCGCCGTGCCACTGCCCGCGCCGACGCGCGGCGCCGGACCGTCCGCGATGATCTTCGCCGTGAACGGGTTCGCATGGTTCCAGAAGTAGAGATTGCCCTGCTGGACGCGCACGCCCTCGGCGACCGTCTCCCGCGTACTGTTCTCAAGGTTCAGCGTCGCGCCGTTCGTGATCACGAGGCCCCCCACGTCAACGTCCGTGTCACTGAACGTGACCGTCTCGCCGCCGATCGTAAGCGTGTGGCCCCCCGTGACCTGCGGGCGGCCCGTGTTCGCCCCGTCGCCGTACTTGCGCATGTCCCAGCGGCCCGTGCCGCCTTTGATCATCGCGTCGCCGATCAGCTCGATCGAGTGGATGCGCCCAAGCGTATCGGAGACGGGGCCGCGGTTGACGATGGCGCCCTGCTTCACGCCGTCCACGGTCGCGCCCGCGCCGGCGATCCGGTACTTCTTGTTGTGCGTCATCTGGCGGTCGTCGTCCGTGCCCGCGCGGTTGTTCATGTCAAACGTGCCGCCGTCCAGCACCGTGATCGGCACCTCCGGGCTGCCCAAGAGGTCGCTCGCCGTCACCGTGGGACGGAGCACGCCGCTCTTCACGACGATCGGTTGCGCGTCGAGCTTCGCGCCCAGCCCCACCACCGCGCCGCCGTCGATCGTGATCGTGGCCGCGCCGCCGATCTGCCCACCCGTGAAGGCATACTCCCCCGCGCCGTTGATCGTCATCTCGCCGGGCGTCACGCCGCCCTCGGCCACCTCGATCGTCCCGGCCCGCGCGCCGAACGTCACCCGGTCGTAGGTCGAGAACACCGCCGCCGCCCCCAGCGCATCCGTCCAGTTCGCCGTCGCCTCGTCCCAGATCGTCGAGGCCGCCGCGCTCCAGGTGAGCGCCTTGCCGGACTCCGTCACCGTGGGCGCGAGCGGCTCCGCGAACAGACCCCCGACAATCCCGAATGCACAGGCAACCGCAACTTGTTTTCTCATCATCGTCCTTCTCCTTTGTAAATGGCAGTTATGCGGCGAACGGCCCGAGGTGAGGCACCTCACGGAGGGCCTTTGGCAAAACGCCTATTTCGACATCGGTGCATATCATACCACTTACCCTCGCCCAGCACAAGCGCATTTTGCTCGATAACTAACAAAACTTTCGCCCACCCCCCCCCCCTATTTCGTAGTTATGACAGGTCAACTCCATCCCAACCGTGCCTGGAACGCGCCTTCTATATAAGGACGCGCGCGCGCGAGGCCGGGACGAAAAAGCGGGGCCTCACGGATGCGCCGAGGGGCCTCATCCCGATAACCAACCCGAGTCATGCGGACGACCCGACCCAAGTCATGCGAATGACCGGGCGCGGTATCGAGAACAACCACAATTCTACTGCCCAGCAGATTCCATTCCACTGCCCAGTAGAAATAATTCCACTGCCCAGTGGAATTAAATCTCGTGCCCAATAGGACTCATATTCGCCGAGGAGCCCCCACATCCCCTTCTAGGCGCCCACGCGCGGTGCTGGTTGAGAACGATATCAGATACTCCCGAGTTCGAGACGCGCCTCGACGATCTCTACGAGACGCTGGGTATGGCCATCAATGGCGCCGGGAAGCCCAAGGAAAGGAGGGGCCGACCGTCACGGCAGCCAACCATCACCTCGGCTGCCGGCCAGGTTCTCCCCGGATTTGAACTCCAGATTCGTGTCGTTCAACTTCGGATTGAACACCGCCTCCTCGAACGCGAAGTACTTGTTGACGCGAACCTGCCCGAGTATCTTGGCGTAGTGCCAGCCATTCGTGGCCCCATTCGCGGCTACGCTCATCCGAGTCCGAATGACCATATACTCGTTCGTCTCCAGCAGACTCCGGTGCCAAACGACCTCGTCCGTCGAGACGTTCCGAGTCACATGGTACTCGAATTTCCTCTGATAGTCCGCGTCCGGGTCGGCCCCGTAGGTCGAGGGGAAGGACGCGTCGCCGGTCTTAACGCATTTGTACGCCCCGCACCCCGGCGCGAAGGTCAGCCTCCCGTAGTAGTCCGAAACGCCGTTTGTCACAACATAATGCCGCTCGACGGAGAAATCCGCGACCTTCCCGATGTAACGCCGGTGGTTGTACGGC
>JBJEWG010000143.1:0-12372 GCA_051884935.1 Kiritimatiellia bacterium | reverse complement strand
CTCGACTCCTGCCTGTGGGTCGCCCGCCCCTCTGGCCTTGTGTCGCTGGACAGGAGGGGTCGGGGTCGCGCGACCCCGAGGCCTTGGGTCGCGCGACCAAAGGGGGCTGCGTCGCCCGACACAAGGGCAGGGTACCGGCGACGGACACGGCTGTGGCGGGCGACGGAATCCAGTTCGTTCCCCAGCCCCCGCCCTCTTATTTGGAGACTACGCGCTTCCCCAATGGTGCAAAACTCACTTTGGCCAGTTTAAAGCACCCAATACCGAAGGGAATTCCGATAATCGTACAGCAGAAGATGATGCCTTCAACGATCGCCGCAAGGCTCAGCCAGAATCCGGCAAAGACGATCCAGATGACATTTAGGAGAAAGGTACAAGTCCCTGCATCTTCACTTGACACGATATCCTTGCCAAACGGGAAGAATGCAAATCCGGCGATCCGAAAGGACGCAATCCCAAACGGAATCCCGATGATGGTGCAGCAAAACAGAACTCCTGTGATCAGCCAGCCGAGCCCAAGCCAAAAGCCGCCGCAGATAAACCACAGAACATTGATGAGCAGTGTGAGCATAACTTATTATCTCCTTTCGAATTCGAGGCCATTCCAAATCCAACAACCATTTGGCGGAATACGTTTACGATTGCAGGGTTCAAGTATTTTAACATACCAAGGGACACTAGACGCAACTCGTCACCGGACAATATTCTTGCGAATCTTCAGGAACCACCCAAGCCCTTTTGCATTAATCGGGTAGCCGCCCTTTTCGCAACTTTCCCGAAGGCCCTCCCAGGCCCATTCAAGATTGGAATTGAACCTCAACGCCTGAAGATAGGCAATAACCGCATCCGTTGGTCGATTGCTCAACTTTAACGCACCGCCAAGATACCCCCATTTCTCGCCACCAATCGGATTGATCTCGATCGACTCGGTGATCAATGCCAAAATCTTCGGCAGGTCTTGTCCCTTACGAAAGAGTTTGACGGCCCTTGAAAACCTGCCTTCGTCATCTTCAGACCACTGGGGATAGAAGATACCAGGCGATGTCTTCTGGAAAAGGAGGTTGGGATGTCCCACAAAATATGAGCCTGTGGCATTGAGCGAACATTCGATCTTCAAAAGCTCCTTCTCGGCTTCAGAACATTCAGGGATCGGATGGGTAACCGCAAATCCACTTCGCGCAAGCACCACATTGACAATCGGACACCCCAGCAGGTCGAAAAACTTACAACGTTCATCCGGTGTCTTGAAATTCGTGGACGCCGTGATCAGAGCTCGCTTCCAATCGTCCGGAGACCACCGATTCATGTCCGCACCTTCGGCCCTTTTGCGATAGGTCTCACGCGCCGTCCTAAGTGGGGCGGCATCAAACGCCACCACAATACAGTGCGCGCTCCCAGACGACTCGTTCTTGACGACGGAACTCCGCACCTCCGGGATGTTGACCACAAACATGGGCTCCATCCAACTTGTCAAGGTTCTACCGAACGGTGAATTCGTGCAAGTGGCCTTTGGGGGAGTCAGATAGTGTTCAAGAGCCGAAAACTGCGCAGAGAGCTCGTTCTGTTCTCTCTCCTCATCAGACGCATCACCATCATCCACCCACTTGATTTGCATGAAGATATACTCTCCGGCCTCCTGAATGGAGGTCGGAGAGCTGGAGAGGGAGCCATAGACGCGACTCGCCTCCTCAAGAGTGAACGCAGCAGCAAACGTCATTACACACAAGCAACTACCCGTCAGTGATATCAATTTGCTGTTCATACGTTTACTCCTGATATCGAATCAGTTAATCCTCATCATCCGTAATCAACTGGGTCCCCTTACGAAGCTTTCCGGTGGTCTGGGTCTTATTCTGATTGGACGATTCCCTGAAGGTATTCACCGGCGCACGCCTACGAGCCGCCGCACGCGCGGCAGCCTTCGCCTTGAGATCGGCAGACGCGGCAGCGGCACCGGCAGCACGGGCCGCCGGATTATTCTTGGAAGCCTCAAACGTCTTCCTAAGCTGATCCTGACGTCCACGTTCCATCTCCTGATACGTGTTAACTTCAATTCCCAGCGAGACGGCGCGCGCCTGAATATCCTTCAACGTTTTCACACTGCCCGAATTGACACCATGGACAACAACGCGGACATCAAGGCCTGACGGCTCATGGCGCACAACACCACTCCAGAGCTCGGCGTTTCCGGAGATTTGGATATCCTTAAAGGATTCGCCCTGCGTCTTACTGTAGTCCTTCAATATCTGAGTTTCCTTCTCCCCATTGGCACCGACCTTCTCACGCATCAACTTGTTGAGCGTCTTGGAGCTGGTCGCGTCCGAATAGAGTGCAAACATAACCTCTGCCGCCGATTCAAGTTCGGCCACCTCGCGGTTCTCTTCTGCCGTATCTGCATCATCATCAACGGCGGCGCACGAGATTCCAATGAACCACATGTTGCCTTTATTGTCGATGTACTGCCTCGGACCGACCCACTGCGCGAGGGCGCCCTTCTCGGCCTTACTGACGAGCCACTCCTTGATGCTCCTCTTGCCGGGCTTGAACTTGACGGACTCGCCCTTGAGAATCTCGCTGGAGGCCTTCATCATTTCGCCACTCCAAGAATAGAGGATTGCGATCTGATACGTGTACCGGCCATTCTTTTCAGTGATGGACTCCGCCTGCTGAAGCACGGTGCAGCCGAAAATTGGCATGGCGGACACACGCGACAAGGAGGTCTTCATTTCCTTCCGAACCGTACCCTTTAGCGCCTCGGCCTTCTCCGCCAGTTCCTTATACTTGGCAACCGCCTCCTCAAAGTCAGACTTCGCATTGGCATAGGCTTCCTTCTTGTCGGCGTCAAACTTCGCCGCAAGATTCTCCTGATCGGCTTTCGTAAACCACGAGGAGATCACCGCGACGAGTTCGCTGGCCGTCACGCCATCGCGCGCCTTAAGCGCATCCGCAAGATTGGCATCAAGCTTCGCCAGGTTCTCGCGGGCAACCTGAAGGGCCTTGTTCATCTCAGAGTGTTCCTTTTCAAGTTGCTTGGCAATCGGGTTACCAGGAACCTCAAGAATCCGGGAACCAGACATCTTGCTCATGATCTGCTCGATGATCTTCGCCTTCGCCTTAAGCAAGAGCTCGGACATCTTCTCCTTGCGAAGATCAATGAAATCAGCGGAAACCTTCGGGTTCTTAATATTGAACTCAATAACATCTGTCACGATGATTCGATCTGCCTCTTCATCATAACCCTTGCTCCAGCCTTCCTTGCTGTTGAAGTACTCCTCAATGGCCTGTTCTGCTGTCTGGGCAGGAGCGACCTCCTCGGCCTGCACCTGTTGCATTTCGGCAACAGCCGGCCCAGTACCGGTCTCAGGCGGAAGTTCCTGAACGGCCGCCGCCGCAGGAGTTCCCTCTGCGGGCGCTGCCGCAGCTGCGGGAGTCTCTTTGGCTGTTACCGCCGTACCGCCGAAATCTTGGGCGGTGATGGTCACCGCAGCAACGGCGGCCATCGTCGTGATCATCAGTTTATTCATTATTTATCTCCTTGTCTTTTGCGGTCTGTAACCTAAACAGACCGAAATCGTTCTAGTCCTCATCGTCATCAGCGGCGGCCTCGGCCATCTTGCGTCCGACGAGTTTTCCAACCATCATCTGAATCTTCTCGTGTAAAGGTTTCTTCATTTGCCTAAATGCCTTTGCCGCGCAGATTTCCTTCTGGCGCTCCGGGTCGTTCCCGACAAAACACGCTGACTTCCGCGGATCGTTCTTCATGTCGATCAACGATTCCTTCCCATTGATCTCCTGGACTCTGAAACGCAGGGATAATTGAACCCCGTTGTGATCATCGTCCGTTGGATGCTTCAAATGCCGGAAGGTCCCCGCGCAGAAGATCGCGTATTTCGCCTCCTGTGGATTCGCGGCGATTCGAATTCCCATGTCCGTGAAGAACTCGGTGAAATGCGATGCGAGATCGGAGGAATTGGTTTCGATGTAGAACGCCGGATCCCCCAAAAACTTCATGTAGTTCGAATAGTTGTCCAGAAGGTTCTGCTTCGAGACCTTCGCGACAATCTCAATGCGCTTGCCTGTTGCGACATCGGTATCGGAGAGAATCCTGTATTTCTCGACAACACCGTCCGTACCCGAGAACACCTTGCTCTGGAATTCGCTCTTGGAGCTCATCTTGTCATAGCCGACGACAACGGTTCCCAGAACCTGTTCAACCGCGCCACGAATGGCCTTCTGTTTTGCGATATCAAAAGACGATGCCTCGCCAACAGATACGACAACCCCCTCGTCGCCGTACTGTGCCTGCGCCTGCTCAAGTGCAGCGGTCTGGTCTTCAAACTTCTCGCACGTTAGGCAAACAACATACGACTTCTCCTTAACCGTCACTTGCCCGACCATTTTCACGCCCTTGACGAGGGCATCGACTTTGGTCTTGATCTGCTTTTCAAACTTCTTGTAGGACCTCGACATCTTCTCGCCATCGACGGAGACGGATTCGGACCTCGACTCAAGAGACGTGGACGCGGACACCGTCTCGCCCTTGACGTAGGCGGTGATCTTCTTCTTGGCGTCAAGAATGGCCTCTCCAACCTGTGCGTCGACCGACTTGTCCGATGCCGTGTTGATGGCCGACAACATCAGACAGTAGACACCATCCTCCTTTGTCTCATCGGAATCCATCATGAATCCGCCCTCGGCACATTCACGGGCCTTGGCAAGCCAAGCTTCGTTGTCAAGCGCGAAGGCAACGCCGACAGCAAGCATAGCACCTATCATAATCAACTTCTTCATTATCTCCTCCTAGATGCGATTCAAATAAGCTCTTATAGTCACGAGGTCCTTCGAGTGAACCTCAAACCTGGTGACTCCAATCTGCGCAATCCACCAAATTTCAACACCCGGCAGCCAAACAACCCCGCGCCACAGGCGATGACCGACACCGCCCTCAGCACATTGAAGAAGTTGTTTGACCGCCGGAACATTCACACCACCACCGATTTATTTCTCGAAGCGAGTGCCCTTCTTGTCATCCTGGGGAGGAACCGCGCGGACGCCGAAGAGCTCGTTACCGGTCTCCTTGACCCACTGCTTCGGCCTACCGTTGATTTCGCCGAGGATTTGTCTGGCATATTTGTCATTGGCAAATCGCCACACCCTCAGCTGGCTCTTATCCTGCGCGGGCGAGGCAACAGCATTGGCGAGCGGAACATCAACGCCATCGTAACGCGCGAAGACGACCATCTGCATGTCCTTCTCAACCCCCTGTTCGGTACCCTTGTCGATTGTAAAAAGATCGCTCCCGAGGGCCCCAACCACCCGACCTCCAACAGGGAAACGGCGTCCAAGGTCATCCGCAATACGCTGCGTCGCGGCAATGATGATCTCCTGCATCAGGGCCTGCACATCGGCATCAGACTTGTAGCTGAAGCCGCTCTTCACGCCTCCCATCGAATTGAGTTCCTGCTTCTTCTCAATGACGGGCAGATCGAAGTCGCGCGTAAAGGCAACGTCACCCTTGTGATGTTTCACTTTCGACTTGTCCTTCGTCATAACGTTCTCATAGAACGAAGCCGTGGCGTTGACCGTGCAGTACCATTGGAACTTCTGGCTATGAGAACCATCTGGAATCTTCTTTTCCTGGATGTTGATGTTCCATGTCGGGTTCATCTTCGGGCGCCGGAAACGGGCGCTGTCGTCATCGTCGTTCGCTTCCATTTCCCCGGCATCCGTCAAGGCATCAAACTTAGCGGTATTCGATCCATAAAGCGCAATGAACTTGAAGCGCTTATGCTTGTCCATCTCGGACTGGAAGCGGAGATTCATGTAGTCCTCGACGTCCTTCTTCTTGAACGCCGATGTGTTGGATTGAATCTTTCCGTAGCCCAGTCCCATGCGGAGACGGCGGAAATCATCGACATCGAACCCACCGGGAAGCTCCACTGGACGATCGGCGATCACATCCTGATCGATCTCCGTAACACCAGAAGTCACGGAGACGTTGCTGGTCGCACATCCGCAAAGCAGGACCGACAACAGCAGCACGCCCCCAAGTATCCGTTTCGTAATCGTCATTTTAAACCTCATCAACTCTTTATCTGTTCTCGGCGACGGATCACACATTCCGCAAGAGCAACCCATCGCCGAGAACTTCAATTAAACGGCAAGCGACTTAATCAGCCACGCGATCAGTTTGGCGTTAACCGCGAGTTGCTTGCTAAAGCGCTGAATGACGGCCAAAGTCTCCTTGCCCGATGTGCCGGGGACAATCTCGCCACCGAAAGCGGCCATGGCGATCTTCTGCTGAAGCTCCGCATCCGTCTGCATGGCCTGGGCAAGGTCCTGTATGGCCTTCTGGACCTTCTCAAGATCGGCGACGAGGCGTGCCGCGACCTCATTCCAGTCATATTCCTCAACCCCCATTTCCTTGCAGAGCTTTGCGATGCCAGCCTTAGCTGCGGCCTCATCATCGGCCTTGGCCACACAAGCCTTGACCTTGGCGACGATCTCGTCCATGCGCGCATTCCAGACGGCACGACCGCTATCAGCAAAGAACGCCTTGCGGGCGGCATCGTCCGCACAGGTCTCGAACACGAGAATCTGGTTGTTGGCGTAATCGATAACCTTCGCACCGGCCGCTTCGTAGACCTCGGCGTTCTTTGCGTGGTTTGCCTTCCGCTCCTCCCTGGGAAGCCCGATCGCGGCCTTCGCGTGGGCAACTTCCTCCGCAAAGGTATCCATCATCAGCGCAGTCTTGAAGGCCTCGCCCTTGACAATGAGATCCGCACCGTCCGCACCACCATTGAGCGCCTTTGCGGATTCCATGTACATGTTGTCAAAGTGCTTCTGTTCAACCTTGGCGACCGTCCACGCGGGAACCTGCGCCAGAACGTCCTTCACGGAATCCACGACGGCATCAAGCGCGGGGACGCCGATAAACGTATCCGCCTTAAGATCCGGGTCGTTGGCCTCTACCAGCAAGTTGGCGTTGTCGTACCAGATCGTCGTAGGAACGTTCTCCTTGGCGGCATCCGAAAGTCCACTGGACGCACACCCCAAGATCATTGCCACAACCGTCACCGCAGCAACGATGGACATGAGTTTCTTCATGACTTTTCCTCTTTTGCAACTCATTATTCTTGATTCACTTCACGAATTCCCCAGTGCCCTGAATATAAGCCGTAATCATGCAAAGTGAGAACGCCGACAATAGAACGCTCCGACCGATAGTGGTAATTGATTCAGAGCCCTGGAGAATATACGCGCCAGATAATCGACCTTTACGCGAGAAGCGCGTCCACTTTCTTGTGGAACTCCTCGTCGTTGATCAGGCCAAGGTCCTTTTGCTTCATTCAGCATACGGATGTCCTCAAAGTGATCGAGTTTCTTGTTGGCCTTCGCTAGACGCTCATTGTAGTCGGCCTCCGTGGTGGCACCCATGGCTTTCGCCTTGTCGAGCTTCTCCTTGATTTCATTGACCTCGGCTTCGACAAGCTGACGCTCCTGAAGTACCTGAGAATCCGCAAGCGCCTTCTCAAGCTCGACAAGTTCCTTTTCAAAGGCCATCTTCTTTTCAAGCTTAGGCTCAATCAACTTGAGCGTTGGGCCAGCCCCGACGTCACTCACTTCCTTACCGGCAATCACGGCATCGACATAGGCCTTGCCGATGGCAGCATAGGCGGTGTCGATTTCCGCCTGAATAGCGGCAATATCCGCCTTGACCGCCGTAATCTTCGCAGCTTCCTTGGCTTCAACCGTCGCTTTACCGGCGATTTGACCAGCACCCTTCGCCAGCGAAGCCCCAATCCCACTCGCCGACGTCATCACTCTGTCAAACAGTCCCATTCTAATCTCCTTTGTTTAGTGTTGTTTTCTATTCGTATTGTTCCATACCTTCGGCATTACCGAAGATAAATCGTTTTCTTCCAACCTTCCTTGACACGACAAGGCATCAAGCATGCCTTACGCGGCCTTCGGGTTTGATCCGTACTTATTGCTGCCAAGAGAGGAGTCCGAAAGAAGGATAATCAGCAACCAAATACTGCCGATAACCGGAACCAAGCTAATCAAAATCCACCATCCGCTCTTGTTCGTATCATGCAGGCGGCGAACAAAAACCGCAAAGGACGGCAAGAAAACCGCCAAGCAGTAGAGCCCCGTGATCAGACCTCCGCCGAACATGGCGTCAAGAGCGCCTGCAACGACATACGCAAGGAAATTGAACAGAATAAACATCCAATATTCCTTACGCCTTGCACGACCGGAAAAGGTCGCATACTTCTTCCAACACGTCAGATACCAGTTCATTGTTTTATCTCCTTCATGTTTGTTTTTGTCCCTTCATCTGCAGCACTTGCCGCAGATAAATAGACGAAGAGTCGAAGACATACTGGCCCAATAACGTCATCGCGCCTGGCACGGCAAACGAATATACAGGAGCCCACAAACGATTACGTGCGACTCGATTCTTTTGTGTCATTGGGCGTTTTGCCTCCATTTTCCACGTCTGTTTCATCCCAAGACCCCACCACCCGACGCGGAAAAATAAAATGGCGTGCCTTCACTTCGATGTTCTAACCGAGGCATCGCCAAACGCCTTGAGAAAACATGAATAAAAGACACGCCACGCGGATACCGCGTGACGCATCTTACATATCCGGCTTTCTCTATGGAAAATTGGCGATTTTCGGTTAAAGCCAAATACGCAAGAATGCGTACGCTGCTGGGTCCTTTCGGGATCCTCCAGCCCCTCGGTTCAGGCCGTCCAAACCTGCAACGGTGTTCCCCGAGTTCTACCCTACTCCGCTTGCGCGTTTCAGGTCGGTAGCTGACGTGGAAGTCCGTCAGCCGCAATCAAAGATCTGAATAAACAATTCCCCGCTTCAGGCGCACTTCCGCGACCCTATCATTGGGAAATGACGCTCAGTGTATCACTGTCCTATCTTCCCTGTCAATTGGGGTAATACAAATTTCTGAAGTTTTTGGAGGCATCCGCCTCCAGCAAGTCTGTCAAACCTTCCGCGAGACAAGCCTTTGGGCGAACCGCGCGAGAAAAGCCGTCTCGCCCGGCAGGCCCTTCAACGCCTCCACCGCCGCAGCGGTGAGACTCTGAATTCGCCCCTCCGTCTCCTCACGGGAATACGGAGAATCGCCATCCAGCAGGTCATCCTCGTATTGAAACGCCAGCCCGAGGTTCAAGGCGAATACGCGCAGACGATCCACCTGCTCCGGCGTGCCCCCGCCCGCCAGCGCGCCCATGCAGGCCGCCGCCATGAACAGGTCCGCCGTCTTGTGCTCATAGACGAAATCGACGGCCCCGGGCGCGTGCACGAGATCCTCCACCTGGCCCATCACCACCCCCATTCCGCGCCGCCCCAGTTCGGAGACGATCTCCGGGACGTTGCGCGGCGCACGGGCCGCCGTCTGGAAAGCGAGCGCCTGCAGTGCATCCCCCGCGAGAATCGCGTTCGCCTCGCCGAACTTCGCCCAGACGCTGGCCTTGCCGCGCCGTTCCGTGTCGTTGTCCATCGCCGGGAGGTCGTCGTGCACGAGCGTGTATGTGTGGAGCAGCTCGATCGCGCAGGCCGGCATCAAGGCATCCTCCGCCCGCCCGCCCACCGCCTCGGCGGCGGCGAGGCAGATCAACGGCCGGATGCGCTTCCCGCCGCCCTCCACCGCCCACCGCAATGCGGCACTCAACACACCCGGACGCGCCGCCGCCTTCGGCAGTACGGCGTCCAGCGCGTCCTCGACCATCCGCAGACGCGCCTCCATCAACTCCTTCTCTTCGTCCTTCTCCAGCACTCGATCCTCCAAATCGTTCATTGGCCGCCATCAGCGGACGATGAACATCATACCACAAACCGAATGCCGCGCATACAGCGTCTGCCCCTCGGCCCGCAGCGTCCAGTACCCCGAAGACCCCGCCACGGTCCGATCCGCCGGCAGCGTCAGCCTGCCCGTGCAGGTGGCAAGCGTCAGCAGACGCGACTCGACGTGACCGTCGTCCCGTTCGAACCCGGTGAAGAAAAGCGCGCGGCCGTGCAGATCGAGGTCGCCCGTCACGGCGAGCACGCCCGTCGTCTCCGTCCAGTCGTCCCCTTCACCCGCTGTCGTGCGCGCCCAGCCCAACGACCGCGCCCCCAGCTGGTCCGCCGTCACCTTCAGCGTGCCGGACGCGCATCGGAAGCCGTTCGCCGCCGCAAGCGCAATCGACGCCGCAGTGATGTCACTCACACCCGCGCCGCCGCCGATGATGTCGCCCGCACCCGCAAAGCCCCCTGAGAACACAACCGTGCCGCCCGCCGCCGCCGCGAGCGTCACGCTCTTCTCCAGCGTGACCGGGCCCGAGAACGTAGACGCCTCGGCCGTCTTTCCACCAATCATCGACGGCGCCGTCGAATGGTTCGCCGTCACCACAACGGCGTTCGTAATCGTCGTCGCCGCACCTGTGAACAGCCCCACTGGCGGATTCGCGACCGTATCGGGGTGGAAGATCGGCGCTCCCAGCTCATTGCTGAGGTTCTCAGCCCATGCGCCATACTGATTCGACACGCGGTGATGCGTGGGGTCCGTCACGAGGAAGTGCGCGGTGCCGCCAAAGGTCGAGCCCTCCTTCACGTGGACGCGCAGTCCGCGGTTCGCCAGAACGTCGCTGACCTCGTCCAGCTCGTCGATGCGCTGCCACTCGGTGTCGCTGACGACCTTCCAGATGCCCGGTTGCGCCGTCAGGCCCGGATAGATGTCGAGCACCAGGTCGCCGGGCTGGATGCGCACGCCGTCAACAACCGTCCGCGCGTTCTGGAACGTCATCCTCTTGCCATAGAGAACCGTTCCGTCGTCGCGCGTCACGTGCGAGATCGTCCAGGCGGCCCCCGCCCCCACGCCGTCGGCGCACCGCACTTCGATCAGCCCCGGCACGTAGCCACCGAGGACGATCGGCAGCGTGCCGGCCGCGTTCGCGTCGAGAACCAGCCCGCCGGCGCGGATGCAGAGATTCGTGCCGAAGGTGTTCTTCTCGTTGGTGAACTTCACGTCGCCGCGCGCCACCACGTCCGGCGTGCCATGATACTTCCACCGATCCGCCCGAACGACGATGTCGCCTGTGAACTTCGCCGTCGTTCCCGCCGCCGCGGTGAACCGCAGTTCGTTGCTGTGCTCGCTGGTGTCGCGGATGGGGCCGGAGAAGACGGCCGTCGTCGCGCCCGCCACCGCCGGCGTCTCCGCCGAGCCCACGAGCGCCGTGGCCGTCTGGTTCCGGGCGCCGTTGTTGTCGGAACGCCAGGTACCGCCGATGGAGCCCGAATAGGAGAGACCCGGCCGCAGCAGCACGCCCGCCACCGTCCAGGGGAAGTTCTGCCCCCAGTAGCCATCCGACCCCACGAAGATGGTCCGGTTGTTGCCGATGCCGAACGCATTCGGATGCGCAATCTCCAACATCGTGTACGTGCGGACCTCTCCCGCCGTGAATCCGCTGCCGTCACCGGAGACGACGATCCGCCCGAAGTCCGGGTCGAAGCACCGGAAGGCCGTCGTCGGCTGCGCCGTGTTCCAGGACTGCGAGAACTGAAGGTAGCCCTGCGATGCGGACGAACAGGAGATGCCTCCGCTCAGTTCCAGACGGGTCCCGCGATTCGTGAGGGCGGTCGATGTATTCGCCCATCCAAGGGCAAGGGCCGTCTCATCGTAGTTCCAGCAACGCCGACCACCGCTCACGAGGCTGTTGCCCGTGACGCGGAACGGGTTGACGATGGTCGCCGTCCGCTCGTCCCCCTTGAAGCGGTAGAGCAGCCCCGGCGCCGTGTTCGTCGTGCCGGACGCGACGGCCGCCGCGTCCGAGACGACGTCGCGGTAGAGATGGATTTCGTTCGTGCCCAGCCGGTGGAACTGGTCCGTCCCCACGAACTCCATCTGCACGCCGACCCTCGTCGTGCCGAGGTAGTTGGCCGAGCTGCCGGACAGGAAGCGATAGCGCCCATAGCCCAGAATCGACCACTCGACGTCCTCTTCGGACGACAGATCGCCCGTGATGGTGTTCTGTCCCCCGGTATAGCCCCATCCGCGAATGCTGCCCAGCAGCCAACTCTGGCTCGCCGCGAAATGGATCGGCGCGGCGATATTGAACGGGCCGCCCGCAACGGCCGTGGCATTGCCCTTCGCCTGCGTCGTGTTCGTCACCACCGTATAGCCACCGCTCCCCAGAGTCAACGTTCCCGTGCCGCCCAGAGTGACGGCGCCGCCCGCCTGCTCCTGCATCACAATGCCGTTGACCTGCGCATCCGCGTCCATTGTGATCGCATACGTGCTCGCGCCCGCATCGTAGTATTACGACGCGCGGTTTGATACAGTGTGACGGCGGTTTGATACAGAACGGGT
>JBJEWG010000142.1:0-12441 GCA_051884935.1 Kiritimatiellia bacterium | reverse complement strand
ATCTGAGCGGCACGGGCTGTCCCGACCTCGCGGATGTGCGCCTGCTGCCGTTCACCGAGGACTTCGCGGACGCCAATCCCTACAACTGGAAACTCGCCAAGGACGCGCGCACGGAGCTGGGGCGGCCTGGCCTCTATACCGTCGCCCTCATGAACGCGGGCGTGACGGCCGAGCTGACCGCGACGCCGCACGTGGGCGTTCACCGCTACACGTTCGCCGCGGGGCGCCCCGTGCGGATGCTCGTCGATCTCCAGTGGGTGAACGCACACAACATGAAGGAGGCCGTCGTCGAATTCGCGAACCGCCTCGGCGACGACAGGCGGACCCTCGTGGGCGGCCGCCGCACGCACGCCTGGCTGCGGCGCAGCGTCTACTGGAAGATCGTCTTCAGCCGCCCGTGGACCTCGGCCACCCGGCTCCCCAAGGCCGACCCGAAGGAGAAGGGCGAGCGCTGGGTGTTCGCGTTCGAGCCCGGCGCGCCGCTGGACGTGAGGGCCGCGCTCTCCACCGTCGATGAGGCGGGCGCCGCGAAGAACTACGCCGCCGAGGCCGAGGGCCGGGACTTCGCCGAGATCGTCCAGGCCGCGCAGGCGAAGTGGCGCGCGCTGCTGGGCCGCTTCGAGATTCCCGGCGCCTCCGCCGAACAGCAGACCGCGTTCTACACGGCCCTCTACCATCTCTTCATCCAGCCGAACGACATCGCGGACGTCGATGGCCGCTACCGTGGCGGCGACGCAAAGGTCGCCACGGCGACGGGCGGCGCCTACTACACCGGCCTCTCGCTCTGGGACACCTTCCGCGCCGCGCACCCGTTCTACACCCTCGCCGTGCCGGAGCGCGTGGACGACTTCGTCAACTCGATGCTCGCCCACTACAAGGCGATGGGCTTCCTGCCCGTGATCCCCTACTTCGGCTGGGAGTCGCACTGCATGATCGGCAATCACGCCGTCCCCGTGGTGGTGGATGCCTACAAGAAGGGCTTTCGCGGCTTCGACGTGGACCTCGCCTTCACGGCCGTCACGAACTCGCTCACGGTGAGGCACGTCGATCCGTTCGGCCACCCCAAGATCAAGGAGAACTGGGACCTCTACGACCGCTGCGGACACTACCCCTTCGACCGGATTCGCGGCGAGAGCGTGAGCCGCACGCTGGAGTGCGGGTTCGACGACTGGTGCGCCGCCGAGTTCTGCCGGCTGCTCGGCCGCGGCGACGAGGCGTTCTTCCGCACGCGCGCCAATTACTGGCGGAACGTCTTCGACCCCTCCATCGGCTTCGTGCGCGGCAAGGACTCGCACGGCAAGTGGCGCACGCCCTTCGACCCGTTCCACCTCGGCCACGGCGGCGACACGGCGAACGACTTCACCGAGGGGAATGCATTCCAGTACACGTGGCACGTCCTTCAGGACCCCGAGGGCCTCATCGCCGCGTTCGGCGGGAAGGAGCGCTTCGTCGCGAAGCTCGACGCCCTCTTCGTCCAGCCCGAGAAGGTTGACGGCATGGGCTTCGTGGGGGATGTGACGGGCCTCATCGGGCAGTACGCCCACGGCAACGAACCCAGCCACCACGTCGCCTACTTCTTCTCGCTCGCGGGGCGCCCCGACCGCACGGCGGAGATCGTCCGCGAGGTCTGCGACCGCTTCTACGGCGTGAAGCCCGGCGATCTCTGCGGCAACGACGACTGCGGGCAGATGAGCGCCTGGTACGTCTTCGCGGCGATGGGCTTCTATCCGTTCAACCCGTGCAGCGGCGAGTACGTGCTCGGCGCGCCGCAGTTCCCCGAGGTGAAGCTCGCGCTGCCGGGCGGCAGGACTTTCCGCGTCGTCGCGCGGAACCTCTCCCGCGCGAACAAGTACGTGAGGGCCGTCACGCTCAACGGGCGGCCCCTCGTCGGCTGCCGACTCAGTCATGCGGACGTCGTCGCCGGCGGCGAGCTCGTCTTCGAGATGACCGATCACCGCTGACCGTAATCCCATTACCACTGGAGGCGAAATGATACCCAATCGATTCAGACTCTGCGAACTCTTCGGAATCCCGATTTATCTGGACTTCTCGCTGGTCATCCTGCTCGTGATGTTCGCGACGGACGGCGGGCCGCTCTTCACCGGGCTTCTCTCCGCGCTGCTGCTCCTCGTCTCGATCACGGCGCACGAGCTGGGCCACTCCCTCACGGCGCGGTCCTTCGGTTACCCGACCCGGGACATCACGCTCTCGCTGCTCGGCGGCTGCGCGTCCCTCATCGCGCTGCCCCGCAAGGCGTCCCAGGAATTCCTGACGGCGATCGCCGGCCCGGCGGTGAGCTTTCTGCTCTCCTTCCTCGGCGTCCTCGGGCTGACGCTCTGCGCGTCCCGCGGGGGCATTGGAGATGCCTTTCTCTCCGTACTGGAGATGGTTCTGGGCTCGTTTGGAATCAACGTTGGCTCCGGCGCCGAGCTGTACATCTCGTCCGGCATGATGTGGCTCGCGTCGCTGCTCGTCTACTTCGCGGTCATGAACGCCATGCTCGGCCTCTTCAACCTGCTGCCGGGCTTCCCGATGGACGGTGGCCGCGTCTTCCGCAGCGCCATGCGCGCCTTCATGCCCCGCACCCGGGCGACCTACATCGCGATGGTCGTGGGGCGCGTCTTCGCGGTTCTCCTCGCCCTGAGCGCCCTCCACCGCATCCTGCACGGCACGGGCTGGGGCTTCGTCACGCTCCTCATCGCGTGGATGATCTGGCGGGAGGGCCACCGCGAATACATGCAGGCCCTCGCCGAAGGCGACTGGGGCGGCGGCTGGGACTTCTCCGCGCGTGTCTCGCCCCCGCCCTACGGCGGCCGCGGAGACGAGACGGAAGTCCGCCGCGGCCGCTAGCCGCGCGCGACGAATGATCCACTTCTACCTTAAGGAGACTGAGCGATGGATATGGTCGAGACGCTGAAGAACGCGGGCATCATCCCGGTGATCGTAATCGAGAACGAAGAGCAGGCCGTGCCGCTCGCGCGGGCCCTCGTGAAGGGCGGGCTGCCCGTCCTCGAAGTGACCTTCCGCACGCAGGCGGCGGCCGGCGCGATCGCGCGCATCAAGGCCGAGGTGCCGGAGGCGGTTGTCGGCGCGGGCACGCTGCTCACGCCCGGGATGGTGCAGGCGGCGAAGGCGGCGGGTGCCGCGTTCGGCGTGGCCCCCGGCTTCGATCCGGTCGTCGTGCAGGCGGCGAAGGCTGCGGACCTCCCGTTCTGCCCCGGCGTCGCCACGGCGAGCGAACTCTCCCAGGCGCTCACGGCGGGCGCGAAGATGGTGAAGTTCTTCCCGGCGGAGGCCGCGGGCGGCGTGAAGATGATCAAGAACCTCCTCGGCGCGTTCCGCTTCACGGGCGTGAAGTTCATGCCGACGGGCGGCGTGAACCTCTCGAACGTGGCGGACTACCTCGCGGTGCCGGAGATCGTCTGCTGCGGCGGCACGTGGATCGTCCCGAAGGACGCCCTCGCGAAGGGCGACTGGACCGCGATCGAGCAGCTCGCCGCGTCCGCCGCCGCGCTCGTCAGGTCGATGCGCTAGCGCGCGTCGCGCAGTTCGCCCACGGGGCGCACGTCGGCCCCCAGGGACTCCGCCTCCCGGCGGAAGTCCGCGTCCTCCGTGAAGACGACGACCCCATGCGCGGCGCCGGAGATGCGGCGCATCCGCAGATAGTCGCAGATCATCCGGTCCGCCCGGTGCGGCCCCTCCCCGCCCGTGAAGCTGATGCGCAGGCGCCCCTCCGCGTGACCATCCGCCCGTGCGCCGTCGAAGACGATCCAGGCGGCGTCCTGCGGATGCGCGTCGAGCCAGTCCCGGACGATTGCGCAGAGCCTTTCCCGTTTCGCACGGGGGTCTGCCTTCTTCTCCTCGGGCGTGAGCACGCTCGCGCTGCCGAGCAGGGCGTTCCAGCCGTCGATCACCGCCAATCGACCGCCCGCGGGCAGTTGCGCGGCGTCGAACGCGGCCGCGAGCGCAAGCGAGAAGTGGCTGCGCAGACCGTCCAGCTCGGCGCGCGTCTGCGCAAGTTCCTCGTTGAGACGGGCGACCTCCGCCCTGAGCTCACGAACGCGCGAGACGCGCGAATCCTGAAATATCTCGTTGGCTGTCATCGCGGATAGTATAGCAAACGCCCCTCCGTGCGGCGCCACACCGCCGCAGAAGGGGTCAAGTCGGACGAGGGAGTGGCCGATGAAGCCGTGGTTCGCGATTGATGGGTTCTGGCGAATGCGCCGCGCGGCTGAATGCGTGAAATGCGCTCAATCTCGTCTTGCGGGAGTTTTGCTGCGATATTGTGCATGATTTCTGCGAGGCGCGGATTCATCTTCATCTTGCGCTCTTCGGCGCGCCGAAGAATGCCATTGCATCCAACGGGCGAGATGAACACCCGTTCGTTTGCATACATATCAATGATATCCGCAATATTCGACGGCACGATGTGCTCGGGGATACATGTTGTATTGAACGCACGTCCATCGGTAAGATATACGATCTCCCGGTCGAAGCCATAATATTCGATGCCATTGAATTCATGTAATTTGGCGACAAGGCCAAAGTCGCTTGGCACGATTCCGATGTCTTCCAGACGCTTGGCATTCCATAGACGTTCACCCAGCCATCGAATGACTGGAACGGCCCATGAATTACCCGTGCTTTGATAGCGATTCGTCGGGCTTGCAAAGTCAACGTCTGTATAGTTGTCCGGGAAGCCCATTAGGCGTTCGGTCTCAAGTGGCGTGAGGCGGCGTAGGCGCCCATCTTCGACGACGTAGAGCGAGCCATTGTAGGCGGCGGCGTTTCCGTTCCACTTCGTCCCATACGCCGAGTAGAGGCAGTCCGTATATTCCCGAAAGACCTCGAACCGCTTACCGCCCTTCTCAAACCGAAGCGGCGTCTTTGGGAATTCGCCAAGTCGCCCGTGATGGCGTTCAAATAGCACGTTCTCTGGGTGGAAACTGCGTCCACCCGCAACGACATACAGTCGCTTGCGTTGCTGGGGAACACCAAAGTATTTTGCGTCAAGCACGCGCCACGCCACATTTCGGACGGGGCCACGAATCAATCCGGCACTTGGCCAATTTGTGATGGGCAATACGGTATCGCACCCCGCGAGGCCAGAAATGAAGCAACCGAAGGCATTGGTCTTGTCCTTTAGCACGCCTTCGACATTCTCCCAGAAGACGATGGTCGGGTCACCGTTCTTTGCGGCGTCATTCGCGTCAATGACTTCAATGAACTTAAGCGTCAGCTGCCCGCGCTCGTCGTCCAATCCGCGCTTGTGCCCCGTCAGAGAAAAGGCCTGACACGGCGTTCCCCCGCAGATGACGTCAGGGCACACGACTTCGCCGGAGGCGATTCGCTCGGGTATCTGGCGAAGATCGCCGATGTTTGGGATGTTTGGATACCGATGCGCGAGAAATCGCGACTGAAACGGTGCAATCTCCGAGAACCAGACGAATTTTGAATCCAGCCCCTGCCACGCGACAGAGGCGGCCTCTATGCCTGAACAGATGCTGCCAACTTTCATTTACCCTCCTTGAGACGTCTGTTCAGCGCCCTACGCCATTCCATCATGTCATACCAGAAACAACCAATACAACCTGCCTTTGCGTGGGGGCCAGTGGCGGGGATGTCGTCCGGCCATCTCTCCGTGCCTTGATAGAAGAAGTCAATTCCGTTCAATTTCCCGCGCAATCCCGTCTGAAAGCATTTACGGCACACCTCCCGCTTGGCCTGGTTGATTCTTTCCGGCACAAGCTGGAACTTGTTCTCCATGTCGGAGGTGGAGAGATTCGCATTGGATTCCTCTATACCAGCTTCCCACCGAATCTCCGGGAACTTGTGGTCTGGAAGGACGGAAATATTCGCGGGCGTTCCCGAATAGGCATCAATTCCTCCTAGAGCCTTTATGATTGCCGCGCGGATCTTCGCCGGGATGGTCTCATATGTTGGAGCCGTTACAATGTCAAACGGCATCAGCATATGAAACGTCTTCTTTTCCGACATCTTCGTTGCGATGGTAAAACCCAGCTCCTTGAGATATTGAATGCGTCGTTGCGGATTTGAACTGGTGAACTCCTTGTTCCATATCCACTCGCCGCACTTGTTCAGAAGGTTATTGAAGATTGGGCGCGTGACGTGTGCGGCCTCTCCAAACAGCTTCTTCTGCCGTTTTCTCATCGCCGCCTTGAACTCGGCCACGCGAGTTCCATTCAGAAGCGGGATGACTTCCCTGATATATCCTATCAGGTTGGCGACAGTTTCAATTCTGATGTTGGTGCGCCGATAGTAGTAGGGGATGTACCATTCCTTCCAGAGCCCTCCGTCAATGACCGAGGCCACGACATAGCGTTCAGAGGCCTTCGTATGGTCGAAGAAGCCAAGAATCTGTATGTCTTTCCGGCCTATTTTCATTGTCAATTCAGATGCTGTGAGGTTCTCGCCATTCAGTATGATGGAGTGCCTGACCATGTCGTTCTCCTTAATGCTCTTGAAAGAGACAGAGAAGGGGCAGACGCCTCCATTCGTGATTCGGGGTGGCTTGCTACGGCCAAAGCGGACACACAAACAAAGACGCGCCCCCAAAGGACTCGTCATTCAATTGTGTCAGGCGTAGCCGCATTGGATGTAGCAATTTCCCCGAATACGCTGAACTCGTTGAACTGGTGGTTAGTATAACACATCACCCTAGTGGGCGAAACCATTATCAGTTAGTGGCGAACCCAAGCACTACAGTAGAGTCAACCATGCCCCGTTTGGATGTGCTACAACCATATTTAGAATGTACTACAACCATATGAGGAATTGGGGCTGGCAGGGGTGAACGCCCCCATCACCGAACAGAGAACTGGCTTCTTGCCTCGCCCTTTTTGTTCGCATAGGTGAGAGTACGCTTTCGCCTAGGAGGGAACGTGCTTTCGTTTAGGAGGGGACGCGGGATCGCCTAGGCGATTCAGAATTCCACTGGGCAGTGGAAGGAATTCTACTCGGCAGTGGAATTTCCTCCGCTCGGCAGTGGAATTTTCTCCACTGCCGAGTGGAAATCAGGATTGCCTAGGGGGACGCATTTCCCGTCGGTGCGGATATGACGTGGTGTCGGCGGGAGGTGGGCCGCCTCTCGGTTTGAAACTCCGAGCGTTGGTAAAAACTCCGAGCATTGGCAAAGGGGCGGTTCTGACGAACCGCCTGGGGCTCCGCGTTCCCTCAACGACTCTTCGGCGACCGCGCCGTTCGAGGTGCGCATTGACTTAAATGGAACCCGGCTTTTTGTCCGTTGATGCGGCCCCACAGGAACCGGAACCTCAACAGACGAATTTTGCGGTTGCGCGGCGGCGCGCGTTTTGATACACTACCTTCTCGTTCGGCGAGATAGCTCAACGGTAGAGCATCAGAATCATAATCTGCTGGTTGAGGGTTCGAATCCCCCTCTCGCCACCATTCAGAAGACCACCGCGCGTGCGGTGGTTTTTGTTTTCCAGGCCAGTGACATGAATCTTGAACCCATCGGCATCTTCCATGGCGGCGCCGCGCGCAAGTACGAGGCGCCACGGCAGGGGGTGTTCGCCGGAGGGGGCGGGTGCGTGGAGCTCGCGCCGGGACGCAACTTCGAGATGGCGTTGCGCGATCTGGAGGGATTCGAGCGCATTTGGCTGATCTTCGTATTCGACCGCAACGGCGACGGGTGGCGTCCGACGGCGCATCCGCCCGTGACGGCGCCGGGGGTGCCCCGCGTGGGGGTGTTCGCGTCGCGCGCGCCGTACCGTCCGAACCCGATCGGCCTCTCCTGCGTGCGGCTGGTGGGCGTGCGGGGGCGCGTCGTGGAGGTCGAGGAGGCCGATCTGCTGGACGGCACGCCGGTTCTCGACATCAAGCCCTACATCCCCGCGGCGGATGCCTTCCCGGGGGCGAAGGCGGGGTGGGTGGAGGCCCAGGAACACTGGCGGGTGGAGGCGACGCCCGCGTTCACGGCGGCGGCGGCGTTCGTGCGCGACGCGGGAGGGCCGGACCTGCTGGCGACGGCGACGCTGCAGCTGGCGGGTGAGCCGTTCGATTCCTCGCGGAAGCGCGTGATGCGCACGGGCGAGGCGACGGGGGTCTTCTCGGTGAGGATGTTCCGGCTGGACTTCACGGTGGACGCGGCGGCGCGCCGCGTCGAGCTGGTGGGAATCCGAAGCGGATACACGCCGGAAGAACTTGCGGCGGAAGACGACCCCCATGCGGACAAGGCCCTGCACCGGGCGTTCGTCGCGCGGGTCAGATGAACTTCAGGATCGTGGGCGTGACGTCCACGAGGGACTTCACGTGGGCGCGGATCTCGGCCTCGTGGGGGCCGAAGGCGATGAAGGGGACGGGATTGCGGGTGTGGCCGCGTTCGCCCATGTTCTCGATGTTGCCGTGGTCGGCGGTCATCAGAAGGGTGATGCCGGCGGCCTCCGTGAAGCGGACGAGCGAGGCGAGGAAGCGGTCGTAGGTGCGGAGCACCGTGCAGGCGCGGTCGTAGTCCATGGAGTGCCCCGAGACGTCCGTCTGGAAGAACTCGTAGAGCGTGAAGTCATTGGCGCGGGCGAGGCCGAAGAGATGCTCGGCGGCGTCTTCGGGGGAGATGACGGGGACGTCGGGGTAGCGGTCCTGAATCGTCTCCCGCGTGAGGTCCTGCATGAGGGCCTGGTCGTCCAGAAGATCGTCCAGCGTGGAGATGACCTCGGGGGTCGTGAGGGCCATCACGGTGGTGACGCTCTTGAAGCGGCGGGGGACGAGCTCCTTGGCGGATTCGACGAGGTAGGCGTCGGCGAACTTGACGCGCTTGCCGCGTGCCCTGAGCTGGAGGAAGATGTTGTCCTCTTCGATCTTCTTCCGCAGTCCGGGCCCGGGGAAGCCTTCGCAGTGGCGGCCCATGAAGAGCGGGGCGTTGACGCCCGTGAACATGGTGGCCTGCCCGGTCGCGGACTGGGGAAGGCCCTCGACGGCGAGGCAGGCGTCGACGGGAACGGCGTGCCGCTCGATCAGGCGGCAGAGCGCGGGGCAGACCTCGGGATTGACGGGATTATCCGCCGCGGGTTCCCGAAGCCCAACGCCGTCGATGAATAGGAAGAGTATCTTCACTTGGCGGCGGGCGTGGCCGCAGGAGAGGGGGTGGCGGGCGGCGTGGCGGGCTTGACGGAGAGGTTATCCGCCTTGAGCTCGGCCTGAAGCGCCTCCAGCGACTTCTTGTCGTCCTTGGCCTTGTCGAGGGCGATGGCGAAGTTCTCCTTCGCCTTGGCGAGGTAGGCCTCGGCATTCGCGGCGTCGCCGATCTCGCGGCTCATCTTCGAGCAGCGCATGAAGTTGCGGGCGACGACCCACTCGCGGGAGTAGACGATGCCGGTGGTCGGGTCGCAGTCCTCGAAGTCCTTCTGCTCGTCGGACTGCATGAACGCGCCGAACGCGAGGAGCTGCTTGACGGCCTCCTTCTTGTCGCCGGCCTCCATGGCCTTGTGGGCGCGGAGCTTTGCGGCCGTGCCCTTGCACCAGGCCGGGGAGCGATTGGGCACGCCTTCGCCTTCAAGATAGGCGATTGCGCCGTCGAAGTCGCCGGAGAGGAAGAAGCCGTCGAGGCGGCGTTCCTTGAGGGCGTTCGCGGCGTCGGCGGAGAGGACGTTCATCTTGAGAAGCCTGTCGGAGAAGGCGAGCAGTTCCTTCAGCCGCGCGGCGTCCGCCGACTTCGCGCCGCCGTCGCCGGCGAAGCGGATGAACTGGTCTTCGGTGAGCTGGCCGATGTAGTCGTAGGGGACGCGCGGCAGACGGCCGCAGCGGAGGGTCCAGAAGCACCAGGGCGAGGACTCGCCCTCCGAGCAGGTGGTGAACCACGTGTGGCAGGAAGTCGAGGTGGCAAGCGTCTCAAGGTAGGGCAGCACGGCCTCCGGGGCGCAGGCCTGAAGCTCTTTGCTCACCTCCTTGCGCGCGGCGCGGCGGGTTTCCGACGTGTCGCGGTTGGACCAGGCCCAGCCAACGACGCCGGCGGCGAGGGCAAGGACGACAAGAAGGCACAACGGCAGGACGACTTTCACAACGGCATTTCTCGACATAATAGACTCCTTTAGATGACTGCGTCGTATTATAGGATGAAATGGCATTTGACGCAAGGGGATTCCTGCGGTATCATATGAGACCATTTCCACGGCGGGGGTGTTTCCCGTGCGTGGGCGGAGAAGGGAATAGAGAGAGATGAAAGAAGTCGGAGTTGGCATCCTTGGATTCGGAACGGTCGGCGCGGGCGTGGCGGAAGGTCTGCTGCGCAACCGCAAGGTGATGTCCGAACGTCTGGGCGTGGATATCGTGCTGCGGAGAATCGCGGACCTGGACATCACGACGGACCGCGGCGTGGCGGTCGATTCGGACGTGTTGACGACGGACGCGCAGGGCGTGATCGCCGACCCGGCCGTGCAGATCGTCGTCGAGACCATCGGCGGCACCGGCATCGCGAAGACGTTCGTCCTGGCGGCCCTCAACGCCGGCAAGGCCGTCGTGACGGCCAACAAGAAGCTGCTCGCCGAATACGGCAAGGAGATCTTCGACGCGGCGGCCCGGAACGGCGTGGACATCTACTTCGGCGCCTCCGTGGGCGGCGGCATCCCGATCATCCGCGCGGTGCGCGAGGGGCTTGCGGGCAACGAGATCCAGCAGATCCACGGCATTCTCAACGGCACCTGCAACTACATCCTCACCCGCATGGAGAACGAGGGGAAGCCCTTCGACGAGATTCTCGCGGACGCCCAGAAGCTCGGCTACGCCGAGGCGAATCCGTCGCTGGACATCGACGGCTTCGACACGGCCCACAAGGCGTGCATCCTCTGCGCCCTCGCGTATGGCTTCCAGCCGTCGCTCGACCAGGTGCAGGTGGAGGGCATTCGGAACCTGGACGGGCTGGACGTGAGGTACGCGGCGGACTTCGGCTATCGGATCAAGCTGCTCGCGGTCGTCGCGAAGCATGATTCGGACATCGAGGTGGGCGTGCACCCGACGCTCGTGCCCGTCGATCACATGCTCGCCTCCGTGAACGGCGTCTTCAACGCCGCGATGGTGCGCGGCGACATGGTGGGCGACACGATGTTCTACGGGCGGGGCGCCGGGCGCCTGCCCACGGCCTCCACGGTCGTGGGCGACATCGGGGACATCGCCCGCAACATGGCCCATGGCGAGGTGCGCTACGCGCGCGCCGTGCCGACCTACGGCGAGGGCGTGACGGCGCTGCGCGCGCCGGGCGACATCGTGAGCCGCTTCTATCTGCGCTTCAACGTGCAGGACAAGGCGGGCACGTTCGGCACGATGACGACGATCCTCGGGCGGAACGGGGTCTCCATCTCCGCCGCGGCGCAGAAGACCGCGAACGTGGACGAGAAGGGGTTCGTGCCGGTCGTGGTGCTCACGCACCCCGCGCCGGCAAAGGCGGTGGACGCCGCGCTCGCCGAAATCAAGGAGAGCGGCGTGCTCAACGAGGACCCCGTCAGGCTCCGTATGCTCTAGTGACGCGGGGGGATTGCCAACCCGCCGGGATAAGTGTATAATACCCGCTCAATTTTATCCAAGAAAGGAAGAATCATGAATCAGGTCAGTTATAAGGATCTCGGTCTCGTCAACACCCGGGAGATGTTCGCCAAGGCGGTCAAGGGCGGCTATGCCATTCCCGCGTTCAACTTCAACACGATGGAGCAGATGCAGGCCATCGTCCAGGCCGCGGTCGAGACGAAGTCGCCCGTGATCATGCAGGTCTCCAAGGGCGCGCGCAAGTACGCGAACCCCACCATTCTGCGCTACATGGCGCAGGGCGCGGTTGAATACGCCAAGGAGCTCGGTTGCGAGAATCCGCAGATCGTGCTTCACCTCGACCACGGCGACAGCTTCGAGACGTGCAAGAGCTGCATCGACTCGGGCTTCTCGTCCGTGATGATCGACGGCTCCTCGCTGCCATTCGAGGAGAACATCGCGCTCACCAAGAAGGTCGTCGAATACGCCCACGCGCACGACGTCACGGTCGAGGCCGAGCTCGGCGTTCTCGCGGGCGTTGAGGACGAGGTGGCCGCCGAGGAGAGCCACTACACCAAGCCCGAGGAAGTGATCGAGTTCTCCACCAAGACGGGCTGCGACTCGCTCGCGATCTCGATCGGCACCTCGCACGGCGCCTACAAGTTCAAGCCCGAGCAGTGCACGCGCGACCCCAAGACGGGCAAGCTCGTTCCGCCGCCGCTCGCGTTCGACGTGCTCAAGGCGGTTGAGGAGAAGCTCCCGGGCTTCCCGATCGTTCTCCACGGTTCGTCCTCCGTCCCGCAGGACGAGGTCGATACGATCAACAAGTTCGGCGGCAAGCTGCCCGACGCGGTGGGCATCCCCGAGGAGCAGCTCCGCGAGGCGGCCAAGTCGGCGGTGTGCAAGATCAACATCGACTCCGACTCGCGCCTGGCGATGACGGCGGCG
>JBJEWG010000141.1:0-12441 GCA_051884935.1 Kiritimatiellia bacterium | reverse complement strand
GCGCCAATCCGGCCAGACCCAGCAGCATCAGCAGCCCCGACGTCGGCTCCGGCACCGCGTGGTAGCTCCCGCCGGTCCACGGCATGGCGGGGCCCGGGGTCGGGGTGGTCACACGGAAGTTCGTAAGGGAGTCGTAGCTCCAGATTTCCGAATACGCCACGCCGCTCCCGTCGGCGCCGATCAGTTCGATGTAGAAGGAATAATCCGACTTCGCATACTCGCCGAGCTCCGGATGCATGATGAGCCCGGAGCCTTTTGAATCCCAATCTCCAACGCTGACCGACGAGCCGTAACCATCCTTGGCCGTGGTCACGCGAAGCGCGGCGTAGGAATAATCCCAGCTGTCCTGCGTGTCGCTGCCGACCTGCCAGTACAGGACGTCGGCGGACAGCGCGCCACCAAGGGCCAGAGACAGAATGAACGTAGAGAGCTTCTTCATGATATTACTCCTTTCCTCTCTTATTTGACGGACACGTCGGAGCCGGCCTGGTTGACGACCCAGTAGCCCGTACCCGCCGGGACCACGTCGGAATCCTCGACCGGCACGGCCTTGACCACGGTGGCGCCGTTCGGCAGCGTCTCGCGGGCCTCCTTGTACCAGGCGCCGCCCTTGAGCACGTACTGGACGTTGCCGTCCGCCGACGGCGCGAAGACGTTGATCTTCGCCGTCACGGCACCGCCGTCTACCGCGATCTCGGAGACCTTCCTGTCGGCCGTGGCCACGTTGCCTCCGAGGCCAACCGTACCCGCCGCGACAGGCGCCACCGCCACCTCTGCGACGGGCGTGCCGACGAGCGCCACCGTGCCGGGCGCCGCCGCGTTCAGCACCGCCGCCGAGCCCGGCGCGAGCGTGTAGGCCGCCGGATCGGCCCCGCCGTTGTCGGCCGAGATCCACGCGCCGTTGTCGTACGCGAAGTTCACGTACTTCTTCGCCTTAGCGTCGTAGACGTTCAGCGTGTCGCCGTCGGCGAGGCCCGCCGCCGCCGCGTCGAACAGCGTCGCCGCCGTGACCGGCTTCCCGTCGACGCCGTTGAACGGCACCGCGAGAATCGTCGTCTTCCGCGCCGCCACCTGGACGACGCCGACGTCGATGATGTCCACCGTCTTCGTCTCGCCGTTTTCGACCACCTTCGCCCGCAGCGTATAGGTGCCCGTCGCGAGCGTCGCGAAGTCGAGGTTGCGGTCATCGACTTCAGATGCCGTCACCTTATCATCCGTATTTTGCTTCACGACTTCATACGTGGGCGACTTGTCCGCAACTTCCGCAAACGCCGCCTTGGCGTCGTCGGAAACCACCTGACCCTGGCCGTGCACGACAATCGTGCTCTCCGGTGCCTTGAGCCCCACTGTCCACGGATAGACATCCTTATTCGCCGCCGCATTGGCCTGAACAACATATCCTTCGGCGGTATAGCTTTCTTTAGGTTCAACCGAGTAAACACCACCTGAGATGGAAATTGTTATATTCTCGATCGTTCCTCCCTCAGCGATAGCCCCATTAAATAGACCATCGGTAATGTTTACCGTCGAAGGTGCAGATTGAGCGCCATCCACATGGATACATTCCTTCCCGTCAACCACGGAGAAACTGCCGCCGTCTACGTTGATGCAGCCGCCGGAACTGTAGACATAAAGCGCGTAGACGCCCTTGACGGTCACCGTGTCTTCAATATCCACCGTACCCTGAGTGCTGACGGCAATGCCCGTGGAGAGATACGGGCTGTAATTGCTGAGACCCGCCTGGGTAAAGGTCGAGTTCCGGATCGTCACCGTACCACCGGCGGCTTCAAGGCCACCGCCGACACGGGAATTCACGGTCACGCCGTCAAGCGTGGCTTCGCTCCCGGCTCCTACCTTGACGCTCATGCCCCAGAGATGGTTGTTGAACAACGTCAGGTCCTTCAACACCAACTTGCCGCCGTCCTCGGCGCGAAGCGTGCCGTAAATGCCCTGAGTATAAGTAGTCTTGTCGTTATAATCTGCCGGCTCGCCGTTCGTATCCACATTGCGGGCGTCAATCGTGCCATTGAGAATGGTCAGCGTGCCCTTGGTCACCTTGATCGCACGATGATTGTGCGTGGCATCGTCCGTGACCTTGAACGTATGACCGTCCAAGTCAAACGTCGCGGCGAGGGCCTTCGAGAACCCGACACCCGTCGCCTGCGTCACGTCCCTCAGCAGCTTCACCGTCTCCCCCTCGGCAACCGCATCTAACGCTTCCTGCAGCGTTTCGTATTTCTTATCACCGATCTGAGCGACATACGCCCCTACCTTTACACCGTAATAACCGTTTTCATCCTGTGCGACAGTCGGGACATAGCCCGGCGCACAATACGCCTCGTCAACCTTCTCCGTGAATGTACCGCCGGAGACCGCAAGGACAACATCTTCCGACGAATTGTCCCACGCATCCAGCATCAACGTTCCATTGACCTCTGTATCATCCCCGGAGATTGCCAGCCGGCAGTCCTCAGACTGACGTGAAGCGAGCGAATGGAGGACAAGAACAGCCTGCTGGGCTCCTCCTTTCGCTTCGGCATTGATGCGACAGTCTACAAGCTCGACAGAAATTCCATCATCCTGCAGCACAAAAACACCGAAGTCGTTCGGCTCCCCACTGTGGACATTTGGGCAGTCAAACATCGTCCCCGTGGCGGTCACGGACGTTCCACGCGAACCAAATGAACCGTTCTCGCCCTTGAAATACATGCCGCAGTAACCCGAAAGCGCGCCTCCCTGAATGGTGACCTCTGCTGGATTGAAGCTAATGTAGGGGTAGCCGGCCATTCCTGCGGAAACAGTCGTGTCCTTCAGCGCAACCACGGCCTTCGACGCCTGGCTGCCGCCGATGGTAATGCCCTGGTTGTTGCCGTTCCCCGTCGCGTTGATCGTGCAGTTTTCAATCGTAAGCGAGCCGATGTTGCCCCTCGTCTCGATTGGACGGCCCATATCTCCCGCGTTGTTGATCGTCAAGTCAATCAGCTTCACATCGACCGGCGACATACCACCGTTGTTGATCGCAAGCGTTGTCTTGTTGCCGCCACGGGAACCCCAGCCGCTCATCGTGTGGCCGTTGCCGTCGATCGTCATCGAATGCGTGACATTCCAGAGGCCCTTGCCGTTCTCCGCATAGGCGACATCCGCGAGAAGCGTAACCGTAACCGACACATCGCCCGCCGCGTTCGCCGCCTCAAGGGCCGCTTCGAACGTCTCGTACTTCGTCTCGCCAATCTGGGCGACGTAAGTAGACTCGATAATCGGGTTGCCGTTCGTATAGATCAGAAGATCCTTGTTCTGTCCGCTAATATCCGCGAGCGCGGTTGTGCTCGCGTTGCCCGTGAAAGTCAGCTTGTTCTCCGCAGCGGCGGCAGACGAAGGATTCTCCGTGGTCTGGTAATTACCGACGATGCCCGCAGCGAATGTCTTGCCGGAGAGGTTCTCTGCCGTGTTGTTGTTCCCGGACACCACCGCCGAATTGTAAACCGTGCCGATGATGCCGCCCGCATCGTTGCCGCCATTGACAACCGCACTGTTCACATTGCCGGAGACCTCAATGACCGCCGACTGCCCATAGGCGGCATCCTCGCCAGAACCATGGTAGCGAAGCCAACCGACGATGCCGCCCGTTCCGTGGCCGCCGCCGTTGTTCGTCACCGCTCCCGAATTCGTATTGCCGCACACTTTGCCGTATGTCTTCTGTTCGCCGACAACGCCGCCGACGCTCGTTGCGGTACCCGTGACCGTTCCGGAGTTCGAGTTGTCCAGCACATTCGCCGCCGACAAACCGACGATGCCGCCCGCGCAATTACTCGCAGACGCAATCGCACCCGTGTTCGTACATCCCCTGATGTACATCTCCTTGCCGACCTCGGTGTAGTACGCCGCGCCGACGATACCACCCGCGTTGTATTTCCTCGCCTCGACAGCCGCCGCATTTGAGCAATTCTCAACCGTACCGGACGCCTTCACCTTGCCAACGACACCGCCGACGCGCTTGTTGCCGGTCAGCGACCCCGAAATGACCTCAATATCCGACACCGTGCCGCCGTTAATGACACTGCCGACGGCCGCGCCCACGTCATCGCCTGTCGTCTCAATCTCAACATCCGCGAACTTGACATTCGTGACCTCGCCACCATCCAGGACGCCAATAAGACCGACGCTGCTGCCAGACGTAACCTTCAGCCCGCGAATAGTGAAGCCCTTGCCGTCAAACGTGCCGCTGAAACTAGGGATCGGCGTCCATTCGCCCGCGAGCGTAACATCGCAAAGAAGTTCGCAAACCGAACCTTTCCCCGCCGCAGCATTGAGCGCATCCGCGAGAGACGTATATTCCTTATCACCGACTTTGGCGAAGTAGATAGTAGTCTCCGCCAGCTTGTCATTGCCATTTTCAGTCGCCGCAGGCAGGTAGTTGTTCCAGTCGTTCCCCGTGATGGTCGTCGTCACGCCCTCGGCGATGGACTGCGCCTTGACGAATTCCTCCGGTTCTTTAGTGGAATCCGCCACATTATTGAACGTTGCCGTGTTGCCGATGATTGTAATCGACGTGCCGGCATCGACATCGCCAAAGCGAATCGCGGCCTTGTCGTCAGCCGTCGTGCCGCCCGTGGTGAAATGGCAGTCCTTGAACGTCACGCCGTCGTAGAGGGTCAGCGCACTGGAAGTATCCATATTGACTTGCTTCGTGAACGACACGCCCCTAAAAGTAATGTTCTGGAGTGTCAGGGCCGTGTAGTAGCAGGATTGGTTGCACCAGTTGCCCGTGTCGAGGACATAATCGTAGACCGGCGATGCCGCCGAGCCATAGACGTGATCCCCTCCATGGGCCTTCAGCCCCGCCAGCGTCACACCCTCGTTCGCCGTGAACGTCACGTTCTGGAGCGTGCGGGTATAGTAGCAACTTGCCGTCCAGGTCGGCCCCAGTTTTTTCTCCCTGAACTCCGTGTACGGCATCTCCTCGCTGTCGAAACTGCCGATGTGGTATTTCGTATTGCTCCCCGCGTACTTCGTCGGACGGCCGAAGATCAGAGCCGTCTCGATGCTCTCCGTGAAGTTGATCGTCTTGCCGTCAATCGAACCGTACGCGCCGTCGAGCACATACTGCGCATTCGCCGCAGTCACGTCGATGCGGTCACCCGACACGACAGGCGCCGTCGGCAGTTCGGCGTAGTTGTTTGGATCCTTGTCCTTATATCCCACCTCCGCGAACACCGAGCCGAAGCCCATAATCGCGGCAATCAACGCCAGAATCCGACACATGATTCTCTCTCTCATGTTCCACTCTCCTTCGCGAAGTATGTAAGGCCTTTAGCCCCGTTTTGTAGTTTTGATGGCCGATCCTTTTTTACCTGGAAACGAGCGGAATTTTATCAAAGCCTCCCCAGACCCGTCAACACGGTAATTGCGCTTTTTTTTTTTTTTTTTTTATCGATTTTTCTATCAGTTATGGAACGAGTCTGGTGCTTATGCCTCCCGAACGAACGGCTTTCGCGCCCATGCAGTCCGCCATCTACCGCGCCGTCGCGCGGGGGGATATTCAATGAACTCCGACAATGAACTCCGAGCGGCGGCCCACCTCCCGCCGACGGCCCCTCACACCAGAGCCGACGGGCGACGCAACTTCCTAGGCGATTCCGAATTCCACTGCCCAGCAGAATCTATTCTACTGCCCAGTGGATCAAATTCTACTGCCGAGTGGAATTTCCTCCACTGCCGAGTGGAACTTGTAGTCGCCTAGGCGATTCCACACCCCCTCCTAGACCACATGGTTGCCGAGCCTCCTTTCCCTGATCGCCGAGCGGCGTTGAAAGCGCCCGAATGGGATGCCGGTGATTGTGGTATAATCCGTGGCGGCTATGTCTGTGCCTTTGCAATCCAGCGTCTGCCCGCGATGCGGAGCCGAGTTGAAGCCCGGCTTCACGGCTACGCATAAGGTCTGCCTTGACTGTCCGTCATGCGGCGGGCGGCTGGTGACGCTTCCCGTGTTGAAAGAGGGGTTGGGCCTGAGGGGCGTCGCAACGCTGACCCGGACCGTACGGGAGGCCGAGGCTCATGGCTGCCGGTGCCCCACCTGCGGCGAACCCATGCGCCTGCTGAAAGTCGGCGTCGAAGAGCTTAAAATCGAGATAGACGTCTGCGCCAAATGCCTTTCCGTCTGGTGCGATCATGGCGAGTTCGAGGGGCTTGTGCCCACGCAGACCGCGAAACCGGAATCGGCGCCACTGCGGGAAGTGGACCGCCGCGCGTCGCGAGAGGCACAGGAACGACTCGCCCGGGTAATGCTTGAAAAGGTCCCCGAGGACGTCTCGCCATCGGATATCACGTTGCAAGACGTCGCCCTGGACCTGATTAGACTGGTGGTCGGCGCGCCGACGCTCTGGCGCACGGTCCGCCCCGTTACGCCGATTTTCACGGTGCTGCTCACATTGGCGTTTCCGATCGCCCACGCCTGCGCGTTTTATGCCTGGCATACGCAGACGCTCTATCGCCATCGTCTGTTCGGCCATTCTCACAACTTCTGGATTCTGGACACCGCGATGATCGAGGCCGGAGGCTTCCTGTCGCCGGCCGCGCCGCTTTCGTGCGCAACCTGGCCGTTCCTGCAGGAGAGCGGCTATCTCGCCTGCATATTGTCCATGTCGCTGTTTCCCATACTGGCGATTGCCGAACGCAGGGCAGGACACGCGCGTTTTCTGTTGCTGCTCGGTTCCCTCTGGCTAACGGCCCTGGGGGCGCACCTCCTGCAGGCCGCGTGGAAGCTTCAGCCGGCGGCGTACCTCTGCGGCTTTGATCCCATTGCCCTCGGTTTGATTGCGTTTCTGCTGGTCGCCTATCCGAATCTCCAGTTCCAGTGGCTGACAAACCGCTGTATCGCGGGTCCCTACCTGTGGGGCGTCGCGGCCTGTCTACTCGTGCTTCGATTCCTGACCGCGATGGGATGCGAGGCGTACTCCTTCGGCTCCTGCGCACTCATCGGCTGCGTGGCCGTCGGCATCCTCTTCGGACAAAGAATCCGAACAATGCCACATACCAAGTGAAGCGTAGTCACCGCTCGACAACACGTATTTCGCCGCCGAGCTCGCGCAATCCACATTGAGGGCTCTCTCCCCTGTGGCCTCATCCACGTCAAACCGGAATGTAAACAGGAGGCTCATGGCCCCTTGCGCCAACAACTTCGGTACGATCGAGACGAATGCACTCGCCGCCTCTTCGCCCTGACTGACGCACAGCGTTGAAGAAGCCGAGACCGGCGTGCCATCCGCAAACGTTCCGGAAACCTTGACGACGCCCCTCTTGTCGATCACAACGGAGAGCGCCGTTACACCTTCCGCATCATCATCGAACCGAGTGCCCAGGGTCACGACGTGACGCCCCACATACGGATTGACCAATTCCGCGAAACCCGCATCCCTGGACCGATTGCGCCAAGCCGCGATTTCCACGATCTCATGCCCCGGTCCAAACGAATCGCACCATGCGCTGATCTCATCTGCCGTCACCGTAAGCGACAGGCTGGCCGGCGCCCAGCTTCGGTTCACCGCCTTGAGTTCCAACGCCACCGACTCATATTCGGCAACGCCAGCCGAACAAGAGTCGTACCCTGCGGCCTTGAACGTCGCCTTCTTGCCGAAGAGCATAATCGAACCGGAGAGTGCGCCGTTCCTGTCAATCGTCGCCGTGAACGGATAGTCAACTGGCTTATCTGCATCGCCGTCTACGAGAACCGTGGCGAGGCCCGTATACGTGCCCGTCGGCAAGTCGTCCGGCCTGTCGGAGACGACAAGCGACGTCACGCGCGTAATCATCCGATGACCGAACTTGTACGACACCTTGACCGTGCTCGTTCCGGCTTTCGTCGGCGCACCCGTGATGAGACCGCTCTTCCTGTCGTATTTGAGGCCTGCGGGAAGCCCGGCAATCGTCAGCTCGAACGGACTCCCCCCGTCGCCTGTCACGGACGCCTGCATCCACTCGCCGAAGTTCTGCCCCACGCACAGAACAAAGTCGTCATGCGCCCAGGGGAACACCTCCTCGGGCGGCGGCAACGTCTCGAACGAGACTTCGGCAACCCGCCGCGAACCATCGGCATAGACAATCCCGGCCACGGCGAGATCGTCACCCAGAACACCCTGTATGACGAATTCCCTCCCCTTGCTGCCGGTCAGCAGTCCCGTCCTGGCGTCGAACTTGACCGTGACGCCAGGCGTCATGGCCGGGCCGAGCCCCGTGATGACGCCGTTCTTCGAGGCGTACAGGATGTCGACGACCTCTTCGCCTTCGCCCCAGCGCAGGCGCACCACGCCATAGTCGGGGTTGGCGTCAGCCGGCACCCAGCAGCCAGGCGTGAACCGAGGCGCGAGGTACATGTCGTCATCCCCCACCACCGAGACCTCATGCACCGTATAGGTCGTTGTATGACCATAGAGCGCCAACGACATCCCCTGATCCTCGCCCACGAAATCGCAGGCGTTCAGATGGAACGCGCCGGCGCCGAGCAACTTCGGCGTGGCGAAGACGTCCAGCTCGACCATTTCATGATCTTCGGAATCATATCGACCGAACACGCCCGATGCGGAGAATGTCGTTCCATCCGCGTACCTGCCCGCGACCTTCGCCTTGCCCGCCTTGTCGACGACGATTGAGACCGGCACCACGCCACCATCCTCCAGCGCAATCGCCCCTGCATACGTTCCGGCCGATTTGGCGAACTTCGCCGCCATCGCCTTGTCCTTGGAAACATCCTTGTAGGCGATACTGAGGTCTTCGGCATCTCCGATTGGAGTATAATCGCCGATTTCGTCATCGTCCCAATCTACTCCACAGTACATATGGACAGAGCCGTCCGTATCAAACTCCAACTCCAGCGCCTCAGTGTTCGCTCGACCGAAACAGACCTTCTCGTCGGCCATAACGTTAAAACAAACGGACGATTCATAGTCAGCCAGAATGGAATCGCCCTTGAGCGCAACCTTCTTGCCGCCCACCGTGACCGTCCCCGAGACCTTTCCATCCGTCGAAAGCGTCACCGTGAAAGGATACTTGCCATAGACGTCGGATGACGTGTCGGCGTTCCTGACGAGCGTCATGCCCTTGAGATTGACGTCGGCGACGCCATTGTACGTGCCGCAAAGAGTCGTCCGCGCGGGGATAAAACGGGCCTCGTAGAACTGCAGCGAATCCCCCCAGCTGTACGGCGTGACCCTAAAGGAACGGTGGGTGCTCGCCAAGTGGCCGTCACCGTCATACCAGCCCGCAAACCAATACCCCTTGTTCGCCGTCGCCGTGAGCGTCACGTCCCTGTAGTCGCCCCACTCGTTGATGGGTCTGACGCTCGTGGCGCCAGAGACCTTACCGCCACGCACGTCCGCGACATACGGCATCACGGAGACGGTCTCGTCGTCCCACGCCCAGCCTTCCGCGATCGTTCCGATGCAGTAGGCGCGGTCGAGCAGCATCGGGCGCCCCTGTGCGTCCGAAAGATTCCACACGAGGGCCTTCGGCGCGTCCGTCGCCTTGCCATCCGTCGTGGAAATCGTGATCGTCTTAGGCTCGACGTCGCCCCGTCGCCAGTTCAGCGTGAGCGGGAACTTCAGGCCCGTCTGCTCGACGGCGCCGTTCGCGCCCCTGACCGTCGCACGCCTGAGATCGAGGTCCGCCGCCTTGGCAGTGCCATACGCGACGTTGACCTTCACGCTCGCCGCCGTCGCCGCGTTGGTGCCGCCGTACACGACCAGTTCGAACGCATCGCCCTTTTCGACGGTCGCCTCACTCGAATCGAAGCCGAACCCGTCCGGACCGTCCGGAACGTCGGGGGCCTCGTCGTCGATCTTGTAGACGGCGTGTACGACCATATCGCGCTTGACGCAGGAGAAGTCCTCGTCCCACAGCAGAAACTCATATCCGGGGTTGCCCACAACCATCGGCGCAATCGCCGCCGAGGCGCGCGCAACGAGCTGCGTGAGGGCGCCGCCGCCCGTGCGCACACCGCTGCCCGCACCCACGCCGGACAATTCGAAGACCACCCGATAGACCGGCACCGCGCCGGTCACGGCAATCGTCTCGTCGATCTTCTCGTCTTCGCCCACCGCGAATGCAATCTCCGTGTCGGCATCGTACATTTCGCCGGACCGCGTGTCCCACACCTTGAACACCACGCTGAACGGCAGGTATTTCTGCACGTTCATGACCACGTTGCCTTCTTCGTTGACCTCGGCGACGGCGCACGGCAGGGCATTCGTCACGCCCCCGACGACGGCATAGGCCGCCACCGTCGCCTCGCCATACGCGACCGGTGTGCCGAAGAGGCTCAACTTGGCCCTCAATAGAGATCCACCACTAACGGGATCGCGGTCGCGCTGTTCCCCGAATGGGTGGGACGCGCCATCGCCCACAGCGGCCAACGCGGCCGCCGAAGAAGCACCGGAGGGTTCGTTGAACGCGAACGTGACGGGGGCCGAGGCCTCAACCCAGTAGCCGATGCCAGGCCGCATCGTCGTCATCGTGTTGTCGCGATCCGACCAAGACGGTTTGAAGACCTGATCGCCAGCCACCACGCGGTTGATCGCGCCCGATGCGAGTACATCGGCAAGAACCGTGCGGACGGCCCCGGCCATCTGCGGGACATACCCGATGCCATTCCAGCCCGGCACAAGCGAAATCCGCGTCGTCCGGACATCCGCCGGTAGACCAGTGATCGAAACCGTGACCGAACGCGACGTGGCGCGCTTGACCCAATACCCCGCACCGGCGACAATCGATCCGAGCGTATTATCCGCGTCGCTCCAACTCGGCTTGAAGATCTTGTCGCCGCACGTGATCCGGTCGATGTCGCCGATGATGCTCTGGAATACGGCGCGCGGCGATTCCTCTTCGGGAACCACGTTGACCGACACAAACTGCCACGGCGAGCCATCGAAGGCAAGTGCCTGGCTAACCGTGTCGCTGACCTCAATCAGGTAGCGTGAACTCGGCGAACCGACCTCGCCACCGCTGGTCGCCCGAAGAGATCCGGCGGCGTTGAGAAGCTTCTCCTCGCTTGCATCCCACACCTTGAAGGTCAGCGTCTCCCCGTTCGACGAAACGCTCGGGGCCAGCGTCACCTTGGCAATGCCGTCCTCAACGCGGACGATACCCTTCGCGCGCAGCTCGTCACCGCAGAACACGCCCACACGGTCGCCACGCGCGGCCGGTTCGCCCTTGATGACGACGCGCGCAAGAATCGCCATCGGCGGATTCCTATACTGCACGGGCACGCCAAACGGATCATTGCCGCAGTCAATCACATACGGCTCGTCTGGGGTGCCTCTCTCGCCACCGATCACTCCGGTCAGAGGCGTCATGCACGGATAGACCTCGCCACCGAGATGCGACCACACCCTAAACGTGATGGACTCGTTCGGTGTTGTCAAGTAGACATTGATCGCCCGTTTCCCGGCTGCGTCAAGTTCAATCTTCCCGCGCACCTGGCCATCCGCGCTGAAGGCCGCCAGCACATCGCCCTCACGAGCCGCCTCGCCATCAATCATCACCTGCGCGAAGACTGTCATCGGCGGAAGTTCCGACCGCACAACGCCGGAGAACGGGCAGGTTCCGCCACCGCCGCCACTGGAGGGCGGGCACAGCGCCACCGTCCTCGTGCCGGCCTTCGACACGCCATTGTAGGCATAGGTTGCCGAAACGGTCACCACCGTGCGATTGGTCACTCCGCGCGAAACCAGTTCACCCGATGACAGGAATATCCCCAGATTAGCTGGCGACACGGACCAGTTCGCCGTGGCTGTCACGTCCGCCTCCGTATTGTCCGTGAAATACGCCTTCGCCGTGTAACGCGCCGTTGCGCCGTCTTGAACCTCGGATGGCCCGGAGACAATCGCCACCCGCGACAACGCCTTCACCGGCGTTGGCGCACTCACCTGATACCGAACGAGCCAGACATTGTTCGCCGTATTGGTTTCGGCAAACGCACGCGGACTATTCAGTTCAATGCGGACCCCCCAGTACCCGGCGGTCGGACGGTTGATCCGCAGCAAACGAGACGACCGCCAGGTTCCGGCCCGCATACCGGGGAAGGGGTCATAGAACGTTCTCTCCACCGAATAAGTCGTGGCCTGCGCGCTCGCATACTTAACCAATTGAATTGTGTTCGTAAACGGAACCGAGATGTCGTTATGGCAGACGTCGATAAACCCGTAGGTGACGTAGATCGTATCGTTCGTTGTGAACGAGTTCATGCCGCTCATCGCATTTGTCACATTCGACAGGAAAAGAGGATCACTCCATGAGGAATTCCCGCAGAATACGATATCGTGCGTATTCGGTTCCGACACGCTGTATTTCAGCGAATACGAGCCGCCAGCGGACCGAAAGTATCTACTGACACGCAGGTAATACATCCCACTCGTTGTTGGTGTATAGGATATCTTGAAGTGAGGGTAGCCG
>JBJEWG010000140.1:0-12696 GCA_051884935.1 Kiritimatiellia bacterium | reverse complement strand
CCCCCCCCCCCTATGGGTATGGGAAAGGGAAACGCCTTCCCGCAAAGAAGGAATGACCTTGTGAAGCACTCGATCCATATGACTCGTGCCAATCATCGCCGCGAGTGTAGCACAACCCCTTCACGCCGTCAAGCACCCCTCAGCGACATGGGCACCCCCAAAATTCATCAACTCCGAGCGTTTGCAAAGGGCTCCGCTAACGCTCCGCCTAACGCTTCGCACACTTCAACGACCTCTCTTTAACTATGTGAGAGATGCGAAAACTATGTGAGAGATGAGAAATGCCTCCACTACGAAGCCCTCTTTCAGTCCGGCAAGCCCCCTTCGATTCGGCAAAACCCCTTCGGTCCGGTGGCAGGGGCGTCCGCCCCTGCCAATCCCTATTCCTTATATATAGGCAAATGGCCGGCGGTGGCCAGCAACGGCGGCTCCCTCTCTACCCACCAATAGGTAGAGCGTAAAACCGTCTCCACGCCCCTGCGAGGCCCCGCCGCCGAAGACGCCGACACAAAGCCAAGCCCCATTAAACCAACCAGCACAGACCAGACCTATTTATGTCAAATAAAAGTCGTTGAAACGTGCGAAGCACCCAAGGCGGTTCGTTAGAACCGCCCCTTTGCAAACGCTCGGAGTTCAAAATCGAAAGCCCCGTTGAGCCGTCTGCCGAGTTGTCCACTCACTCGATAAAATCGCCGTCTCTGCCACTCAGAGAGGAAAATCGCTCAAACCTTCGCCTTTTGACGGGTTTAAAGAGCTTCTTCGCGCCACAGCCCGCATCGCCCCGGTCAGACACTACCGAGGGGCCGCCCACCTCCCACCGATGTCACGTCATATCAGTCCCGACGGGACGTGCATCCCCCCTATGCGATCCTGAATTCTACTCGGCAGTGGAAAATGTTCTACTGGGCAGTGGAGTAAATTCCACTGCCCAGTGGAAGAAATTCTACTGCCCAGTGGAATTTTCTCCACTCGGCAGTAAAATCCGTAGTCTCCTAGACGACCCCGTGTTCCCTCTTAAGCGACCCCGTGTTCCCTCCTAGGCGGTCCCGTATTCCCTCCTAGGCGAAACGCCGACCCTCTCTAGGCACCCCCGCGCCCGGCGACTAGCCGCCGATCGTGCGCTTCATCTCACGGCGCAGACGGTTCAGATAGCGTTCGAACGCGCCGCCGTTGAGGAAGTCGGCGAGGAAAAGCTGGTCGAAGACCGGCACGGGGCACGAATAGAATCCAACGGACGACGCATAGGCCTTCAACAGCCGTTCGGGTAGCACCATGTAGCCAATCCGCATCGAGGGGGCAATGGTTTTCGAGAAGGTGTTGAGGTAGACGACGTGGCCGCCGCCGTCCAGCTCGTAGAGCGTCTCGGCGCCGGCACGCCCGGCGGCGAACTCGGAGCCGAAGTCGTCCTCCACCAGCAGCCCGCCGTGCGTCTGGGCCCAGCGGACGTACTCGCGGCGCTTGGAGGCGTCGGCCGTCACGCCCGTGGGGTAGCTGCGGTAGGGGGTGACGTGCAGGACGCCGCCGCGCATCCGTTCGAGCGCGGCCGAAACGATCCCCCGCGCGCCGAGCCGCAGCCGCCGCACCCGCACGCCGTGCGCCTCGTAGACTTCGCGGATGCGCGCGTAGGACGGGTCCTCGATGCCCACCTCCCCGCCCCCGAACATCTGCGCCAGCAGGCCGTAGAGGTATTCCGCGCCGGAGCCGATCACGATCTGCGACGGCTTGACGCAGAGCCCGCGCGCGCGCATCAGATAGGCCGCAATCGCCCCGCGCGCCTCCTCCGTCCCCATGTTCGGCGACTTGATGAGCAGCCGTTCGCCGTAGCGGGCCACGACCCCGCGCAGCGTGGCGGCGAACACCGAGAACGGGAAGGACGCCGGTACGCGGTGGGCGTTCGCCTTGGGGTGGAACGCGATCGGCGCGGCGGGCCGCGCCCGCGGGCGGTCGCGCGACAGGCCGTACATCACGAAGTAGCCGCTCCGTTCGCGCGATTCGGCATAGCCGTCGTCGCAGAGCAGGCGGTAGGCGTGTTCGACGGTGACCAGGCTCACGCCCCGCTCCCGCGCGAGCGCCCGCTTCGACGGCAGCTTCGCGCCATGGGTGTAGCCGCCGTCCCGAATGGCCGCTTTCAGGCTCTCGTAGAGCCGCAGGTAGTTCTTCATCTGGTCTTACTTTATTTACCCGAACTGGACATTTAACCGAACCACGCGCAAGTGTATCATATCCCGCGACCAACCCAAAGGAGAACCACAGATGGATAACCGCCACGAACTGAACAAGAACCTCGCCCAGATGCTCAAGGGCGGCGTGATCATGGACGTCACCACGCCCGAGCAGGCCAAGATCGCCGAAGCCGCCGGCGCCTGCGCCGTGATGGCCCTCGAACGCATCCCCGCCGACATCCGCGCCGCCGGCGGCGTCGCCCGCATGAGCGACCCGAAGATGATCAAGGGCATCCAGGCCGCCGTCTCGATCCCCGTGATGGCGAAGTGCCGCATCGGCCACTTCGCCGAGGCGCAGATCCTGGAGGCGATCGAGATCGACTACATCGACGAGAGCGAGGTGCTCTCGCCCGCCGACGACCGCCTGCACATCGACAAGACGCAGTTCAAGGTGCCGTTCGTCTGCGGCGCGAAGGACCTCGGCGAGGCGCTGCGCCGCATCTCCGAGGGCGCGGCGATGATCCGCACCAAGGGCGAGCCGGGCACGGGCGACGTCGTCCAGGCCGTGCGCCACATGCGCCTGATGCAGGCGGAGATCCGCCGCCTCGCCTCGCTGGCGGAGGACGAGCTCTACGAGGCGGCGAAGGAGCTGCGCGTGCCGATCGACCTCGTGCGGTACGTCCACGCGAACAAGAAGCTGCCCGTCGTGAACTTCGCCGCGGGCGGCGTGGCGACGCCGGCCGACGCGGCGCTGATGATGCAGCTCGGCGCGGAGGGCGTCTTCGTCGGCTCCGGCATCTTCAAGAGCGGCAACCCCGCCAAGCGCGCGGCGGCCATCGTCAAGGCCGTCACGAACTACAACAACCCGAAGGTCGTCGCCGAGGTGAGCGAGGACCTGGGCGAGGCGATGGTCGGCATCAACGAGGGCGAGATCAAGGTCCTCATGGCGGAACGCGGGAAATGATCCGCGTCGGCGTTTTGACCCTTCAGGGCGCGTTCATCGAACACGAACGGCGGCTGGCCGAACTCGGCGCGGAGCCGTTCGAGATTCGCCTGCCGCGCGACCTGGAGGCGCCGTTCGACGGGCTGGTCCTGCCCGGCGGCGAATCGACCGTGCAGGGGAAGCTGCTGCGCGAGCTCGGGCTCTTCGAGCCCCTCCGCGCGCGGATCGCGGCGGGGCTGCCCACGTTCGGCACGTGCGCGGGGCTCATTCTGCTCGCGAAGCGGCTGAAGGACGACCCGACGGTCCACTTCGGCTGCCTCGACGTCACGGTCGCGCGCAACGCCTACGGGCGGCAGCTCGGGAGCTTCCACGCGGCGGCCCCCTTCGCGGGCGGGCCGGAGATTCCGCTCTCCTTCATCCGCGCGCCGCAGATCGTCGCCCTCGGCCCGGGCGTCGAGCCCCTCGTCACCCTCGCGGGGACGCCCGTCGCCGTCCGCCAGGCCAACATCCTCGCCAGCGCCTTCCATCCCGAGCTCGACCCCGACCCCACCTTCCATCTCCACTTCCTGTCGCTCTGCCGCGCGGCCGCGACCCGCGGGTGAACCCCGCGCCCGCCGGCGGCGTTGTATTGCTGGACGGCCCGCCGCCGTCTACGCTATAATAGGCAGACAGAGAAGGAGAAGGAAGCATGGCACAGGACGCACACCCCGGCCCACGGCGCACGCTGGCCGTCGGCTGGTTCGACAACGCCCCGTTCACGGGCGTCTGCTCGAAATACGTCAACCGGATCAAGGAGGTCTTTTTCGCGTGGCCCGGCGTCACCGCGAGCCGCCCCATGGACGACTGGACGCCCGAGCGGAAGGCCCGCATCGTCGCCGACCTCACATGGGCGCGCGAGCACGGCTTCGAGCTCGACACGATCTTCAACTCCACCTGCTACGGCGACCTCTCCCTCTCCGAGGAACTCGCCGACCACGTCACGGAGAAGCTCCGCGAGATGGATCGCGCTGGACTCTTCCCGGATCACCTGACGACGACGTCGCCCTTCATCGCCACCGTCGTCCGCCAGCGCTTCCCCGGCATCCGCATCCGCTTCAGCGTGAATATGGACATTGCGTCCGAGATCGCGCTCGGCTACGTCGATGAACTCTACGACTCGTTTTACGCGGGGCGCAACGAGCATCGGCGGCTCGACTACGTGCGCGAACTCGGCCAGTGGGCCCGCGAGCACGGCAAGATGATGGGCATCTACGCCAATTCGGGGTGTCTGCGGAACTGCCCCTTCCACCTGTTCCACAACAACCTGCACGGCCACAACCGCACCCGGCAGTCCGCAGTCGGGGAGAAGTTCGGCTTCTCCGTCTTCCGCTGCCGCACGAACTACGAGCGCGGCAACTACGAGGACTTCCTGCGCGCGATCTGGATTCGTCCGGAGGACCTCCCGCTCTACGAGCCGCACGTCGGCGTGGTCAAGCTCGCGACGCGCCGCCATCCGGACCCGGAGGCGATCATCCGCGCGTACGCGACCTACAGCTACGACGGCGATCTCGCCGCCATCATGGACCCCTTCTTCCGCTTCCCGAAGGCGATCGACAACACGGCGCTCGGCGCGTCGCCCCTCTGGCCCAAGGTGAGGGACTGCACGCGGGCCGACAACTGCGCGCACTGCGGCGCGTGCACCGCCCTTCTACAGGCGGTCTTCAGGGATCACCCGGAAGGCGGCGAAACGCTGACGCGCGCCTTCACGGGCTTCTTCAAGGGCTAGTCGCGGCGGCTCACTTGGCCTCGGCGAGCCGCTTGAAGCGCAGCAGCGCTTCGAGGAAGTAGTAGTCGCCGTAGTTGAGCGGCGTGTCGATTTCGCTGTTGCCGGGCTTGTGCCCCACGCCGTGCTTCAGCAGCCAGTCCCCGTTCTCGCCGGGCGCGGCGTAGTAGGCGGGGGAGGCAAGGGCGAGCAGCTGCTTCACCGCGAACGCACGGTATGCTGCGCCCTTCTCGCCGCCGACGAAGCCGGCGAGCTCCAGAAGGCCCGACGCCATGATGGCCGCGGCCGACGTGTCGCGCTCCTCGCCCGGGGCGCCGAAGTCCCAGTAGGGCACGCCGTCCGCCGGCATGTTCGGGTGGCCGATCGCGAAGTCCGTCACCTTCTGCGCGAACGCGAGGTAGGCGGGGTCCCTGGTCTCGCGGTACATCATCGTGTAGCCGTAGATGGCCCAGCTCTGCCCGCGGCTCCAGGCCGTCTCGCAGCTCGCGCCCTGGCCGCGGTCGATGTTCTTCACGCGCTTCGTCACCTGGTCGTAGTCAAGCACGTGGTAGGTGCCGCCGTCCGCGCGGAAATGATGGCCCATCGTGTTCGTGGCGTGGCTGCGCGCGATCTTGTCGAAGCGCGGGTCGCCGCTCGCCTTCGAGGCGAATTCGAGCAGTTCGAGGTTCATCATGTTGTCGGGGATGACGAGGAACTTCTTCTTGTCGTCCCGGGCGCCCCAGCTGCGGATCAGCCCCAGGTCGGGGTTGAAGCGGCGCGAGAGGGAGGCGGCCGTCTCGCAGAGGAGCGCGTCGTAGCGGTCCGTCTTCAGCAGGCGGCGGGCGTTGCCGTATGAGCAGTACATGATGAAGCCGACGTCGTGGTTGTCGTCCACCTTAGCGTTCGGCGCGAGTGTCTCGGTCCAGTCAATCGCGCGGTCGCGGAAGAACGTGTCGCCCGTCGCCTCGTAGAGATACCAGAGCGAGCCCGGGAAGTGGCCGGAGGTCCACCAGAAGATCGAGTGCATGTCGAGCTCGCCCGTCTTCGCCTTCCAGCCGTGCGGCACGTAGCAGTCGCTGCTGGTGCTGCCGTCCTTCCGCTTCACCGTCTTGCCCCTGCGCAGCGGCGTTGCTGCGGCGTCAAGCGCCTTGTAGTGCGCGGCGGACCTCTCGAACACCGCGGGCAGACTGGCCTTCAGTTCGGTTTCCTGCGGCGTCAGCAGCGCCGCAACCATCAAGATCGATCCCAGCATCGTCACTCTCCTTTGTCGTCCGGCGTCCATTCGCCTAGACGGAGGTAGTCTACCACAATGCGCCGCCGCGCGTCGAGGGGTTCGCCGGCGGCATCAGGGCGCCACCGCATACCAGTTCTTGTAGACGGCACCCGGGCCGTGCAGCTCGGCGGCCTTCATCCAGCCGATGTAGGTCTGCGTGGCGTGCATGCAGGAGAGCCGCCACAGCACGTCGAACATCCCCGGCTGGCGGGTGAAGTCACGTCCGTCTGGCAGGTAGAGCCCCGTGGCGGTCGGCTCCTCCACGTCATTGGCCTCGTGCACGGTCGTGTAGACCCCCGTCAGGCTCCGAACGTCGTCGCCGAGGGAGAGGTCCCGCTCCTGCTCCTTGGAATCCTTCATGCTCCGGTAGATGATCGTTTCGAGGATGGAGTGGATGCTCGTGAGATTCCCGTCCGCGCGCTGCGCCGACGGGATTGCGTAGAGGTCCGGCACCGTGGGCGCCACGGCGCCCAGAAGCGCGGGCACCACCAGCGTGGAGTTCGTCCCGAAGGGCGTGTGCCACCACTCGTATCCCGTCATACGGCGGAACTCGTCCTTCATCTCGTTGTAGCCCGGGTCGGTCCAGACCTCCCAGAGCGACAGCTCGTCGTAGTTCTTGAGCACGAGGTCCGTCCCGAACCGGCGCGCATGCCACTTGACGACCGGCACGAGCGGCACCACGTCCTCCGGGTTCAGCACATTGAAGATGTTGGCGTACTGCACGGCGTTGTTCTCGACCTCGGGCCCCAGCACGGTGTTCGGCGCGGCGAACGTGTAGACGAAGACGTTGCCGGGCCGCACGCCTGCGAGCATCGTCCCGTCGTCGAGGCGCGCGCCGAGGATGTTCGCCACCGCCGCGCCGCGGCTGTGGCCCGTCACCACGACCTTCGCGGACGAGAGCTCGATCCGGTTGGAGACGACGTAGGCCTCCAACGCCTTCTGGACGGCGTTCGCCGCCGTGTCGAACCCCTCGTGCAGGGCCGGCAGGCGCGCGGGATCCGGCGCCGCGTCCCGCCCCCACGAGTTGCAGATGTTCATGTTCGACAGCCACTCGTCGCGTCCGAAGGTGCCGCGCACGAGCACGAACAGCACGTCGCGCAGCTCGCCCTCCAGCAGCACGCGCTTCGTCGCGAAGGTGAACCCCACCTGGTTCTTGCCATACTCGGGATGATTGTAGTCGAGGTCGTCGCCGTAGCGCCGCAGCAGCGTCGCCGTGTTGAACCCAAGCGCCGCGAGCGAATGGCGGTCCATGTCGCTTCGATAACCGTAGACGCAGGCGGCGAGCGCGGAAAGCGGCCCCGCAAGCTCCTGCGAATAGGCAAAGGAACTTCGCGCCAGAAAGTCGTCGCGCCAGACGAACCGCGCGCGGTTCACCACGTCATAGTCCAGCAGATACGGCAGCTCGAAGGTCTGCCGCTCCCAGCTTCGTTCGGGCATCGAGACGCATCCCGCCGCCAGAAGCGCGCCCGCCAACAGCCCCTGGATGCCAGTCCGCCCCACGTCAGTCCCCGAAGACGTAGAACGTGTTGATGCGCGCCCCGACAGCCGGAATGATCGGCGTCAGCTCCGTCACGGGCAGCGACTTCGGGGCGAAGACGAAGAGCACGAACACTTTCGCGCCCTGCTCGCCGGTCTTGGCGATCAGCCCCGGCAGCTCGCCCCACTCCTTGAACGGCGTCGTCTTCGGCTTCAGGACGGGATCGACGCCTTCCCCGCTCCAGTCCTCCTCGCAGAAGACGAACGACCGCGCGCCGTCGGCGGCAACGTGAACCTCAAACGGCTGGAATATCCGCCCCGCACGCTCCCGCCACGTGGGCTCCGGCAGGAAGGCGCGGAAGTAGAACTGCCCCTCGGCCTGCCCGTTCATCTTGAGCGTGTCGCCGTCCAGCAGCGCGAAGGCCTGTGCCAGCGTCGCCGCCCGCTCGACCGTCACGCTGGAATCAAAGGCCACGCGCACATGGAGGTCGAGCCCCTGCGCGGACTCCCTGAGCGCGGCGATCTGCTGCGCGGCGTTGGTCGCGGAGAGCGTCAGGCCCACTTCCTTCACGTGCGGCCGTCCGTCCCACGTCGCCGTCACCTCCACGAGGTCGCCCATCTTCCGCGCCGTCGCAGCGACGAAGCGCCCGTAGCTGGAACTCTGGTCGAAGAGCCCGTCCAGCTGCAGCAGGGACGGCACATGGTTGTAGAGCGCAAACACGGCGCACGGGGTATTGGTCGCCGCCACGGGCTCGCCCCGCGCATCACGGGCGCCGCCCGTCCACACGACCGGCGCGTCGAGCACCTTCCCCTCCTCCTTCTCCCGCGCGTCCCGAACCAACAGCGGCAGCCCGCCGGGGGCGGCCTCGCCCTTTCCCCATGCACGCGCCGTAATCACGACCTTCTCGCCATACGGCCAAAGGCGCGCGCGGAAGGGATCGGCGGGGATGCCGCGCGGAATCCCGGCCTTGTCGAAGGCGGACGCAATCGCCGCCGGCGACGCCACCGTCACCAGAAGCGACTCGTAGGCCCGGTCGGAAAGCGGGCCGATGGCGAGAAACTCGATTGTCTCGCCCGCGTTCACGCCCGTCGCCTCGGCCAGAAAGCGCACGCGCCGCGCCGCCGCGTCCGCCACCACGCCCTCCGGCGCATGGTTCTCGGCCTTCCAGCGCGCGATCTCGTTCGTCTGAACCGGCTCCCACTCCATGGGGGCCCGCGACGGCTCCGCCCAGAGAAGGGCCGGCAGCAGCAGTGCGATGGCAATCAGTCTCATGTGCGAGGCCCCCGCGCGGAATTCAGCCGCGCATCTTCGCAACGGCGCGCCGGAAACCCTCGGCGGAACGGGCGATGATCGCCTCGTCCACGCTGCAGGAGAGGCGGATGTGCCCCGCCATGCCGAAGCCGCGGCCCGGCACCGCGAGGATGAGCTCCTCCTGAAGCGCGTCCACGAACGCGAGATCGTCGCCGCCCGGCGCCTTCGGGAAGAAGTAGAAGGCCCCCTTCGGCTCGACGAACGAGACGCCCGCCTCCGCGAGCACCTTCGCCATCAACTTGCGGCGGCGGTCGTAGACCGCGAGATCGACCGTCTGGTCGAGCAGCTGCGCCGCGAGGCGCTGGCCAATCACCGGCGCGTTCACGAAGCCGAGCGTGCGGTTCGTGAGCGTGACCGCGTTCACCAGCGTCGCGCCGTCCGGCATCCCCGGCGCGACCGCCAGATAACCGATGCGCTCACCCGCGAGCGAGAGCGACTTCGAGAAGGACCCCAGCACCACCGCATACGGCGTGAGCGGCAGCACCGGCGGCACCACGGCCCCGTCATAGGCGAAAGCGCGGTAGGGCTCGTCGCTGAGCAGGTAGAGCGGACGCGCCGCGTCGCCGAACTCGGCCTGGCGGGCGGCGTTCACCTGGTCCACGATCTCCGCGAGGCGCCTGAGGTCCGCCTCGGCGTAGATGCAGCCCGTCGGGTTGTTCGGCGAGTTGACGAGGAACGCCCGCGTGCGCGGCGTGATCGCGGCGGCCATCGCGTCGAAGTCGGGGCGGAAGCCCTCGTCCGGCTTCGAATCGATCGCCTTCAGCACGCCGCCGAAGTGCCCGCAGTAGCTCCCGTACTCCACGAAGTACGGCGCGGGGCAGATCACCTCGTCGCCCGGCTCGATCACCGCCCGGAAGAAGCTCACCAGCGCGCCGGCCGCGCCCACGGTCATCACGACGTTCCCGGCCTTCACCTCCACGGCCTGCTGCTTCGAAAGGTAGCCCGCGATCGCCTCGCGCACGGCGGGGATGCCGGCGTTCGGGCAGTACCCGAGCCCGAGCGGCTCCACAGCCTGGGCGGCGAGGGCTGTGAGCACCTCCCGCGTCTTCGCGGGCGGCGGAACATCCGGGTTGCCGAGCGAGAAGTCGCACACCGCGTCCGCCCCGTACCGAGCCTTGAGCTCGATGCCCTTCTCGAACATCTTGCGGATCCACGACGATCCCGCCATGGACTGCCTAATCTGATTCGTAACCGTTTGCATGGCCGGAATTATACCACAAACCGGGCATTAGAGCGGCAGCGGCCGCACCACGATCGCCACGGGGTCGCCGGGGCACGCCCCCTCGCACGCCCCGCAGCCCCGGCACAGATCGGGATCGACCACCGGGCAGTTCACCTCGCCCCGTTTTTCGAGCTTGATGGCCTTGTACGGGCAGTACTCGTCGCACACCGCGCAATACTCGCCCTTCGCCCAGGCCAGGCACTTCTCCTTCAGCACCACCGCGCGCCCGATCGGCAGCCGGTGCTTCTCCTCCACCGTGATGGGCCGCAGCGCGCCCGTGGGGCACACCTGCGTGCACGCCACGCAGTCCTGAAAGCAGTAGCGGTCCTCGTCCGGGTCCCAGTTCGGAATCTTGCTGCGGAAGTGGATCACCGGCGAGAGCAGCCCGTCGATGCCCGTCTCGCCCAGGTCCGGGTGGATCAGCCCATACGGACACGCCCGCATGCAGTTCCCGCACCGCGCGCAGAGCGCGTTGATGCGCGCAACGTCCGCGCTCGGCGGCCGCAGCGCCTGCGCGCCCCTCGGCCCGAACACGCGGCGCGCCGTCACCCCCGCCACCACCGCCGGCACGGCTGCCAGCGCGGCGCGGCGCGAGACCTCGCCCGCCACAAGACCCTTCGGCGCCTCGCCCCCCTTCGGCGACTTCAGCCAGCGCGCGAACTCCATCACGATCTGCTGCACCCCGCCAAGCGGACACACCTTGTGGCACCACACGTTCGGGATCGTCGCCGCCAGCGCCAGCACCAGCGCGAACAGCGCGCCGATCGACGCCGACGCGAGCGTGAGCGGCCCCCGCCACGCCGCGAAGAACCCGTTGAAGATGCAGAGCGGGTCCAGCCAGATCAACAGCGGGTACCCGCAGGCCGCCGTCACGCAGATGACGAGCGCCAGCGCCTTGTTCAGCGCCGGCACCTTCCGCAGCCAGGTTCTGCCCCACGGGTTCAGCCGGCCCGCGAGCTCCGCGAGGAACCCCATCGGACAGACCCGCCAGCAGAAGACGCGCCCCCAGAAGAAGGCCACCACCAGGAGCGGCACCCCCAGCAGCACGCTCCACCCGACGACCTGCCGCGCGGCCAGCGCGCCGAAGAGGTTCAGGATCGGGCTCAGCCTCGGCAGGGCCGCCGCGCCCGCCGCCCGCCAGCCCTCAGGCGCCAGCCCCAGCGCGAGCAGCGCGCACACGACCACCGCCGCCGCGCGCAGCCCGTGGCGGCGCACCCATCCGAGCAGCGCGCCCATGCGTCACACCTCGACGCGCTCGACCTTGATCTTCGCGAGGTCGGCGCACCCCACGCCCATCTCGCCCGCGAGCCTGATGTGCGGCACGTCGGCCGGCGTCTTCCCGAAGAGCGTCGCCGCGTAGGCGTCGGCCGCCACGGGGTCCGTCGAGAAGATGATCTCGTGCGGGTGCGCGAGCTTGCCCGGCCCCTGCGGACCGTGGTCGAGCAGGATGCGCGTGGCGTCGATGATCACGAGATGCGGCTTCAGATAGGTGCTGAAGTCCGCGATGCACTGGTGCAGGCCGTCCCGGTGCCACGCGCGGCGGGTGTCGTTGTTCACGGCGCCCATCCAGTTCTTCAGGGCGATCGTGAGCGTGGCGCCGCCGTGGTGCTTCGCCACCGGCATGTCGATCAGGCAGTCCGCCTCGATCAGGTCCCGCGCCACCTTCGCCTTCCTGCAGATCTTCCCCTTCGGCACCTCCACCTCCACGTAGTCCGCGCGCTTCGGGCGGTACAGCTTCGCCTTCGTGCCCTCCAGCGCCGTGAGGATGCCGCTCGCCGGGAAGGTCTCCTTCTCGGGCTGGCAGGTGTTCTCGGGAATCCGCACCTGCTTCACCTGCGCGGCCTCCGCCGCCAGCACCACCTCGCGCACGATCGCGGGATGCGTGTTGCCCCCCTGCTCGGGCGCCGACTTCCAAGCGAGGTTCGGCTTGAGCGCCACCTTCGCGCCCGCCTTGAAGAACCGCCCCCAGCCGCCCATCTTCGCGATGCCGCCCGCGATCATCTTCGGGATGTCGGTGCCGTGCACCACCACCACCGTCGCCGCCGGCTCGGCCGCCGCCGTCGGCGCCACCGCCGCGCCAACCGCCGCCGTGGCCCCCGTCTTCAGAAATGTCCGCCGCTGAATCTTCGTCGCCATGTCTGTCTCCTTGCTGTTGTGTTCACGTCCTCCGCACGCGGCCCAGTCTACCAAACCCCCGCCCCCCGCGCAAGCGCTCCGGCGAAAAGCGCCCCCCGAGGTCACTTGGTGTTGGGGGGGATGTGTGTATTGTGACCCCGGGGGGCATACCGACTTTCCTTGATCTCGGGTGCGGCAGAACCCTCAATGTTGGCTGCGGCATGGACTGAATCCAACCCCGCGGCCACGCAAGCTGAAACCCTTTCGGCTCCCTTCGAAGCACAAAATTCGGCAAGTAGTATATTAAAGACGAATGGGAGATTCAACCCCCATTCGTCCCGACTTATCAACAACCCGCCGCGTCTAGCGGATGTAGAGCACCAGCCCCTGGCGGGAGACCGTGATGGCCGTCTCGGTGAAGGAGAGGTTGAAGCCCCTGGGCAGGCCCGTCA
>JBJEWG010000139.1:0-12723 GCA_051884935.1 Kiritimatiellia bacterium | reverse complement strand
CGCAAAAATCCTGCTCTCATCGGTATTGTCCTATGCTGCGCTGTTTCTGTGCGCCAAGCTTGGCGGCGTGGTGTTCGCCTTCGCGCTCTTCCTCTTGGCCGTGTCGGCGGCGACGCTGCTCGCGACCTACGCATCTGCGGTGGGGGCGCGTCTGGCGGCGTGCTGCGAGGATGGAGAGGCGGCGCGGATCTGGCGTCCCGGGCTTGTTTCCGGCACGTGCCTGACGTTGGGCGCCTTCGTTTCCGCAGCTCTGGCGAACCGATTTCTCCGCGCGCGGTTCTGCGTGACAGCCTGCATTCTCCTCGCCCTGATCCAGCCGCTTGCGCTCGTCGTCGCCTTGCCGTTTGGAGAAGGTGGGCTGGTTGCGACGGCGGCGGAGATGCCCTGGCGGATTCTACCCGCGTTGACCGTGCTTGCGAGCGGTTGCATGGCGTTCATCGCCCTTGCGGGCGCGCTGGCCGTTCGCCTCAAGCCCGCGCCGACTGTGGCGCTTGTCTCGGCGGCACTGCTCTCCTCGTTCGTCTGGCCTCTGCGGGCCGTATTGCCGGATATTGGAAAGTTCTGGCTGGTGGATGGTTTGGCCGCAGGAGCTTCGATCGCCTGGAGCGATGTGGGCTGGGTGCTTGTCGGCGCCGTGTGCCTTACCGCCTTTTGGCTCGTGATCGGGTCGTTGCTGCTGTTGGGAAGGGAGTTGCCGTGAGCGAACCCGTGATTGAGATCTGCGGACTGCGGAAAACTTTCCGCGACTTTTGGTTTCGCCCCGTTGCCGAGGCCGTCAACGGCATCGACCTGACGGTTTCACGCGGCGATGTCTTCGGCCTCCTTGGACCCAACGGCTCGGGCAAGTCAACGACGATCAAGATGGTGCTCGGTCTTCTGGCGCCGACGGCGGGAACGGTCAGGCTGTTCGGCCTGCCGCCTCGCTCCCGTGCGGCGCGGGCGCGGTTGGGATACCTGCCTGAACTTTCCTATCTGCATCCGTTCCTGACGGCGCGGGAGACGGTTCTCTACTACGCGGGGCTCTCGAATCTCGACGGGAAGACGGCGCGGGCGCGCACCGCCGAGCTTCTGGAACAGGTCGGTCTGACGGCGCAGGCGAATCGCGCCGTAGGCGGTTTCTCAAAGGGCATGGCCCGCCGCGTCGCGTTCGCGAGCGCGCTGGTGTCGCGCCCTGAGTTGCTGATTCTGGATGAGCCGACTTCGGGACTCGACCCCCTCGGCACGCGCGAGGTGAAGGAGCTCATCCGGCGGCTGGCGGCGGACGGAATGACGATTCTCGTGACGTCGCATCAGCTGTTCGACATGCAGGACGTCTGTTCGCGGGTGGCGATACTCTCGCACGGCAAGGTCGTTGGCGGGGGGCTCGTGTCGGAGATCGTCGATGCGGCCGCCGATAGACGGCACGCCCTTGAAGACTATTTTGTCTCCCGGCTTGCCGCCGGCGCGTGATTGGGGAAGAACGGTGAGGGAGTCGTTCAAACTGGCCTGGCGCGCGCTTGTGCGCGGACACGTCCTGTCGCTGCTGCTCGCGGCGACGGCGCTGGCGTATGTTCTCCTGCCGGCTCTCGTGCGGAGCGACGGCACGGCCGCGGGATGGCGGGAGATGTTCGTCCGCGCCGTGCCGGGTGCAACCTATGCCGTTACGGCGATTGTGATTCTCTCGTGTGCCTGTGGATTCCTCGCGCAGGAGCGCGACCAGTTTCGGCTTTCGCTGACGGTTGTGCGGCCCGCGTCCGCCTTTTCCGTGGTTCTGGGCAAATGGCTGGCCCTGTGTGCGGTCGCCGCCGCGGCCTACGCCTTGACGGCGGGCCTGACCATGCTGCGCGTTCCGGAACCGCCGCCGTGCATGCACCACATCGAGCCCGCGTTGCCGTCGCCGATTGTGGCGGCACGGGGTTCGCTTGACGCCTATCTTGCGGACCCCAAGACACCCGAGTTCGTCAAGAAGGCCCCTCGCCCGGCCGTTCTGCGTCTGCTCACGAACAAGGAGCTCGACCGATACGACGTGATTCGCCCCGGTGAGAGTCTGGCCTGGCCGTTCCCGGCGAAGTTGGCGGAACGCACAAACCTCTTCGTTCGCGTGCGCTTTGCGACGCAGTTCGACCTGCGTTCGCCGCTGGCGGGAACCTTCACGCTGGGGGGACTCTCGGCCGTTGTCTCGAACAACACGCAGTCGATCATCGACGTCCCTCTTGTGCAAGGGGGGACTGTGGCCCCGTGCGTGACGAACTCGACCGAGTTGTGCTTCTCGAACACCGGAAAGGAAGTCGTGATGGTGCGTCCACGCCGCGATCTGGAGGTTCTTGCGGCGGCGGACCCCTTTGCGGCGAATCTCGCCCGCGCGGCGGTTCAGATGTTCTCGGTTACGGCGTTGCTGGCGGCCTTCGGGCTCTTCCTCTCCTCGGCGCTGTCGCGGCCCGTTTCGATCTTCACGGCGCTTGTCGCCGTTGCCGTGATCCTGATGGCCCCCAGCGTGGTTGTCCAGTTTCCAGATGAAATCGAGACGACGCTGGACAACAAGATCGGTCTTGTCATCACGCGGACGGTCTACGCCCTGACCTCCGCTGCCGGAGAGGCGAAGCCGATTTCCGACCTGGCGACGGACGCCTGCATCGAGTGGCTGGACCTGCTGAGGGGCGTCATCGTGAACGTGGTTCTTCTGCCGCTGGGGCTTCTGGGGGCGACCGCGTGGATCATGCGACGGAAGCCGCTTGCGAATCAATCTTAGAGTCAATTCTGGAGAACACGGATATGAAGAAGAAGGATGCTGATCTCGAAGCGGCGTATTGCGCCGCGTACATGGACTTTCTCGCAAAGGGCAAAACCGAACGACGCTGCTACGCGGCCGCGATCGATCTTCTGACCAAGGCCGGATTCAAGGACATCGACACGGTGAAGACCCTCAAGCCCGGGGATCGGGTCTACCGCGGCTACCACGGCAAGACGCTGATGGCCTGCGTGATCGGCACGACGCCGAGCGCGAAGGGAATCCGCGTCGTGGGGGGCCACACGGATGCGCCGCGCCTCGACCTCAAGCCGCGTCCCGTCTACGCGAAGGACGGGCTGGTCTATTTCGATACCCATATGTACGGCGGAATCAAGAAATACCAATGGCTCGTGATGCCGCTCGCGCTTTACGGCGTGATCGTCAAGACGGACGGTACGACGGTCGAGGTCGCCATCGGCGACGACCCAGGCGATCCCGTCTTTCTGATTTCCGACATCCTGCCGCATCTGGGCAAGGACCAGGAGGCGAAGACGCAGAAGGAATTCTTCCCGGCGGAGGATCTGGACGTCATCGCCGGCCTCGGCGAACGCGCGGCCCTGGTGAAGCTGCTCGGCGAGAAGTACGGCGTGACGGAGGCGGACCTCCTTTCCGCCGAGCTCGAAATCGTCCCCGCCGGTGCGCCGCGCGAGGTCGGCCTCGACCGCGCGCTCATCGCGGCCTACGGCCATGACGATCGCGTCTGCGCCTACGCGGGACTCAGCGCGCTGATCGACGTCGCCGGCGCGAAGACGCCGCCGACCCGCACCTGCGCCTGCATCCTCTGCGACAAGGAGGAGATCGGCAGCGAAGGCGCGAGCGGCATGGCCAGCTCGTTCTTCGAGAACACGGTCGCGGAGCTTCTCGACCGCGAGGGCGGCGCGCGCGACATCGACGTGCGGCGGGCGCTTGAGGCCTCGACGATGCTCTCCGCCGACGTCACCGCCGCGGCGGACCCGCATTTCAGCGACGTCGATTCCACGGGGAACTCGGCCGCGCTCGGCAAGGGCCCCGCCGCCAGCAAGTACACCGGCGGTCCCACAAAGGGCGGCGCCAGCGACTGCCGGGCCGAGTTCATCGCCGAGATCCGCCGCCTTATGGAGAAGGGCGGGGTCGATTGGCAGATGGCCGAGCTGGGCCGGCAGGAGAAGGGCGGCGGCGGAACGATCGCCAAGTTCATGGCCCGTTTCGGAATGGACGTGCTGGACTTCGGGACGCCGCTCCTCAACATGCACGCGCCGTGGGAGATCGCTTCCAAGCACGACTGCTACCACACGAAGAAGGCCTATGCGGCCTACTTCGCCGGCTGATCCGCGATACGACCCTTCGAATCCCCAACGCACAAAAAGGAGAATCATCATGCCGTCACTCAAGGATATGCGGGACAAGGCCAAGGAAGCGGGCCTCATGAAGCTCGACCGGCTGATTGCCGCGCGCCAGCGCATCCCGAACTGCGAGATTCCGATTCCGATCCCCGAACTCTGCGCGCGCTACGAAAAGCTCTACACGGGCGCCATCAACGACGTGATGCGCGAGTTGACGCTCCTCGACCAGAACCTGCCAAGCGACATCATGCCGCTGCGCGACAACATGACTGTCTGCGGCGAGGCGTTCACGGTCAAGAGCGCGCCGAACGTGATGATCGAGGGCGAGATGACCTTTCGCGCCCAGATGCTGGACGACTTCAAGCCGAACGGCGTGGTGGTGTGGGATACGTCGAGCGACGTCGAGGCTTCCCTTTGGGGCGGCGTGATGACGGCCACGGCCATGACAAAGGGCATTCGCGGCGCCGTGATCGCCGGCGGCATCCGCGACACGAAGCAGATTCTCGAACAGAACTTCCCGATCTTCTACCGCTACCGCACGTCGAACGGCTCGCTTGGACGCTGCATGATCACGCACTACCAGGTTCCGGTCAAGATCGGCAAGGTGACGGTGCGCCCGGGCGACATCATCTTCGGCGACATCGACGGCGTTCTCTGCGTGCCGCGCGAAATCGCCTACGACGTGCTGCTCCGCGCCGAGGGCATCGAACGCAACGAGGTTGATATCTTCAGCTGGGTCCGCCAGGGCGACACCATCAGCGAGATCATCGACAAGGGCGGCTATTTCTGATTGAAAGGGCGAAATCCAATGAGGAAGTTGATGCTGTTGTGCGCGTTGATGTTGGCCGGCCAAATGGCGAAGGCGGAGCTTTGGGAGCGGGAACTGCTTCCCGCGACCGTGAAGACGCCCGTCGCCTTCACCTCGCAGCCAGGAGAGTTCGCCCGCAAGCCAGACGCCCGTTCGTTCAGTTTCCCCGTCGATGGCGCGAAACTGTTCGCCGATGCGGCGCCGCTGGGCTCTGAGGGCGCGATCAAGATTCGCGTGCGCGCCACGCATCCGCAGACGGAGGCCATCGAGTTCACGTTCGGGCAGAGCGACGGAAAGGTCTGGGGAAGCTCCGGGCTTCCGATCGACACGGAGTGGACGGATGTGCTGCTGCCCTGTGCGGAGATGGACTACTTCCGTCATTGGGGGAATATGCCGCCGCTGAAGGATGGGGAGCTTCCGAACGAGAAGCTGCTCACGGAGATACGCTTCTGCTTCGGCGCGTGGCTCTGCCGCGAGACGATCGACAAGGCGCACGGCTTTGAGGTGGCGTCCGTGAAGATTGTCCGTCTTCCGCCCGTCGCCTTTGGGGACGGAAAGGACCATTCCCTTGACGAATTCCCGCGCCTCGCCGGCGAGACGGACGACACGGCCCGCTTCCAGCGCGCCGTCAACGCGACCCCGGCCGGCGTCCTCACGGTGCCGCGCGGCGTCTACACGATCACCTCCACGATCCGCGTCACCAACCGCTGCTCGTTCGACATGAACAAGAACGCCATCCTCAAGGCGGTCGCGCCGATGCGGTTCGTGATGCTCATCGACGGCTGGCGCAAGGGTGCGCTCCCGCACGACTACAACGTCTTCTTCAAGGGTGGCGTGATCGACGGCATGGGGGTGGCCTCCTGCCTCAACGTGAAGGGCTTCGCCCACTACACGATCAAGGACTGCACGTTCCTGAACGGCAGGGACTTCGGCCTGCGCGTCGATGGCGGCTACGAGACCATCGCGAACAACGTCTACTGCAAATGCACGCGGCCCGGCCTCGCGGGCAATTCGGGGTTCTACGTCAACGGCGGCGACAGCCACTACACGGACTGCATCGTCGTTGACTATACGATCGGCTTCAACCTGAAGAGCGGCGGCTCAAACCGGCTGACCCGCTGCCATGTGTGGGGAGGCCCCATCCCGCCGCCGAAGCCGGGCGAGCTCCCCGAGATGCTGAAGGGCTCCATCAACTTCAAGATCGACTGCTCATCCGCGATTCTGCGTGACTGCTACGCGGATACGGGCGAGATCGGCTACTACGTGAACGGATGGGATACGCGCCTGCTCGGCTGCTCCTACTTCAACAACAAACACTTCAAGCTCGACCACATCACGATCATCAAGCACCCCCGTGGGCGACTTTTCGTGGAGGGTGGCGGCTTCGTGAAGACCACGCCGAACTACGTCGTCTACGACGGCTGCGGCGAGGTCGAGTGGCGGAACATGATGTACTCGGGCTTCGGTCCTGCGGACAACTGCCCGGGCGCGCTCTCCTTCGGGAAGGTCTCCCCGAAGGAGCAGCCTGCGCTCAAGCTCGCCGAGTGAGATTCACCGACGCAACCGCAGATTGCGGAACTGCACCGTCATCTCCGGGCCCTGATGAAGCTGTAAGGCGATGTGCCCCTTCGCGGGCAGGAAGTCCGCGCGGGGGTCTTCAATCGACGTGGTGCGCACGCCGTTGACGTAGACGTTGATCGTGCACCCACGGACGACGATGCGGATGTCGTTCCACTGCTCGACCTTGTAGAGCTTCTGCAGCTCCTTGCCGTCCGCGAAGCGCGTGACCTTCTTCTGCCCCGCAGCGTCGATCGCGACATCCGCCCCGCGTTCGCCAACGAGATGCTGCCTCGGATGATAGAGGTAGCCGACGTAGTTGCCGCCACCGTTCATGTCCGCCTGATAACCGTTGTCGCCGACGAACTGCGGCGCGCAGCGGATCTGGATGCCGGAGTTCGCGCTGCGGGAGAGCTTGAACTCGGCGCGCAGCTCGAAGTCGGTGAGCTCCTCGGCCGTGTAGACGAGATGGTGGTTCGGCTTGCAGAGATGGCTCTGCGTGGAGGAACCGGTGATGATGCCGTCCTGCACCGAGAAGTAGTCGTCCACCTGGCTCCAGCCCGCGAGGTCCTTGCCGTTGAAGATGGGGCGGAAGAGCACGGCGTCCGCGCCCGGAATGCGTCCGCGCTTCTCCAGCGTGCCGAGGATGCGCTCAAGCGCCGCGCGGAAGTCGCCCTGCGCCGCGGCGCAGGCATCGACGAGGGGCCGCGCGACCGCTTCGGGCAGGCGGCAGCCGGCGAGTTCCGCCTCGCCGTTCTCGCGTGTGATGGTCGAGCGTTCGGGGCCGTCTCCGATTCTGTAGGTGAGGTGCAGCTCCTTCTCCCGACCAGGGGCCGGATCGTGCGCGAAGCCGCCGTGCCCCGCGAGCCGGTTGCTGGCCATGATCGAACGGGAGCCGTTCTTGACGAGCTCGGTCACCATGTCCATCACATTCGCGACCGGGCGCACGACCTTGCCGTGGGCGTCCTTGACCTCATCCGGACCGAAGTAGCCGTAGTCCGCCTTGAGAATCACCACGTCCACCTTGTCGGCCACGAGCTCGCGCGTGGCGAGGCGGATGATCGAGCCTTCGAGGCGGCTTTCCTTCGGCATCTCCTTCAGAAGGCCGAGCAGCATGGGCAGGTCGCCGGCGTCGCAGAGCGTGGCGAACGACTTGAATATCTCCGTGCGGATGCCCGCCTGCGGCGTGGTGCGGGCGATCTCGCAGAACTGCGGCAGACAGCTGCGCACGCGGCGGTCGCCGAGGACGGAGATGGCGAGCTTCGCCTTCTTGACGTCGCCGCCCGCCACGAGGTCGAGCATCTTCTGCACCACGCCCTCGTTCGGGAAGCCGACGAGCTGGCGGCGGGCGAGCTGGGCCGGGAAGCCGCCGCCGAGCGCCGTCTCGACGAGCGCGGGGACGACCGAGAGGTCGCCGTTCTGGAGGGGCGTCTTCGGGGGGAAGGCCGTGAGCGCCGCGCTGGCCGCCGCATACTCGGGGGCGACGGGCGTCGCGCGCAGGCGAAGGGACGCCTCAAGGCCGCCGCAACGCTTCGCGTCCTTCACCGTGGCGAGCGCGGCCTTCAGCGCGGCCTCGGCCTCGGGTCCGGGGATGTTCTGGAGGCCGTAGCGCGCGGCGTGGAAGAGCTCGCGCGGCGCGGCGTCCGTGAGAAGGGCGGCCAGCGCCGGCACGCACGCGGCGGTGCCCGTGTGGCAGAGCTCCTGGCAGGCCGTCACCTGGTCGTTGAGATCGTTCTCGCGCAGCACCGCGAGCAGTTCCGCCTCCGTCATCCGGAAGGCCGGCTGCTTCAGCTCCGCCGCGACGAGCGTGAACGCCGCCGCCAGCATCGAGCACATCAAAAGCTTCTTCATCGTCATGTCGAATCCTCCTAGATGATTTCCCAACCCTCGCGCTGCGCGCGGGAGAGCATGCGGTTCGCCTCGGGGTCGTTGATGAACTCTTCCTTGACGGGATCCCAGTGCATGTCGCGGCCGAGCCACTGGGCGATGTTGGCGCAGTGGACGGTGGTCATGGAGCGGTGCATCATCACGGGGTTGGCGATCGTCTTGGTGCGGGTCCGCACGGAGTTCAGGAACTGGCGCAGGTGGTTCTGGCCGGTGTAGCCGGTGCGGACGAAGTAGTCCGCGAGGATCTTCTCGTAGTCCGCGAGCAGGGAGGGACGCGAGACCTCGGGGCGCGAATAGCCGTCCGCGCAGGAGACCCAGCCCTCGCTGCCCACATAGCGGACGCCGCAGGTGCCGCGCCAGCCGCGCTGGCAGGTGATCATCTCCACGCCGTTCGCGAAGCGCATCCGCAGCCCGTCCGGCAGCGATTTGTGCATGCAGGGGTAGAAGACGGGCGAGGTGTTCTCCGCGCCGATGGCGTCGTGGCACTGGGCGAACGTGTGCGAACCCCATTCGCCGATCACGCCGGTGTAGAGGTCGTGGTCGCGGTGCCAGCCGCCGTGCAGATAGTGCTCGTTGTAGGGCCGCCAGGCGCACGGGCCGAGCCAGGCGTCCCAGTCCACGATCTCGCGCGGCGGCTGTTTCTGCGCGGGCAGCCAGCGGCGTTCGAGGTTGACGTTCCCCCAGGGGGCGAGATGGGCGTAGACGAGCTTCACCTCGCCGAGGCGGCCGAGGCGCAGGAGCTCGTTGCAGACGACGAAGTTGGGCTCGCTGAGCCGCTGCATGCCGGCCTGGTAGACGCGGTTGCACTTCTTCGCGGTGGCGACGACGGCCTGGCCCTCGCGCACGGTCATGGAGGCGGGCTTCTCGGTGTAGACGTCCTTGCCGGCCCGCATGGCCATGATGGAGACGCCGGCGTGCCAGCGGTCGCTCGTGGCGGTGAGGATGGCGTCGATGTCGGGGCGCGCGAGCAGCTCCTTCATGTCGATGTACTGGGCGCAGTCCGTGTTGCCGTAGTGCTGGTCGGTGAGCGCCTTGATGGCGTCGCGGCGGTCCTTGCGCACGTCGCAGATGGCGACGAACTGCACGTCCTTCTCGGGCAGCACCCAGCTGCACAGATCGCTCGTGCCGCGGTTGCCGAGGCCGATGGCGCCCATCACGATGCGGTTCGAGGGGGCCACGGCGCCGTCGCGCCCCAGGGCGGAGGCGGGCACGAGCCACGGCAGGGCGACTGCGCCGCCCGCGTGCGCCAGAAACGACCGGCGCGAGAGTTTTTCTTTCGACATGGAGTGCTCCTGTTTCGGGGTTTTGGGAAAGCGTGTCACTTCGCGCGGCTGGCCTTCAGCTTCGCGAGGGCGTCCTGCATCGCGGCGTTGATGGCCGTCATCTGGGCGGTGATCATGTCCGCCGTCGAGATGTCGAGCTGGTTGACGGGCAGGGAGCGCGCCGTGCGCGAAATCTGCCCGTCGGGCGTGAGGCCGTAGAGGTAGTGGATGACGATCTCGCCGTCCGGGCCCTTGCCCGTGCCCGTGCCGACGACGGCGTAGCCGGTCGTCCTGCCCGCGGCGTCCCTGCCCTCGAAGATCGGGAAGCGCCCGCTCCCCGCGAGTGGCATGGCGGTGGTCGTTCCCCGGGGCAGCACCTTGAGCGCCGTCTCGGGCTTCGCGGGGTCGAGAATCAGCCGACCCTTGTTCGCGACGGACCGCGCGGGCGCGGCGGCGGAGGCCTTGCCCTCAAGGCGGTCCACGCGGGCGCAGGCGTCGGCGATGGCGCCGCAGACGGCGCGGGAGGTGATGGTGGCGCCCGTGATGGCGTCGATCTCGCCGCCGTCCTTCTTGACCTTGAGGCCCGTCGCGGCGCGGCCCTCGAACTGGGCGGAGAACGTCCGGTCGCCGAGCTTGGCGCCGAGGCCGGGCGTCTCGTTCGCGGCGAGGACCTGGTAGGAGACGACCGTGCGGGCGGGCGTGAGGCCCACCATCAGGCGGATGTCGCCGCCGTAGCCGTTACCGCTCACGCCGGGGACGGCATAGCCGGCGATTGTCCGCTTGTCGTCGTCCGCATAGCCGACGAAGATGCGCACGGCGCCGTCCGCGGGGTCGGTGCGCGTGTCGATGGCCTTCGTCCCGGCGGGGAGGACCGCGCGCGCGGCGGCGTTGGCCTTGAGCGAGGCGATGTTCGCGATGGGGCCCTTGGTGACGGCGTTGACGACGGCGAGCACGGCCGCGCAGATGCCCGCGATGAGGGTGAGGGGCAGAACGAGCGAGAGGATTTTCATGCGCGGGCTCCGAAGGGCTTCGGCTGGGTGAAGCGGGAAATCAGCGGCGTGAAGGCGTTCATGATCAGAATCGCGAAGGAGACGCCCTCGGGAACGAGCCGAAGAGGCGGATCAGCATCGTGAGGAGGCCGCACCCGCAGCCGAAGACCAGCTTGCCCCGGGCGGTGACCGGCGAGGTGACGTAGTCCGTCGCCATGAAGCAGGCGCCGAGAACCACGCCGCCGCAGAGCACGTGCACCTCCGCGAGCTTGAGCGCGTTCAGGTCCATCCCGTAGCGGCAGAACGCGAAGAAGGCGACCGTGCCGATGAAGGCGGCGGGGATGTGCCAGGTGATCACGCGGCGGAAGATCAGGTAGGCGGCGCCGAGCAGCAGGGCGAGGGCGCTCACCTCGCCGAGGCTGCCGTTGACGTTGCCGAGCAGGGCGGACTGGATGAACGAGCCGTTCGTGAAGGAGAGCACGCGGTCCGCCTCGGGCGCCTGCGCCCACGCGGCGGTGGCGAAGGTCTTCAGATAGGCGAGCGGGGTGGCGGTGGTGGTGGCGTCCACGGCCCCGGCGGCGGCGCGCCAGAGGGAGGGCGTCCAGGAGGTCATCGCCTCGGAGAAGGAGACGAGCATGAACGCGCGGGCGGCGAGCGCCGGGTTGAAGGGGTTGTAGCCGAGGCCGCCGAAGGCCTGCTTCGCGACGCCGACCGCGAACACGCCGCCGACGATCGCCATCCAGAAGGGGAGCGTGGGCGGCAGGTTGAGGGCGAGCAGCAGGCCCGTGAGCACCGCCGAGAGGTCGCCGATCGTGTTCTCGCGCCTCATCGCGAGGCGGCAGGCGGCCTCGGTGACGAGACAGGTGGCCACGCACACGCCCGTGAGCAGCAGCGCGCGCAGGCCGAAGAAGTAGACGGCGCAGCCGAGCGCGGGCAGAAGGGCGATGATGACGTCGAGCATGATCCCGCCCACGGACGACCGGGCGTGCGCGTGGGGGGAGCTTGAGAGGATGTAGCGTTCTTCCTGTGATTGCCTGGGCAGCATGGGCGTTTTCCTTTCACGAACCCTTTCGGGCGGCGGCGGCCTTGGCCTTTTCGGCGGCGACGCGGGCGCGGATGGAGTTCTTGGCGCGGCGGCAGAGATGCGTGATCGAGCGGTAGGCGGGGCAGATGAACGAGCAGGCGCCGCACTCGATGCAGTTCATCACGCCGCGCCGCTCGGCCTCGGCCACGTCGTCCGCCTCCACGGCGCGCGAGATGGCGGCGGGGTTGAGCTGCATCGGGCACGCCCGCACGCAGCGGCCGCAGTTGATGCAGGGCGAGGACGAATACTGGAAGACGCGCGCGGCGGTGAGGAAGAGCAGCCCGGAGGTCGTCTTCGTCGTCGCGATCTCAAGGTTCGGCACGCCGAAGCCCATCATCGTGCCGCCGCTGATCACCTTGCGCACGCCGGGCCGCTCGCCGCCGCAGAAGGCCGCGAGGTCGGCGTAGGAGGTCCCCGTGGGCGCAAGCACGTTCTTCGGCTCGACGATGCCGTCGCCCGAGACGGTGGTGACGCGCGCCGTGAGCGGCACGCCGTGCAGAACCGCCTCCGCAAGCGCGGCGACGGTGCCCACGTTCTCGACGACGCAGCCCACCGAGATCGGCAGCGCGCCCGGCGGCACGAGCCGCCCCACGGTGGCGTAGATCTGGTGCTTCTCGGAGCCCTGCGGGTAGAGGACGGGCAGCACGACGATCTCCACGTCGCCCTCGACATCCGCGAAGGCCCGCTCCAGCGCGGCGATGGCCTCGGGCTTGTTCGCCTCCACGGCGATGCGGACGGCGGGGCCGCCGAGAATCCTCCGCATGATCTCCGCGCCCGCGCGGATCTTCCCCGCCTCCTCGACCATCACGCGGAAGTCCGCCGTGAGGTAGGGCTCGCACTCGGCGCCGTTGAGGATGAGATACTCGCAGCGCGCACCCGGCGGCGGCGCGAGCTTGACGGCCGTGGGGAACCCGGCGCCGCCCATGCCGCAGATGCCCGCGTCGTTCACGCGGGCGATCAACTCCTCCGTGGAGGCCGTGCGCCAGTCGAGCGGCGGCAGCAGGACGGGCGGCGTGGCGGCCTGGTCGGCGTCCGTTTCGAGGATCA
>JBJEWG010000138.1:12144-12739 GCA_051884935.1 Kiritimatiellia bacterium | reverse complement strand
CTTCTCCGTGATGTCCGGCACGCGCGCGAGGCAGCAGCGGTAGCACATGGAGAAGAAGGCGCCGTTCGTCACCTTCGGCACGCAGACCCAGATCAGCGATTCGCCCTCCGGGTTCCACGTGTCGATTTCGTGCGGCAGCAGGTTGCCCTCGGAATCGAGGAACGCGAGATCCCGCCCGTCCGCCAGGTGGAAATCATCATAGGTGAAGCCCTCGACGAAGCCCTCCTTGAGCCGCACCAGCACGGGGAAGTGCTCAAGCTCCGTCGTGCCCTTATACCCCGCAATGGAGAACCGCACCGCGCGCGCGAAGCTGTCCGCGATGTAGTAGTCGCCATTCGGCACCAACGTCGCCTGAGTCGCCGCACCCGCGCACAAGGTGAGCATCGCCAGTCCAATTCCAACCAAACTTGCCAATTTACGTAGAACGGTCTTCATAATGCCAAGTTCCAGATTAGTTCGAGATATGAATCGGGGCCCCCTGCCGGGAGCGTTTTTGTATTCGTGATGTCCTAATATGCCTTCTTTTTTGAAGGTGCGTAGTATACTTAATGGGATATTCCCCTGTCAATGGAGAATGGACATAAAAGATGCATAT
>JBJEWG010000138.1:0-12134 GCA_051884935.1 Kiritimatiellia bacterium | reverse complement strand
GGGGGGGGGGGGGGGGGGGGGGGGTATCTTACAGTTATACAGAACCCATCGCGCGACACCCCACCTTGACAGCCGCATTGAACGCTTTGTTTTTGCAGTTATAGTGCCCTCGTCGCGCCACTCCATCCCCCACGGTCTCACCCTCTTACCCCGCGTTGTGCCGACGACTTGCCCCCTCGACCTAGAAACTCCGAGCGTTAGCGGAGCCTTTTGCTAACGCTCGGAGTTTATTTTACCGATATGGCAGGAAATGGGCGGCGGGGCGTCACCGACTGCCGTAGCTGATCACGCAGAAGGAGACCAGCAGCACGAGGATGCCCAGCGCGAGGCAGCTCTTCGTCCGCGCGCCCGTGCCCTTCCACTCGCCCATGAAGATGCCCAGCAGGGACGAGAAGAAGATCGAGCTGCCCATCACCACCGCGAAGCCGATGTACTTCAGGTCGCCCATCTGCGGCTCGCCGACCTTCTGGCACGCGAACTGGCACGCCCAGATGACGCCGGCGAGGGACGCGAGGCCAATCGCCGCGACGTTCCCGCCGAGCATCTTCCCGTAGTCGCCGAACGTGCCGTTCCGCCGGTTCTGCCACAGGCACCACGCCACGTTCACCGCGAGGCCGCCCCAGAGCACGACCATCAGCACCGGCATCCCGCACCAGGCCGCCGGCGTGCCCGCCTCCTTCGCCGCCGCCTCAAGCGCGCCGCCGCTCTGGAGGCCGAAGTTCATCCCGGCGGAGGCGATGCCCGAGAACAGCGCCACCAGCATCCCCTTCCTGAAGTCGAACTCGGCGACGGCGGCCTTCTTCTGCTCCTCCGTGAGCTCGCCCTCCTTGAACTTGCCGGCCAAACCCACGAGCGCGATGCCGAGCAGCGAGCCGACCACGCCCGCGAGCACCGTGCACGCCCCGGCGTCCCGCACGAGGTCCCCCGCGTGGCCCGTCACGATCGGCGGGATCAGCGTGCCCGTCGCCGAACAGAGCCCGCACCCGATCGCGAGCCCCAGCCCGATGCCGAGATAGCGGATCATCAGCCCCCACGTGAGCCCGCCGAGCCCCCACAGCGCGCCGAAGCCCACGCACTGCGCCAGCACGGACGGCCTGGCGCCGCCGATGATCTTCAGCGCCGCCGGGCAGGTCGCCATCCCCAGCGCGAGCGGGAACACCAGCAGCCCCGCCAGCGCGTACACCAGCCAATAACTCTCGTAGCCCACCCCCTTGATTCTGCGGAACGGCACGGCGAACACGGCGCCGGCGAAACCGCCAAGGGCGAAGATCAGCGAACCCAGCATGGGATTGGACGACATTTACAACTCCTTTTCTGTTCCAGACGAATGCGGACAGTATACCACAGCGGCCCGCGCCTCACATGACCAGCTCGCCGACGAGCATGATCTTCGCCGGCCAGAACTTCGTGCCCTGGTACTTGGGCTGGGAGAGCTCGCCCGCGGGGTCCTTGAGGCGGAACGCGACGGACTGCCGCGACGGCTGGTCCTTGTCCACCTCGATCTCGACCTCGTGCACGCCGTCCGCCCCGTCGAAGACGTTGAGCGTGGCGATGCGGTGGTAGGTGCAGTAGCTGTCGAAGCGGGGCACGGGGCGCCTGTTGCGCTTGCCGTCCACCGTGATCCAGAGCTGGCCGCCGTCCGGCCCCAGCAGATCGTAGATCATGCAGCACGTGCCCTTGAACTTGAACTTGAGCTTGTCGCCCGGCTCCTGCGCATACCAGATGTCGCCCATCCGGTTCGAGAAGGCCTTCATCTTCCCGTCGTCCGCGGGCAGCTTCCGCCAGGAGCCGGTGAGCATCTCGGGATGGACGGGCACCATCTTCGCGGCGGCCATGTTGTCCGCCACGAACGGGCGCAGCAGCTGGGCGAGGTGATCGACGGGCTGGGAATCCTTCATCTGCGTGAAGCCGGCGATGATGGACTTCAGATAGAACTCGTGCCCCGGCAGCGCGGGGTGCACGCCGTCCTTCGCGAAGAGGGTCTTCCCCTCCTTCGCGAGCTGCTCGGCGATCGCCTTGTCGCGCGCCGGCGTCTCCACGGGCACCGCCGTCTCCTTCTCGGCGTCCTTCATGTTCATCACGAGGCGCCCCGCCTTCACCTCGGCGGCGACGCGCGGGCCGAAGCCGATGGAGGGGATGCCGTAGTGGTCCGCCAGCTGCTCCATCGCGCTCGCGGCGCGCGGGCACAGGCCCCTGCCGTAGTCGCCCATCATCGAGGAGGTGATCGTGTAGGTGAAGACGATGTCCGTCGTCGCGTCGCGCCGCCAGGTCTGGCGCACGATGCCCTCCATCGACCGCCAGATGGACTCCGGCGCGGCGCCGCCGTCGTTCGTCGCGAACTCGACGAAGAGCAGGTCGGGCTTGTGCCGCAGCGCGTCGTGCCCGAGGCGGAACACGCCCAGGTTCGACCCCGTGCCGCCGATGGCCGCGTGCACCTCGCGGAACGTCACGCCCGGATAGGTCTTCCGCAGCCAGTCCGTCGTGAGATTCCGCCACCCGTTCATCGCCGTGATCGAACCGCCCAGATAGGCGACGACGATCTCCTTCTGCCCCTCGCGGATCTTCTTCATCAGGTTCCCCACGCCCGCCCGCGCGCGGACCTCCTCCGCCGGGACCAACCCCTTGAACACGGGCTTCTCGGCCCACGCCAGACCCACGGCCAGCGCGGCGACGACCACTGCAACCATCTTCTTCATCATCGTTTTCCTTTCTCGCCCTGCAACGCGCAGAACGGCGGTTTTCGGATTATAGCACATGACGGGCCTCAGCGCCATTCGGGAAATTCACCGAGCCGATTTCCCCATCGGGACGGGAATTGTCTCGCATCGGGACGGGAAATCGCCCTCATCGGGACGGAGAGGTCGGTTCCGCCGCAGACGGACGGCCTGTGATGCGGACTTCAACGGATTCCACTGGGCAGTAAAAGGAAATCCACTGCCCAGTGGAATGATTTCTACTGCCCAGCGGAATAAATTCTACTGCCCAGTGGAATTCAATGTCATCAGGAGGATCGGCTACGCCTCGTCTGAGTTCTCGAAGAGGATCTTCGCGAGCGAGGCGAGCTTCCGGTCCGGCGTGCGGCCCTCGACGCGCCCCACGAAGGCGATGTCGCGCGACCCCGCCCGGTAGAACACCGCCCGGTCCTTCCGCACGTCCAGCCGATTGACGCCGGCCTGGGCGCAGAGCACGCGGAACTCCGCCAGCTTCACGAGGCGCGCCGCCGCCTTCGGCAGCTTGCCGTAGCGGTCCGCCAGTTCCGTCTTGAGCTTCCGCACGGAGGGCAGCGTCGCCGTCTCCGCGAGGCGGCGGTGGAAGTCCATCCGCTGCGCCTCCTCCTCCACGTAGTCGTATGGCAGACAGGCGCCGTCCGTCTCCGCGTCGGCCGAGCCCGGCGAGAAGTCGAGGAAGTCGATGTTGAGCGTCACGTCCACGAGCTCGGGCACCGCGTCGCCCCTCAGGCGCGCGATGGTCCGCTGGAGGAGCTGGCAGTAGAGCTGGAAGCCGACGGCGGCGATGTGGCCGCTCTGCGCGCTGCCGAGCAGGTTGCCCGCGCCGCGGATCTCCAGGTCGCGCATCGCGATGTTGAAGCCCGCGCCGAGGCCGGCGTGCTTCTTGAGGGCGTCCAGCCGCTCCCGCGCCTCGGAGTCGATCGACCCCTCCTCCGGCAGCAGGAAGTAGGCGTAGCCCTGGCGCGACGAGCGCCCCACGCGCCCCCGCAGCTGGTAGAGCTCGGCGATGCCGAAGTGGTCCGAGCGATCGACGAGGATCGTGTTCGCGCGCGGGATGTCGAGCCCGCTTTCGACGATGGTCGTACAGAGCAGCACGTTCGTCTCGCCGCGCGCGAAGCGCTGCATCTTCGCGGCGAGCAGCGCGGAGGGCATCTGCCCGTGCGCGACTTCGAGCCGCGCCCGGGGGACGAGCGCGCGGATGCGCGCGCCGATCTTCTCGATCGTCAGCACGCGGTTGTGGAGGAAGTAGACCTGCCCGCCCCGCGCGAGCTCCCGCTCGATCGCCGTGCGGATGGTCTGGTCCGTGTCGCGCACGATCTTCGTCTCGGTCGCCACGCGCTCCCGCGGCGGCGTGCGGAGCAGCGACAGGTCGCGCGCGCCCGTCATCGAGAGGTAGAGCGTGCGCGGGATCGGCGTCGCGCTCATCGTCAGCACGTCCGCCGTCGCCCGCAGGCGCTTGAGATGCTCCTTGTGGCGCACGCCGAAGCGCTGCTCCTCGTCGATGACGATGAGCCCCAGGTCGTGGAAGTTGACCTTCGAGGAGAGGATCGCGTGCGTGCCGATCACGATGTCCGTCGCCCCCGAGAGGAGGCGCGCGCGCGTGCCCTTCTTCGCCTCGTCGCTCTGGAAGCGGCTCATCGCCTCGATGCGCACGGGCGTGCCGTCGAAGCGGGCGAGGAAGGTCTCGTAGTGCTGCTCGGCGAGCACCGTCGTCGGCGCGAGCACGACCGTCTGCTTGCCGTTCATCGCGGCGATGAAGGCGGCCCGCATCGCGACCTCGGTCTTGCCGTAGCCGGCGTCGCCGCAGATGAGGCGGTCCATCGGCTTCCGCTGGGCCATGTCGCGCTTCACGTCCGCAATCGCCTTCGCCTGGTCGTCCGTCGCCTCGTAGGGGAACGCCGCCTCGAACGCGGCGACGCCGTCCGTCTCGACGTCGTAGGCGAACCCCGGCACCACCGCGCGGCGCGCCTGCGTTTCGAGGAGCGCCGCCGCGAGGTCCTGCACCGCGCGCTGGGCGTCGGCCTTCTCCTTGCCCCAGCGCTTGCCGTCCAGCCGGTGCAGCTTCACGGCCTCGCCCTTCACGCCGACGTAGCGCGACAGAAGGTGCGCATGGGCCGTCGGCACGTGGAGGCGCGCGCCGTCCGCATACTCGATCGTGAAGACCTCGGCGCGGTGCCCCGCCACCTCGACCTCCGTCGCGCCCTGGAAGATGCCGATGCCGTAGTCTACGTGGACCACGTACTCGCCGACCTCCAGGTCCAGATTCCCCGTGAACCGTTCGCCGACGCCGCTGGCCCTGGGGCTCGCGACCTTTCGCCGATGCGCGAACACGCGGTCGCTCTTCGAGACCACAACGAGCCCGGGCACCTCGAAGCCGCCCCCCAGCGCGGCGTCCTCGACGACCAGCGATCCCTTCCTCTCCGCCGCCACGAGGTAGGCCCTCAGCCGCGCCCGCGCCGCGTCCAGCAGCTCCGGGTCGCGCGCCGCCTCGATGCCCAGCTCCGCGAATCCCGGCAGCGGCGAGGCCTGGAACGTACCCGTCGGCACGCCCTGCGGCGCCGGGTCGCCCGTGTAGACGAGCCGCGCGGGGCCTCCCCCCTGGAGCAGCTGCGCGGGACGGGGGATCAGCGTCGAATAGTCGTTGTGTTCGAGGAAGAGCGCCGTCGCGCCCTCGGGCAGCACCTTCAGAAGCGGCGGCACGGCGTCGCCCGCGCGCGCCCCCTCGTTCGCCCCGTCACCGCCCTTCAGGTCAACCGGCGCGAACTCGGCGCTGGCAAGCGTGCCCGTGCTGGTCTGGAGGGCGGGGTCGAAGACGCGCAGGGACTCCAGCTCGTCCCCGAAGAACTCCGCGCGCACGGGGGCCGATTCGTCGGGCGACCAGGCGTCGAGCACGCCGCCGCGCACGGAGAACTGCCCCGGCTCCGTCACCTCGGGCGCGCGCTCGTATCCCGCCGCGAGCAGCTTCGCCTGGAGTTCCGAGAAGCCGACGGCCGCGCCGCCCGCGAGGTCCAGGCGCACCGTCGCCGCCGCGACGGCCGCCGCCGCCGGCACGTCCGTCGCCAGGGCCGCCGCCGGCGCCACCACCACGAGCGGATACGGGCGCATCCGATACGCGCCCAGCACCGCCGCCACCTTGAGGCGCGCCGCGTGCGTCGAGCGGTCGTCCTCCAGCGGCGGCGGGAATTCGAGCGCCCGCACGGGGCACTCGCCTTCGAGCACCCGGAGGTCCGCCATCAGCTCGTCCACCTCCGGCAGGCCCGGCGTCACCACGAGCACGAAGCCCCGCTCCGAGAGGGCCGCCGCCGCGAAGGCCGCCGACGAGCCGGTGAAGGACGATAAAGCAAGCGACGGCGACGGGGAACCCGTCACCGTGCCGAAGGCCTCCTTGAAGGCCGCATATCGCGCGCTTGTCTTCGTCGCCGAAACCTACCTAGCGGCAGAGCGTGTAGAGCACGCCCGCCACGACGGCGGACCCGATCACGCCCGAGACGTTCGGCCCCATCGCCTGCATCAGCACGAAGTTCGTCGGGTCGTTGCCGAGCGAGACCTTGTTCGAGACGCGCGCCGCCATCGGGACGGCCGACACGCCGGCGGAGCCGATCAGCGGGTTCACCTTCTCCTTCGAGAAGAGGTTCATGAGCTTGGCCATCACCACGCCTGCGGCCGTGCCCACGCAGAACGCGCAGAGGCCGAGCGCGAGGATGCCGAGCGTCGTCCCCGAGAGGAACTTCTCGCAGGCGAGCTTCGAGCCCACGGAGAGGCCGAGCATGATCGTGACGATGTTGATGAGCGCGTTGGACATCGTATCCGCGATGCGGGCGACGTTCGGGCCGACCTCCTTCGCGAGGTTGCCGAGCATCAGCGCGCCGATCAGCGGCACGGCGGAGGGCAGCAGCACCGCGCAGAGCAGCAGCACGACCAACGGGAAGCAGATCTTCTCGATCTTCTTCACCTCGCGCAGCGGCGGCATCTTGATGAGACGCTCGCTCTTCGTGGTGAGCGCGTTCATGATCGGCGGCTGGATGATCGGCACGAGGGCCATGTAGGAATACGCCGCCACGGCGATGGCGCCGAGCAGGTCCGGAGCCAGGCGCGAGGTGAGCCAGATGGCCGTCGGGCCGTCCGCGCCGCCGATGATGCCGATCGAGGCCGCCGCCTTCAGCGGGGCGACGCCGCCGAAGAAGTCGTGGCCGAAGGCGGCCGCGAGGCCCAGCGCGCCGAAAAGCGCGAAGAAGATGCCGAACTGCGCGGCGCCGCCGAGCAGGGCCATCTTCGGGTTCGCGATCAGCGGGCCGAAGTCGGTCATCGCGCCCACGCCCATGAAGATCATGATCGGGAACACGCCCGTGTCGATGCCGAAGTGGAAGAAGTAGTAGAGGAAGCCGCCCGGCTCGACGATGCCGCCGCTCATCACGGGGACGCCGCTCGCCAGGAAGGAGATCACGCCGTCGTGCATCATCGCCGGCGCCGTCACGCCCGCGAGCGGGCAGTTCGCCAGCAGGCCGCCGAAGCCGATCGGCAGCAGCAGCAGCGGCTCGAAGCCCTTCACGATCGCGAGATACATCATCACGAGGCAGAGCGGGATCATGATCAGCTGACCCACGCCGTAGGGCATGCCGAGAAGCGTCTTGACCTCGTGGCCCGCCACGAACGCGCCCGCGTCGTCGAAGTAGCCGCCGTGCCAGTTCAGCTTCCCGTCATAGTAGCCGTTGCGGTTCGCGGAGAAGGGACGCTTCTCGGGGCGGTCGGCCGCCTCGAAGTTGCCCGTGATGTAGGCCGGCGCCTCCTTCTTCATGAACCCCGAGATGCCCGTATCCTTCGAGAGGTCCCACACCCTGCCGAGCGTCTGCTGCCAGGCGGGCACCTCCGTGCAGGCGCCGCCCTTCGCGGAACAGTCGGCGGCGGCACTGGACGCCAGAACGCCCAACGCCACCATCGCCGCCATCAAGAACTTTTTCATTGGTCTATCACCTATTCACTGTTCACGAATCAGCCGACCGTCGCAAGCACGTCGCCCGTGGCGACCTTGTCCGTCGCGTTCACCGTCACCGTCACCGTGCCGTCGCACGGCGCCGTGACGGGCGTTTCCATCTTCATCACGTCCATGACGAGGATTTCGTCGCCCTTCGCGACCTTCGTGCCGGACGCGGCCGTGACGCGCAGAATCGTACCCGGGACCGGGGCCTTGACCTCCTGGCCGCCCGCAGGGGCCGTCGCCGCGGCCGGAGCCGCCTTGAGGCCCGCCTCGGCCTTGAAGTCGACCGGCTTGCCGTTGACGACCGCCTTGCCGTCGCCCTTGATCTCGACGCCGTAGGCCTTGCCGTTGATCGTGACCGTCACGCCCTTGCCGGCCGCGGCCTTCGGGGCGGCGTCCGCAAAGCGGCATCCCATCGGCGCCTTGGACGGGTCCTTGAGGAAGAGAATGCCCTTCTCCTTGCAGGCCGCTGCGATGAAGATGTTCTCGTCGGTGACCGGCAGGCCCTCCTTCTCCAGCATCGCCTTCGCGACCGCGCCGCCCTTCTTGGGATCGGCGTCGTTGAGTTCGAGCACCGTCTTCGTGGTGGGGGTCGAGTAGGGCTTCGTCAGCTCGCTCGACGCCATGAACTCGGCGGCCTTCTTGACGATCTCCGGGTCGGGCGCGACGGGGGTCTTGCCGAAGTAGCCGAGCACCATCTTCGCGTAGCCCGGCGCGAACTTCTTGAACTTGCCGAACATGACGTTCTGGATCGCCTGCTGCGCGTAGAACTGCGAGACGGGCGTCACCGACGTGCCGAAGCCGCCGAGGCGCACGCAGTCGTACATCTCCGCGATCATGTCGTCGTACTTGTCCATCATGTTGTTGTCGCGCAGCATCTGCGTGTTCGCCGTGAGCGCGCCGCCCGGCATCGGGCTCCACACGATCTGCGGGTTCACGTTCATCGCCTCCGGCGGCAGGAAGTACTTCTTCATCGCGTTCTTGAAGCCGTCCTCGGCCTTTTTGATCTTGTTGATGTCGAAGTCGAAGCCGAAGTCGGGGTCGCCGTCGAGGCAGTGCCACATCGTGACGATGTCGGGCTGGCAGGTGCCGCCGCTCATCGGGGCCATCGAGAGGTCGAGGCCGTCCGCGCCGCCGCGGAGGGCCGCGAGGTAGCACGCCACGCCGTTGCCGGCCGTCTCGTGGCTGTGGAACTGGATGTGGACGTCCTTGCCGAGCAGCTGGCGGGCGAGCTTCATCGTGTTGTAGACGGTTGACGGCGTGGACGTGCCGGAGGCGTCCTTGAACGCCACGCGGTCGAACGGAATGCCCGCGTCCATGATCATCCTCAGGCGGTCGCGGTAGAACTCCGGCGTGTGCGTGCCCTGGTTGTCGATGCCGGGCGGTAGGCCCATCATCGTCACCACCACCTCGTGCTTGAGGCCCGCGTCGTGGATGCACTGGCCGGACCACTTGAGGTTGTTGACGTCGTTGAGCGCGTCGAAGTTGCGGATCGAGCTCATGCCGTGCTTCTTGAACATCTGGGCGTGGAGCTTGATCATGTCGGAGCTCTGGCTCTCAAGGCCGACGACGTTCACGCCGCGCGAGAGCGTCTGCAGGTCGGCCTCGGGGGCCGCCTTGCGGAAGGCGTCCATCACGTCGAACGCATCCTCCTGACAGTAGAAGTAGCAGCTCTGGAAGCGCGCGCCGCCGCCCGCCTCGAACCACCGCACGCCGGCATCGTAGCACTCCTCCACGCAGGGGAGGAAGTCCTTGGAGAGGACGCGGGCGCCGACCACCGACTGGAAGCCGTCGCGGAACGCGGTGAGCATGTACTTGACTGTTTTCTTGGCCATTCTATTACTCCTGTGAATGAAAGTGTGGGAACCGAGATGTGGATGCGGCGCCTCAGCCGAGCGCCACGGCGATCGCAAGGGCGATGTTGGCGTCGTCGTCCGCGGCGGCCTTCTTCGGGGCCGTCTTCTTCGCCTCCTGCGGGAGAATGTGGTCGAACCGCTGGACAACGCCTGCGCACTTCGTGACGACGATCAAGATCGCCAGAAACAGAAACACAATGCCCACGCCTGCGGCCATCAACACAAGGCCTTGCTGAATAATCGCCATCGCTTTTCTCTCCTTGGAAAAATTGGACGCAAATTATAGCGGATTCGGTCCGAGAACTCAACCGCGAAATTACGGGATCAAAGCCCCGTGGGGCTCAGGAATGGAGCGGCGACGAGGCGCGCGAATGGACCTGGCTGCGGTAGAGCGACCAGCCGTCGTTGAGCGCGAAGGCGAGCCCGCAGACCCACATCGTCGGCAACAGCAGCGCGTGGTTCCCCGAGAGCTCCGCCACCATGATCACCGCCGTGAGCGGCGTGCGGATCGTCGCGGCGAGGAATCCGGCCATGCCCACGAGCGCGACGGAGGCCGGGTGGATGCCGAACGAGGCCGGGAAGAGCGCCGTGAACGCCGCGCCGCAGGCCGCGCTCAATGTGGCGCCACACACGAGCGCGGGGCCGAACACGCCGCCCGAGCCGCCCGACCCAACGGTGAAGCTCGTCACCACGGCCTTGAGCACGAACGCGGCGAAGAAGAGCCCCGCCGCCGACCAGGCCCCGCGCATCGAGACGAGCCCCTCCGCATCCGCGCGGAAGGCCACGCGGATGAGGTCATACCCCGTCCCCAGCACGTCGGGGAAGAAGAAGCCGAGCGCGCCCGTCAGGAGGCCCCCCACCGCGACCTTCGCCCACGGCGGACCCTTCACGTTCCGAAACGCCCCCGAGACGCGCCGGAACGCATAGATGTAGAACTTCGCGCCGAGCGAGACGACGAGCGCCAGCAGCAGGTACGGCACCAGCCTCAGCCCGTCGTCGTAGACGTAGGACGGCATCGCGAACATCGGCGCCCACCCGTAGAAGAAGGCATAGACAGTATAAGACATCGCCGAGGCGATGAACGCGGGCAGCAGCGCCTCGTACTCCATGTCGAGGCCCGAGTAGAGAATCTCCGCGCCGAAGAGCGCCCCCGCGAGCGGCGCGCGGAACAGGGCGCCGATGCCCGCCGCGAGGCCGGCAATCATCAGCCGCCGCCGCGTCGCCGCGTCCCAATGGAAGACGCGCGCGAGATTCGTCCCGCAGGCCGCGCCGATGAGCGTCATCGGCCCCTCGTAGCCCGCGCTGCCGCCGGACGAGATCACGAGCGCGGAGGCGACGGCCTTCACGGGGATGATGCGCCAGGACATGCGGCACCTGAGCCGGTGGTAGACGTAGATCGCCGAATCCGTGCCGCGCGCGTGCGTGCCGGGCGATATCCACCGGATCAGCAGCGCCGCCAGGGCCGCGCCCGCCGCCGGCAGCGCCAGCAGCAACCACCGCCGCCCGTCGGCCCACTCCGCCGCCCCGCGCAGCAGCGTCCCCTCCGCCAGCAGCGAGGCGTACGCCCCCACCCCGTGCAGCAGCAGGCCGTCCAAAACGTCGATCAGCCCATGGAAGGCCACCGCCACGAAGCCGACGACGAGGCCGACGAGGGCGGACTGGACGAAGAGCCGCCCGTTGCCGACGCTCAGCCCCCCGCCGGCGATGAAGAAGCGGAAGGCCGCGATGGCGAACTTATTCGGCACCGCCCCTCTTCAGCTTGTCGATTTCGCGGCCGAGCGCGGCGCCGTCCTTGCGGCTGCGGGCCTTGAGGAACATGCGGATCGGCGCGCCCTCCAGCCCGAAGCGCGCGCGCAGCGCCTTCTCCAGATACGCCCTGTACGCATCCGTCACCAGCTTGGGGTCGTTCACGAAGAGGCGGATCGTGAGCGGGTCGTTGCCCACCTGCAGCCCGTAGTAGATCTTGAGCCGCCGCCCCTTGATCATCGGCGAGAGCGTCTTCTTCGTCGCCGTCTCGATCGTGCGGTTCAGCACGCCCGTGGGCAGACGCGCCTGCACGCTCGACGCGACCGCGTCGATCGCGTCCACCGTGCGCCGCACGTTGTAGCCGCTCTTCGCGCTGCAGAATACGACGGGCGCGAACGAGAGGAACGGCATCATCTGGCGCAGCACCTTCGTCGCCTCCGCCTCCTTGATGCCCTTCTCGTTGGCGAGGTCCCACTTGTTCATGAGGATCGCGCACGCGCGGTGCGCGTCGAGTATCTTGCCCGCGATGCGCATGTCCTGCTTCGTCGGCCCGAGCTCGCTCTCCATCACCAGCAGCACCACGTCCGCCTCCTCGATCGCCCGCTCGCTGCGGAAGAGGGAGAAGTTGTCCACGCTCGTCTTGGACATCTGCGTGTGGCGCTTCATGCCCGCCGTGTCCACCAGCACGTAGCGGCGCGCCGTGGGGCCCGTGCCGATCGTGAACGGCACGTCCACGCAGTCGCGCGTCGTTCCCGGGATGTCGCTCACGATCACGCGCTCGGCGTTGAGCAGGCGGTTGATGTACGAGCTCTTGCCCGCGTTGGGGCG
>JBJEWG010000137.1:0-12773 GCA_051884935.1 Kiritimatiellia bacterium | reverse complement strand
TTTCGCCGACCATGATGATGTCCGGGTCCTGACGCAGGAAGGCGCGCAGCACCTTCGCGAAGGTGTTGCCGACCTCGTGGTTGATCGGCACCTGCACGATGCCGTCCATGTCGTATTCAACCGGCTCCTCGGCGGTGAGCAGCTTCGAATCGACTGTGTTGATGCGGCGAAGCACCGAATAGAGCGTCGTCGTCTTGCCGGAGCCCGTCGGGCCCGTCACGACGATGATGCCGTTCGGCTTCTCGATATCCATCGTGATCTGCTCGTAGACGTCCTCGGGCAGACCCACGTTCTCAAGGTCGAGGGACGTGGCGCTCTGGTCGAGAATACGCATTACCACCGACTCGCCGTGGGAGGTCGGCAGACAGCTCACACGCAGATCGACGGGCCGCCCCGCAACCGTGATCGCGATGCGGCCATCCTGCGGGATGCGGCGTTCGGCGATGTTGAGGTTCGCCATGATCTTCACGCGGGAGATGATGGCGGGGGCCATGGAGACGTCCGGGGCCTTCACCTCGTAGAGTGCGCCGTCCACGCGGTAGCGGATCTTGAAGTCGTGTTCGAACGGCTCGATGTGGATATCGGCCGCGCGGTCAACGACGCCCTGATAGAGGATCATGTTGACGAACTTGACGACGGCGTTGTTGTTCGCCGCGCCTTCGAGGGCCGCCACGTCGTTCGGGTCGCTCTTGAGGGAGTCGTCGCCCTCCATGCCCTCGCCGAGGGACCTGAGCATGTCGGCGACGGAGTCGCTCGCGTCGCCGTAGTGCTGGGAGATGCGCTCGGCGACATCCTTCTCGCGGGCCATGACGAAGCGGACTTCCTTCGAGAGGGAGAACGCGATCTCGTCTGAGACGCGGGGGTCCACGAGATTGGCGGTGGCCAGCGTGACGCTGTTGCCGTCCACGCCCACGCAGAGGACATTGTAAATGCGGGCGATGGAGGCCGGGATGGCACCGACCACGTCGGCGTCGAGCTCCATGTTGGCGAGGTCGATGACCTCACAGCCCTGATAAGCCGCCATCATGCCGAGGAGAGAGTCCTCGTCGAGGTAGCCGCCGTCAACGATGATTTCGCGGACGGTCTTGCCGGCGGAATTGGCCTGTTCCTCACGAATCGTCTCCACGGCGTCCTGATCGAGAACGCCATTCTGGACGAGGAGGTCAAGCAACGGATCAAACTGAGCAGACATTAGCGGCGCCCCATTTCTTCCTTGAGCTTCGCGACGATCGTGTCGGGGTCCTGCGACTTCGTGATGAGTTCGTCGTAGGCGATTAGGCCATTGCGGTAGTGGTCGAGCAAGCAGGCATCCAGCGTGACCATGCCGAACTTCGCGCCGGTCTGAATGTCCGAGCGGATCTGGAAGGTCTTATTGTCGCGGATGCGGCTGCGGATGGAGGGCGTGGCGAGCATGATCTCGAACGCCGCGATGCGGCCGTGGACCTGTCCGTCAGGGCCGAGCTTCGGCAGCAGAATCTGGGAGATGACACCCTGAAGACCGGCGGCGAGCTGCGTGCGCACCTGCTCCTGCTGGTCAGTCGGGAACGCATCGACGATGCGGTCGATCGTCTCGGCGGCGCCAGTCGTGTGCAGAGTGCCAAAGACGAGGTGCCCCGTCTCGGCGGCGGTGATGGCTGCGCTGATGGTCTCAAGGTCGCGCATCTCGCCCACGAGGATCACGTCGGGGTCCTGGCGCAGGGCGCGGCGGATGGCCTCGGCGAAGGACGGCACGTCGGCGCCGACTTCGCGCTGGGTCACAAGGGACTTCTTCGACGTGTGGTAGAACTCGATCGGGTCCTCGATCGTGATGATGTGTACGCCGCGCTCCTGGTTGATCACGTCAATCATCGAAGCCAGCGTCGTCGATTTGCCGGAACCGGTCGGCCCCGTCACGAGAATGAGACCGCGCGGCTTGAACAAAAGCTCCCGCACGGAATCCGGCAGGCCGATCTGCTGCAGCGTGAGCAGCGTGGAGGGGATCATGCGCAGAACGCAGCCCCAGCGCTGGCGCTCCTTGAACACGGAGACGCGGAAGCGCGTCCCGTCCTCGTGGGAGAGCGCGAAGTCCACGCCGCCGCTCCGCTCGACCTCCGCCGCCTGTTCGGGCGTGAGGATCTCCTGGCAGAGCTGCGCCGTATCCTCCTCCGTGAAGGAGTCGTCGGAAATCGCCACGAGCTCGCCGTGCACGCGGAGCTCCGGCGGCATAAGCGCCCGCACGTGCAGGTCGGAGGCCCCCTCGTCGATGGTGGCCTGCAGCAGGTCCCTCATTGTGATGTTCGTTGCCATCGTCCGTTCTCCGTCAGTCGGCATCGCCCATCGTCGCCTGCAACACCTCCTTGAGGGAGGTCATGCCGGAGGCGACCTTCAACATGCCGTCCTCGCGGAGCGTGCGCATGCCCATCTCGCGGGCGCGCTGGCGCAGCACGGTCGAGGGCGCGTGATCGAAGATGAGGCGCTGGATCGTGTCGTCCACCTCGAAGATCTCGAAGATGCCCTTGCGGCCCTTGTAGCCGCCGTGACACTTCGGGCAGCCCTTGCCCACGTACATGTGCTCGGGGATCACCTTCGCGATCGAACCCAGCATCTTGAGGTCGCGCTCGGTGGGCGTGTACTCCTCGCGGCAATTCGGACAAATCGCGCGCACGAGACGCTGCGCGAGGCAGGCCCGCACGGCGGAGGCCACCAGAAAGGGCTTCACGCCCATATCCGTCAGACGGGTGATCGCCGAAGGCGCGTCGTTCGTGTGGAGCGTGGAGAACACCAGGTGACCCGTGAGGGCCGCCTCCATCGCGATGCCCGCGGTTTCGTCGTCGCGGATTTCGCCGATCATCACAATGTTCGGCGCCTGACGCAGAATGGACCGCAGCGCGGCGGAGAAGTCGAGGCCGACGTCGCGGTTCACCTGCACCTGGTTGATGCCGGACATCTGGTATTCGACAGGGTCCTCCACGGTGATGATCTTGCGGTCCGGCAGGTTGATCTGCCCGAGCGCGGCGTAGAGCGTGGTGGACTTGCCGGAGCCGGTCGGCCCCGTCACGAGCACCACGCCGTCGGAAAGGTGGATGAACCGCTCGAACTTGTTCTGGTCGTCCGAGAGGAAGCCCAGCTGCGGCAGACCCAGCGACAGGTTCGACTTGTCGAGAATACGCATCACGATCGACTCGCCGTGGTTTGTCGGCACCGTCGAAACGCGCAGGTCGAGATCGCGCCCGCCCACGTTCACCTGGATGCGGCCATCCTGCGGGATGCGCTTCTCGGAGATCTTGATCTTCGACATGATCTTGATACGCGAGAGGATGGCGCCCTGAAGGCGCTTCGGCGGCGAGTCCATCTTGCGGAGAGCGCCGTCAATGCGGTAGCGCACGCGGAACTCCTTCTCCATCGGCTCAAGATGGATATCGGAGGCCTTCAGCTTGATGGCGTTGGAAAGCAGCAGCGAGCAGAGCCGGATCACGGGCGCGTCGCCGCCGTCCGCATCCTCCTCCCCGCCGTAGCCGTCGTCGTTCCGGGTGGTCACCTCCTCGGCGCCGCTCGGATAGAGCTTCTCCATCACGGCCTTGACCTCTTCGGCGGGCGCGAGCACGGCCTGCACGTCCTTGCCGTGCAGCACGTACCGCAGCGAGTCCACCGCGTCGTAGCCCATCGGGTCCGAGAGGACGACCGTCACGGATTCGGCGTCCACCATCACAGGCGCCACGCCGTACTTGCGCGCGATCTCCGGCGCAATCTCCTTGCCGACCTCCGGGTCGATCGCGGAGGGATCGACGCTCACGTACTTGATGCCGAAGGTGTCGGCAATCGTTCCCAGAACGTCATCCTCGGTCAGCGCGCCGGAGGCCACGAGCACGTCGAGCGTGGTCTCGTTGCCTTCGCGCATCGCCTGACCGGCGACTTCCAGCTGTTCGGCAGTCACATACCCCTTCTCGCGAAGGAGCTGAAGCACATATTCGTCGTTTGAGGTCATTTTGCTGAAGGGTAGTATAGCCGATTCCCACGCCGCGCGCAAGCGCGGGAGTTCGCCTCGGACGGGGCCGGTTCCCCGCGCGCGACCTATCTGTTGAGCGCGTCGAACACGGCCCTGCGCAGGGCCAGATAGTCGGTTCCGTCCAGCAGTGCCTTCGCGTCGAACATCGCCGCCAGCTTCCGCAGAGTCTCCGCGTTCCGCCCCGATTCGGAGAGCAGACGGAACTTCTCGGCCTGCTGAATGCCGTTCTTGAGCTCCAGAAACCGCCAGCTCGGCGATCCATCTGGGTAGACAAGCGCGACGTCGCCCGAGTCCCAGCGGTTGTACGTCATGTCGTTCAGGGGATCCTCGCCCCAGCTGTTGTACGCCCAGCGCAGGAACCCATCGAACCCGCTGACCGCCGGATAGAAGCCGCAGACAAACGCCTCGCCCGGCGTCGATGACATGAACGTGTTGGGACGGGCCGGATTGCAGCAGACGTAATATGTGACCACCTTTCCATCCCGCGGGCGATTCGAGACCTCCCCCAGGAACTTGCCGCCCACGGCGCGAAAGGCCTGCGAGTAGCTGTCGATCTCGATGCCGTCGAACTCGCTCGCCGCGCGGTTGCCGGCCATGGCGATCTTGAGGCCCGGCGCCGTGCGCCTCACGAACGTGACGATGTACCGCAGGTCCTCCGGCGTCCGCTCGTCCATCGCGATGTAGGCATCCTTCAGCCAGCCCTTCTCGCGCAGATGGGCCTCGAAGTCGATCAGGAAGTCGTGCCAGTAGTCGTCGAAGACGGGCGTCCCCGGCTTCGCGGCCACGCGCACGGTCTCGCCGGCGGCGTTGACGTAATCGACGACGTACTCCCAGGGGCACATCGTGTAGCAGGAAATGTGCGGGCCAAGCCCACAGGCCCGGCCGAACGCGACGTACTGGTCGAAGACGGAATAGTCGAACGACCATTTCCCGTCCGCGCCCTTCCGGCGCCCGATCATCGACCCATAGGCATCGTAGCACTGGCGATTCCAGGGCTTGTCCACGAGCGTGACCGTCAGCGTCTTCTGCCCCGCCGCCGCAAGCCGCCTCCAGAGCGGCTCCATCGCGCGGTAGTGCTCGGCGGAGAACGGCGCGACCCCGTTGACGCGCGCAACCGCCCACGGATGCTGCCAGAGGTCGAGGTAGTATTTCCACTCGGCGGCCGACGGCAGCACGCGATCGACGACCGTCACCACCAGCTGCCCGAAGCGATAGGTTCCGGGTTTGGCCTCCGCGGCGGCCGTGACGGTCGCGAAATGCAGCCCCGGTGCCTTCGAGCCGAACACGGCGCGGTCGGCCACGGTCTTGTACTCAAGGCTGTAGCCGCCGCGCGCGCGGTCCAGATAGCGCACGGGCAGCAACGTACCCCGCGCGACGTCGATCCCCTCCGCGCCCTCCGTCACCTCGTGCGCCTCGTCCGGCAGCAGCACCGCCAGGCTTTCGCCGCGCCAGAGGGAGACCTTGCAGTCATAGTCGGCCCGCGTCGTCAGGGCGCCGAGCAGCAAAAGCGACAATCCGATGGTTCTTGTTCTCATCTGTTGGTACTTCCGTTCTTGTGGACAATCGGGCGAGGGACCTCGCCACACACACGGTCTAGCGGACGACGATTGCGAGGCCGCCCTTGCTCTTGACGGTCACGGCGAGCCGCCCGTCTTCGAGGGACTCCAACCCGACAATCCTGCAATTGGAGAATCCCGCGCCGGAAAGGCCAAACTCTGCATTCTCCGCCCCGGTCACGACAGGCAGCACGAACGTCTTCGGGTTGGTGGGCGTGAGGTCTGCCAGACGTGAATCCGCCACAAGGTACACACGCGCGCCCGCCGCCAGCGCAATCTGCGGCACCGTGAGCTGCGCAGGCCCATCCGGCGTGACCGCGAGGGCGAGCGTCGCCCCGGCGGACACCTCCACGGGCACGGCCAGCGTCCGATCCGCCGCGACCTGCGTCGTGCCGTTCGCGACAATGACCCGCCCATCGCCCGAAACCGCCGCCGGCAGCACCGCCGTCCCCGCCTCGCCCGGCGCCAACGCCAGATCCACGTCCACCAGACGAACCGGCACGCCGCCCATTTGCGCACCCGTCGCGAGCGTCACCGTGCGCACGGCGTGCGGACGGCGGCTGGCGACGACCTGGCTGAGCGCCAGCGTGTTGTAGGACTTACCGTCCCCCTTGGGCGCCAAACCGTCAACCACATTCGTGTACACCGAATCATAGTTGTGTGGCAGGCTACCATCCCAATACGGCGGTTGCACTTTCTCTTTGTAATTGTAACGGAGAGAGACGACATGCGCGTAGACACCCTCCGCCTCCTGCTGGAACTCGACGCGAATCGTCCGGACATAATTCCCGCTCGCGTACTGGTAATACGTCTGGACAACCGCATCGTTCACGAGATTGGTCGTAAACCAGCCACTGACGGAATGCCAGACGCCGCCGATCGTGCCGCCACCCATCAGGGCCGGCCCCGGCTCAACGTCCGCGAGCTGCACGCCCGGCCAGATCAACTGGACCTTGTCGCGCTCAAGGATCCCGGACCGGGACTCCGTCGGCACGCTTTCAGTGGAGAAGTTGAAGACGACATCACGGATCGCAATGGCCTCCGCGACATCCATTTCATTCGTGGTGGCGAGGGTCGCGCCGCTCGCCTTGTAGAAATAGTTACCCAGCGGAGCGTCTTCCGCCTTGTCGTCGTACGAGTGGTACGCCCGCTCGACCTTCGCGAGCACGTAGTCGTTGGACTGCGCCACGCGCACGGTCGCGCCCATGCGGCGCGTAGACGTTGAGGTCGGCTTGTACTTTCGCTGGAAGATGAACACCTTCTCGTTTTTGGCCGTGTCGTTGGTGACGCTGGAGGCCTGCACCAAGAACTCGCCCTTTTCGTACGTGCCGCAGCTGTAGATGGCGCTGGCGGAGACGAGATTCATTGCATGGACGCCCTTGCCGATGACGATGAAATCGTTCATCAGATACGGCGCATACGTCAGCGACTTCGGCTCGGGGTCGCCCGTCGTGCTACGAAAGACGAGTTCGTCCGGAACCGGTGTCTTGTCCACGCCCGCCTTCAGCGTGTACGAGAGATAGCCGACGCAGCTGCTGAGGGACGGGTCGTTTTTCTCAAAATGCGCCTGGTCGCCGACGTCATAGAGGGACTGGACAACGGGAATGTCAAGACCGCCAATCCAGTCCACGCCGGCGTGCTGACCGTTTTGCTCGTAGAAGAAGGTGAAGTTCTCAAGCGTAGCTGCAACATCATCACCCACCTGCCGGAACAGAAAGCGCGCATTGGTGCCGATGCGCGAAGTGGGCGTCCGCAGCAGATGGAACTGCACCCCAATGCTCTCCGTCGTCGCGGCCTTCGTCACCACCAGGGCGTCGCGCCAACAATATTGACTGTGCGAGCGGCTGGTATCGTCGCCTTTGCCGAGGTTGACGCCGATCTTCGCCGAGAAACTCTCGATCTCCGCAAGCTTCACGTTCTTGAACACGACGGTCTCGACGTTCTTGGGCCCGTTGCCGCTCGCGTCCAGCGGGTAGAACACGCCCGGGCGCTCGGTTCGCACCCCGTTCGCCGGGACGGTATCCGTCCACACCCGATCCTCCGCCACGTCGATCCGCAGAGTCCCCGACCCCGTGACGGGCGCCGCCTGCGCCAACAGGGGAAAGGCCAATGCGATCAACCAACCTGATTTCTGCAACATGGTTTTTCTCCTAATCTATATGTGTCTACTGTATCGTGGAAACCGTCTTCGCGCGCGGGAACAGCCCCTCCAGCTCGGCGGGGTCCTTCGCCACGCGGTACCAGGCCCACACCATGACGCCGCAGCCCTGCTCAAGCCCGTAGCGCGCCTGCTCCGCCAGCTCGTCCGACCGCTCGGGGTTGATGATGAGCGTGTGGCGCACCCCCGGCTGGCATTCGGCGAACGCCACGCGCGCCGCGTCCCACTTCGCCTTCGCCTCCGCCGCCGTCCTGTTGTAGAACTGCGTGAGGAAAACGTCGCAGCAGTCCGTGTATTTGACCGCCCCCAGCTGCGGAAAATACGTCGTGAGCAGACGGGGCCGCGTGGGGTCGAGCGCGGCGACAAGTTGCGCCGTGCGGCGCAAACGCGCGGGCGGGACGTTCAGCACGTCCGGCTCGTCGAAGAGGTACCAGGCAATCAGCTCGCGGCGCAGCAGACAGGCCCCGATCTTCCGCGCGATGCGGTCGAGATTGACCTCGTTGATGGCCGTCCGGTTGAACGCCACCATCGTCTTCAGCCCCCGCGCCCCCATGTCGTCGAACGCCTGCACGTCCGCCGACGTCGGCAGGCGATGGTCGCGTCCGTAGCTCTGCACCATGTTGAACCCAAGCGCCTTCACGCGGTCGAAGCCCTCCGCGTTCTCCACCGTGTAGATGAGCTTCGGCAGGAACGGCTCGCCGCCGATCGTCGCGGGCTCTCCGGCACCGCCCCAGATGACGCGCGGCAACCCCGGCGCACACGAGATCCACGTCACCACGCGCGCGACGTTGCCCGCCGCGTCCTCCGCCGCGAGCGCAAGCCGCGACACGCCGACCGGCCACCCCGACTTCGGCGGTCTCACCTCGGCACGCGGCCCCGCAAGGCGCGCGTCGAGCGTCTCGTCCTCAAGTTTCGCCGTCACCTTCACCGCGTCCGCGCCGACGGTAAAGCCATAGAGGCCCTGCGCGTCCGCAAAATAGCGCGGCGCGGCCACCAGCGTCGGCGGCGTGCAGTCGGCTGTCGGCACGGCCGTCTGCACGAAGCGCCGCACGGGCGTCGTGTAGCCCGAAGCCGTCGCCACGCGCCAGTACCACGTGCCGCGGGCGAGCGGCCGGTCGACCGTGACGAACCGCGTCGGGTCCGCGACGAATCGGCGCGACGTCGCGGCGGGCACGAACGCGGGATCCTGCGACCATTCGACGGTGACGCCGAGCGGATCCTCCGCGTACCAGGCGAGGTCCGGCGTGTTGTCCGCGAGCTCCGCACCGTCCGCCGGCGCGCGCAACGCCGCCGCGAACGGACGCTGCCAGAGTTCGCAGTGGGCCGGCACAGCCTTCGGGACGCCCCTCTCCGGCGTCAGCGAACCGAAATTGACGCTGCACCCCGGGAACATCACGCGCAGCGGCTTGGTCGTCACCACGCCGTTCGTGATCCGATTACGCTCGTAGACGCCGCCGAGCATTCCCCTGTACCCCGCCTGGTAGAGTTCGACGTAGCACGCCGGACGCGCCTGGAGTTGATCGCCCTCGAACCGCGCCGTGCACCAGATTTCACCCGCGATTTCCGGGACTTTGTGGATCTGGGCGTCCCCGCCGAACGACGCGACCACCCGCGCCTCCGCCGTCGGCAGCTCCATCGGCACATTCCACCCCTCCGCCTCGGCCTTGCCGACCTCCGCCCACAACGCTCCCTCGCCCGCATGGCCCACAACGGCCAGAAGAAACGTCAGCGCGAACAGCGCGCCACGCATCGTCACTCCACGTGAAGGGCATCCCTTCCACACCATAACTCTACAATTTCTGCATTCCATATCCAATATCGTAGCATACACTCCCAAACCCCGTCAAGCCGTGCCCCCCTGCCAAACGAAACTCTCCAAATCCGCTGGGTATGGTAGCCGTCGGGTGGCGGGAACCGGACATCAATACAGGCAACCGCATGGTTCTTACGAACCTGATTAAAGAAATACGTCTCGCGCGCTACGCCCTCGTTGGGACGCGGTACAAGCGCGTACATTCGATTTTAGCATCTCCACATTCTTTTCCTACGCGCAATTTAGCAGATGGATATGTTATATTCTATGGCACTTTGGTTCCTCAGTGGACAAGAATCGAAGAATCCAGGCCTTTCTTGGAAAACTTCGTGTAGACACCCCGTTTCGGCCACCGACACCTCAAAGCCCGACTTCCCGCGCCAGACGATCAAGATCGGCCTGAGTCGGATTTTCTCCGGCCCCCGCCACCGAAAGCGTCTGCCATCCGTTGGGACCCTCGCTATAGGTGAAGTCGTAGAACGGTGCGAATGTGGCCATGTTCCCCGCCCGATCATAGACTTGGACCCCGGAACGGAGCGGCAGCCGAAACGGCGCAGGGTTCAATCCCCGCACCAGAAAGGACGGATCATACTCAAAGGCCGTGTCACGCCCCATGTCCGACAGAATCCCAACCGGAATCCTCTCCGTGGCCGAGAATCGAAACGACACATGGAGCTTCATGGCCGCGCCTTTCTTGCCCGAATGCGCAGCACGGGCTTTTCATGGGGGATATCCTTCAGCGAAACCGGCAGATCGGCGAGACGCTGACGTTCCTTGAGGAAATCGGCAAGCGCGTCCAGGCGGTCAAGCGCGAAGAGGATCTTGAACACCGCATCCGTCGAGCCAAGCCCCGTCAGTTCCAGCCGCGAGATCGTCGCGGACGGCACGCCACTGCGCCGCGCGAGTTCCGACTGCGTCCACCGCACCCGCTGGCGCTCCGTCCGCACCCACCTCCGCAGGGCCTCCCGCACATCCCCCGGCGTGGTCAAGGCAAGCATATTGATGTCGTTCATAGACGGCATTTTACCACAATATATTGTTGGTATCAACCATAAAGGCTTCTACCGCCAATATGTTGTAGAACCATCCCTTTACCCAACGTCCGAAGTTTCAAAGCGTTAAGGGGCAAATCCTCGAAGAGGACGGACCATCTGCCCGCGGCAGCGGTAGTTGTAGCTCCGGCGGAAATCGACCGAAGTGAAGTAGAGGTAGCGCGCGTAGTCCGAACTGTCCAAGGGCGGCGTAGAGGACCAGTAATGGCCGAGCGAGCCGGAGTCGTCGAGGGCGGACCCGTAGCCACGGCCGGCGGCGGGCAGGAAGACACTCCGCGACGCAAAGGCGCCCTTGCCCGTGACGAGCCGACCGGGGACGCCGTTGCTCACCGTCCACGTGGTGGTGCAGTTCTTGACGAGCGCGTCGATCTCCGCGTCCGTCGGCATCCGCCACGGTGCACCGAGGTGCGCCGTCGCCGCGTCGTGTTCCGCTGCGAGGTTCCCCACCGAATCGACCCATCCCTCCGACTTGAGGGTGGCGACGCTCTTGCCATACGTCGGGCAGTTCGTCGATTCGAACGTGAAGCCGATGCGCGACCCATCCGCCGCATCCCAGCGATTCTCCACACGCTTGTAGCCCACCGTATCGCCCCACCAGAAGTAATACCCAAATTCCTCCGGCTTTGTCGCCCCCACATTGAACTCCGCCCAGTAGGGGCCGTTTTCCCACAACTGCACACCACCAACGTACTCCGCCTCGACAGTGAGCGCGACGTCGGCGATCTGTACCTCGCCGACGTCTGCGGTGGCATCCCAGACGAAACGCCGCGTCCACGTGGTGCCGGAGCCGGAGTCCTCCCCCACACGGGTGACGCTCGCGACCTTCAGAGCCGTCTGCGTCGCACCATTCGTCGCCGCGAAACGGCACTCCGTCCATGCCACCTCGTTCGACGCCCCTTCCAACGTCACGGCAACGTCCACCTTCCCGTTCCACGGGTACCGCTGCCGCGCCGTCACGCCCGTCACCTCGACCGTGCCAGCCGTCAGGGCCAACGTCGAAGCCAGCATCACGCACATCACCGACGCTTTCCTGAACAGCCCCCTCGTCACCCCAAAGTCCCCGTACATCTCCCAAACACAATCGTGGATCAGGGACAATACACCGTCTCTCATCGACATTTGTCATCACCTCATTCCGCGTCACTTCACGAAGACTCGCCCACCCGACGCGGAAAAACAGAGTGGCGTGCCTTTGGATTCAATGTCCTAATCGAGGCACGGCCAAGCGCCCAACCATAAACACCGAACAGAAGACACGCCACGTGGATACCACGCAGCGCACCTTACATATTCCGCCTATGGTTTGAAAATTGGCCGTTTTCGACTAAAGCGCAATACGCAAGAATGCGTACACGGCTGGGTCCTTTCGGGATCCTCCAGCCTCTCGTTTCAAACCGTCCCTGTCTGCAACGGCATTCCCCGAGTTCTGCCCTCGCCTTGTTGCGGCGACGCACTGTCGTCGCGACGCGGCTCAGGCCGGTGGCCGACGTGGAAGTCCGTCAGCCGTTAGTAAAGATCGGATTCATCCCCACACAGGCGCACTTCCGCGCCCCATTGTGGCGAAAACGCGCTCATTGTAGCATCTTTTCCCCGCCCCCGCAATCCCCCCGCAGACGAAACCGGGACTTAAACTCTCCAAATCCTCTCCAATATCCCCCTCACAACGAAGATAACCCCTTCCCCACCAATCACCGAACCTGCCGTGCTTCGACTTTGCCCAGCAACCGACCAGCGCGCGAGGGGCCTTGCCGTGACAGATAAACTCCGAGCGTTTACAAAAGGCTCCACTAACGTTCCGCCTGAGGCTTCGCACTCCTTCAACGACTCCCTTTTCTCAGAAAAGACATGAAAAGAGGATAAGTGCCTCTATAACAGAGGATAAGGAAGGCTTATAACGGCGTCGAAGACACCGACCAAAACCAAACCCCCACCTATGACAGGGATAAAGGATTTTTCTTTATCAACAGACAGAAAGCCAAGTCCCATTTAAGTCAATGAAAAGTCGTTGAAGCGCGCGGAGCACCAGACGGTTCGTTAGAACCGTCCCTTTGCCAACGCTCGGAGTTAAAACCGAGAGGTAGCCCACCTCCCGCCGACATCCCACCATGCCAGTCCCGACGGGGTCTGCCTTCTCCCTAGACGATTTGGAATTCTACTGCCCAGCGGAATTTATTCCACTGCCCAGTGGAATCCAATCTACTGCCCAGTG
>JBJEWG010000136.1:0-13027 GCA_051884935.1 Kiritimatiellia bacterium | reverse complement strand
CATCGCGCTATCCCGTCACCTACCTCAATAGCATCCCCGCCGGTGGTTGGACGGATGAGTATAAGACAACGAGGCTTGTGCTCCGCCATATCGAACCGGGCACGTTCACGATGGGTAGCCCGTCGGGCGAGTTGGGGCGAGATGGTGGCGAAACCCAGCACCGGGTCACGCTCACGACGGGATTCTGGATGGGCATCTTCGAGGTGACGCAGAAGCAGTACAGCCTCGTGATGGGGTCGAACCCGTCGTCCCACACGGGTGACAAGCGTCCGGTGGAGGACGTGTCGTACAACGCGATTCGCGGCAGTTCGTCCGGCGCGGGGTGGCCGGGCTCGGCGGCGGTCGATCCGACGTCCTTCATGGGGCGGCTTCGCACGCGGACCGGCCTCGCCGGGGTCGACATGCCCACGGAGGCGCAGTGGGAATATGCCTGCCGCGCGGGAACGACGACGGCGCTCAACAGCGGCAGGAATCTGACGAACACGGATCGGGATGCAAATATGAACGAAGTTGGGCGCTACGGCTATAATCAGAATGACGGGAAGGGGGGCTACAGCGATTATCATACGACGGTTGGGTCCTACAAGCCGAACGCCTGGGGGCTCTACGATATGCACGGCAATGTGTGGGAGTGGTGTCTGGATTGGTATACGTCGTGCGGGACATCGGCGGTGAGCGACCCTATGGGCGCGCCGTCGGGCTCTTACCGTGTGAGACGGGGTGGCTGTTGGATCATCTTCGCTCAGGGCTGCCGTTCCGCGCTTCGCGGCCGCAACTACCCGTCGAGCAGCGGCGACAACGTCGGCTTCCGCCTCTGTTGCTCCGCAGGACCGTCCAAGTAAACGCGGAAGCCTCAGCGCGAGTCCGCCCCGCGGCCCGCGGAAGCGGGCCAGCAGGCGGACGAGCTGTTTGTCGTGGAATGGCTCCCGGGTCGTAGTCCGGCATATAAAACGATCTAAGCACGAAGGAGATAGAAGATGAAAAAGACGTTGATGATTCTCGGGGCGTTGCTGAGCCTGGGCACGTGGGGCGACGTGCTGGGCGAGGCCACGTCGGCGGGCATTGCGCTGGACCTGTCGCGGCCCGGAATCCAACTGGTTGAGTCGCTGCCCTCGACGCTGGAAGTTGAGTGTTGTCCAGTACCGGGGACGCGCGCGCGCATTCTGGTCAATGGCGTTGTGGTTCACGAGGCCTCTATGCCGGAGACCGTCACGGTGATGTCACACGGCCAGATCGTCCATCAGACGCTGACCAATGGCGTGGTGGCCAGCACCGACGCAACTTATACAATCTGGGCGCCGGAGATGACGTTGAATCGTCTAGATGCTCCATTGCGGGAACTGTTTCCGACAGTATATGCCAACGTTACGAGCGTGACGATTCTCAAGGGCGTGACGGCGTTGCCGAACGGGATGTTCGAGGGGTGTGCAGGCTTGAAGTCTCTCGTTATCCCCGAGGGTGTGACGTCCATTGGCGAACGGGCATTTGCCGACTGTAGGAGCCTGACGACGGTGACGATTCCCGCGAGCGTGACGCGCGTCGGTGCCTCCGCGTTCTCGGGCTGCACGAACCTGATGCGCGTGGACACGCCCTCGCTCGCGGCCTGGCTGGGGCTCTCGTTCGCCAATTCCACCGCGAACCCGCTCCATGCGGGCGGGCATATATTGATGGCAATCCGCTGACGGCGTTGACGATTCCCGAGGGCACGACGAAGATCGGCCCCTATGCCTTCGCCGGAATTGGGGAGCTGACATCCGTGACGATCCTCGCAAGCGTGACGCGTGTCTCGTCCACGGCGTTTCAGGGGTGCACGAGCCTGCGGAACGTGGAGGTCACGGATTTGGATACCCTCGCGCGCCTCTTCCCTGATTCATATAGTAGGATTCAAACGGTGACGATTCCCGAAGGCGTGACGGTGTTGCCGGATGGGATGTTCGAGGGGTGCGATGCGCTGACATCCGTGACGCTGCCGTCAACGCTGGTGGATATTGGGGGCAACGATCTGCGGGGGCTCGGCGAGAAACTTGGCAAGGAGGGGTTGTGGATTCAGAACGGGTGGGTGCTGGGGTACTATGGCGACTCGCCAAGCGCGCTGATGATCCCCGAGGGGGTGGTGGGGATTGGCGGCGGCGCGCTGGCCGATCTCTACGACCTGGAGGTGGTGACGTTGCCGTCAACGCTGAAGACGATCGGCGCGGGCGCCTTCGCGGGCGACACGTATCTCGACGACGTCGTGATCCCCGACGGCGTGGAGGTGATCGACGACGGCGCGTTCGAAGACTGCTCCTATATGCAGACGCTGACGGTGGGCGGGGGCGTGCGGATCGTGGGGGATCGGGCGTTCGCGGGCTGCACGAAGCTCGCGGGCGTCGTCTTCGCGGAGGGTCTGGAGTCGATCGGCGCGGAGGCGTTCGCGGGCAACTGGCGCATGCAGTCGGTCGCGCTGCCGTGTTCGACGGAATGGGTCGCCTGGGACGCCTTCGCGGGGTGTGATTCGCTGACGGGCGTCACGACGCCGACGCATGGCGGCACGCTGGGCGAGTGGTTCGAGCCAGTTTTCGGGCAGATCGTGGACGTCGCGGTGCCGAAGGGCGAGACGGTCGTCTGCGCGGGGATGTTCGCGGACTGCGCGAGTTTGCGGCGGGTCCGTCTGCCGAGCGGCGTGACGGAGATCGGCGACTCCGCATTCGAGAACTGCACGGCGCTCGACGAGGTCGCGCTGCCGGGCACGCTCGCGACGATCGGCGCGCGGGCGTTCGCGGGGTGCACGGCGCTGCGGGCGCTGGGGATTCCGGCGGACGTGGAGGAGATGGGCGAGGGCGTGTGCGAAGGGTGCGCGGCGTTGCGCGACCTGACGCTTTCGCGGCGGCTGACGGCGATCCCGGCCTACGCCTTCGCGGGGTGCGACGCACTGGACTCGCTGGTGGTGCCGTCCACGGTGACGGATCTGGGGGCGTATTTCTGTCCGGGCCGGACGACCTCCATCTACTATCTCGGCGACGCGCCGGGCTACGATCTGGAGGCCTACGCCGGGACCAGTCCGCGGCTGGTGAGCTACATCGTGCAGGGGACGAAGGGATGGGACGGGCGGCCCAACTCGCGCGACTGGCCGGCGCAGTGGCCGATCGAGGGGGCGCATCACCGGAACATCCAGCCCTGGGAGGCGTACCAGGTCGAGGTGACGTTCGACGCGAACGGGGGGAGCTTCGCGTCGGGGGCGGCGTACGTCTGCGGGCAGGTGACGTACACGAGCTACGCGCTGCCGCCGTACGAGCCGACGCGGAAGGGGAGCAAGTTCGCCGGCTACTGGACCGAACGCGGCGCGGGCACGCGCATCACGTCGTCCACGGCCGTCACGCTCACCAAGGCGCATACGCTCTACGCGCACTGGGAGACGGCGGTGACGGCGCTCATCCGCTTCAACGCGAACGGGGGGACGGTGGCGCCCGCGCAGGGCGAGTACGTGGCGGGCGAGCCCTTCGGCGAGCTGCCCGTGCCGGAGCGCACGCACTATGAGTTTGTTGGGTGGTACACGGACCGCGCGGGCGGCGTGGCGGTGCGGGCCGGGAGCGAGGTGCCGCAGGCCGACCGCGAGCTCTTCGCACGCTGGCGGCCGAAGATCTACGAGATCCGCTTCCACGCGGAGAACGGGACCGAGGACACGGCGAGCCAGCCCTACACCTACGGCGAGACGGTGACGCTGCGCGCGAATCGGTTCCGGCAGGATGGATACGTCTTCGCGGGCTGGGCGCGGACGCCCGGGGGCGAGGCGGTGTATGCGGACCGAAAGACGCTTGACGAGGTCTCGGCGATCGCGGATGGCGTGATCCACCTCTACGCGCGGTGGGGGGTGCCCGTCGCCGTGGAGCTGGAGGGTGTCGGGGCGGTCGAGCTGGCGGGCGGCTTCCCGTATGGCGAGCAGCTGCCCGCGCTCCCCGAAGAGGCGGCGCCGGAGGATGGGCTTCGCTTCCTGGGATGGGCGACGGCGCTCGACGCGCGGCGCGTGGTGCGTCCCTCGGACCTGGTGCCGGAGGCCGACGAGGTGACGCTGTACGCCGTCTGGGGCGTGCCGTTCGACCCATGGACGGAGGACGGGGCGTTCAGCGGCGTGGCGGCGAACGTCTACGATGGCTATCTCGTGGACGCCGACGGCGCGGTTGCGGGCACGATCCAGGTGAAGACGGCCAAGCAGGCCGTGAAGAAGCTGACCGACAAGACGACGAAGGAGGTTACCTACGTGACGAACGTCGCCGTGACGGCGTCCGTGACGGTTGGCGGCAAGAAGTGGAGCTATGCGAAGGGCGCGGTCGATGGGCGCGCGGACGAGACGGGCGCCGTGACGGCGACGAACCTCCTCTGTACGGCGAAGGGCGTGCCCGTGGCGGCGTTCGAGGTGACGCTGGGCCGGAACGGGCTCTCCGGCGCCTGGGGCGGCTGCGCGATCCACGGCGCGCGCAACGGCATGGGCGTGAAGGGCGACGCGATGATGGCGGCGCTCGCCGACTACACGGGCAGCTGGAGTGTGAGCGTCGAGGGGGCGCGTCTGCAGCTGGTGGTGGGCGCGAAGGGCGTGGTGAAGATTGTAGGGACGACGGCGGACGGCTTCAAGATTTCCGCGAGCGTGCAGGCCGCGATGGGCGATGGGGCGCTGTATGCGCCCTATGTGGCGACGCTGAAGAGCGGGAAGCTGACGAAGGACGTCGCGCTGCTCGTCCGCATCGCCGCGGATGGCTCGGTCGAACTCCTTGCGGGGACTTTGGGAGATGAGACGGCGGTGTTCTCTGCCGGCGGTCGAACCGAGGCGCCATCCTTCCAGGACCGCGAAGAGGCGCGGACAGTCTATGCGGGCGTGGCGGTTGAGGACGCGCTCGCCCTGCAGGAACTTGGCTATCCGGCGAAGTTCGCGGCGACGAAGCTGCCGACGGGCCTCAAGCTGGATGCGGCGAGAGGCGTCATCTCGGGCATTCCGACGAAGGTCGGCGTCTATGCGTCCGTCCTGAAGGCGACCGGCGCGGCCAATTCGAAATGGGTTGACCAGCTGACGCGCACCTATACGGTCGAGGCGATGCCCGAGTGGGCGGTGGGGACCTTCAACGGCGGTTCGGAGATGGGAAGCGCGACGTTCACCGTGGCGAATACGGGCAAGATCAGCGGCAAGTGGATGAGCGGCGGGCTGACGTGGACGTTCTCGGCGGCGGGATTCGCGTCCTACGAGGACGGCATCTACATGGCCGAGATCGTCGGGAAGAGCGGGAAGCTGGCCGTCACGAACATGATCGAACTGGCGGAGGATCCCGAGTTCCCCGGCCGTGGCTGCATCAGGGCGTGGAACGACGAATGCTCCTGGGCCGCCTGGCAGAACGTGTGGGGCCGCGAGCCGTGGAAGACGGCGCTGGAGGCCTACATGGGCAGCTGGAGCGTGAGCGTCGAGGGGGCGCGCCTGCAGCTGGTGGTGGGCGCGAAGGGCGTGGTGAAGATCGCGGGAACGACGGCGGACGGCTTCAAAATCTCCGCGAGCGTGCAGGCCTCGCTGGGCGACGGGGTGCTCTACGTGCCGTTCGTGGCAACGCTGAAAAGCGGGAAGCTGACGAAGGACATCTCGCTGCTCGCTCGCCTCGACAGGGATGGATGGGTCGAGCTCGTCTTCGGCACGATTGCGGGCGAGGCGGTGGGGCTTGTCGCCGGGGGACCGACGGAGGCGCCCGTCTTCCAGGACCGCACGGAGGCGCGGACGCTGTATGCGGGCGTGCTGTTCGAGGACGCGCTCTCCCTGCAGGAACTCGGCTATCCGGCGAAGTTCGCGGCGACGAAACTGCCACCGGGCCTCAAGCTGGACGCGGCGACGGGCGTCATTTCGGGCATTCCGACGAAGGTCGGCGTGTACACGGCCATCCTGAAGGCGACCAGCACGGCCAATTCAAATGAAATCGACCAGCTGACGCGCACCTACACGGTCGAAGCGCCGCCGGGTCGGGCGGCGAAGACGCTCAATGGCGGGTTGGACGCCCGCCTGCCGTGATTTGACAGTCGGGGGCGCATGGTGTATCATACCCGCACTTTACAACAACAAGGAGCATCAATGAAGATGATTGGCACGATTGGAACCCTGGCCGTTGCGACTCTCGCGGTTGTCGGCTGCGGCAAGAAGGATGGTGGCGCGGCGGATGAGGCAAAGCCGGCGGAGAAGACCGCGGCCGCGGCGCCCGTCGACAAGGCCGCCGTGATGGTTCGCGTGAACGGCAAGGCGCTCACGCGCGGGGAGATCGACGCCGACGTCGCGACGTTCATCGAGGCCCGCAAGGCCCAGATTCCGCCGGAGCAGGTCGAGGAGGTCAAGAAGCACGTCGGCGAGCAGATCGCCCAGACGTTTGTGATGAAGACGATCCTGCTCGCCGAGGCCGACAAGAAGGGCGTGAAGGTGACGGACGAGGACCGCAAGAAGCACAACGACGATTTCGTCAAGGCGAACGCGAAGCGGCCCGACGCCCCGAAGTCCCTCCAGGAAGCCGCCGAGAAGCATCCGCTGGGCAAGGAGCGCGGGCTCAAGGAGCTTGAGGAGTCCTTCAGGATTCAGAAGCTTCTCGACCAGGAGGTCGTCGCCAAGGTCACGGTTGATGCGAAGAAGGTCGCCGAGACGATCCAGAACATCACCTCCAACAACCAGGAGATGGCGAAGAAGGCGCTTGACGCGGAGGCGAAGATCAAGACGCTCGCGAAGCAGCTTGAGGGGCTGAAGGGCGATGCGCTCGCGAAGAAGTTCGCCGAGCTCGCGAAGGCCAATTCCGACTGCCCGTCCAAGGAGAAGGGCGGCGATCTGGGCGAGTTCACGCATGGCCAGATGGTCAAGGAGTTCGACGAGGTCGCGTTCAAGAGCGAGCCGCTCACGGTCTCGGCGCCGGTCAAGACGCAGTTCGGCTGGCATCTGATCATGGTGACGAAGAAGGTTCCCGCCGTCGAGGCGAAGGGCGACCAGCCGGCCTCCCCCGAGAAGGTCCAGGCGTCCCACATCCTCGTGTCGGCGCGTGCGCCGCAGCCGGTTCCCTCCAAGGAGGACGTCGAGAAGGGGCTGAAGCGTCAGGAGGAGCAGCGGGCGCTCCGCACGTACTTCGACGCGCTGCGCGCCGCCGCGACGATCGAGGCTCCCGGGTTCCCGAGCCTCGCGCCGGCCCCGAAGGCACCGGCCCCCAAGGCCGTCGAGTCCAAGCCCGTCGCGGCGAAGCCGGCCGCCCAGCCCGCGAAGCCGATCGAGTCCAAGCCCGTCGAGGTGAAGCCGGTCGAGTCCAAGCCCGCCGAGGCAAAGAAGTAAGCCCATGGGCGCGATTCGCATTGGCGTCATTGGCGCGGGTGGGATGTCGGCCTACCACGTTCCCGGCTTCAGGGCCGGGGGCGCGGAGGTGGTGGCGATTGCGGACGTGAACCGCGTCGCGGCCCAGGCCGCGGCCAGGAAGTTCGGCATCGGGGCGGTGTATTCGGATGCCGCCGAGATGCTGGCGGCGGAGAAGCTGGACGCGGTGAGCGTGATCACCCCGAACAAGTTCCACAAGCCGCTCGTGCTGCAGGCGCTCAAGGCCGGCGCACACGTCTTCTGCGAGAAGCCGCCGGCGCTCAACGCCGCGGAGATGAAGCAGATGGCCGCCGCCGCGAAGAAGGCGGGGCTCACGCTGATGTTCGACTTCAACAACCGCGCGCGCCCCGAGTCGTGCGCGATGAAGAAGGCGATCGACTCCGGGAAGGTCGGCACGATCAACTCCGCGCAGGCGCTCTGGATTCGCCGCACGGGCATCCCCGGCTTCGGCGGCTGGTTCACGACGAAGGCCCTTTCGGGCGGCGGGCCAGTGATCGATCTGCTCCACATGATCGACCTGGCCCTCTACTTCATGGACTACCCCGAGCCCGCCTACGTGCTCGCGAACACCTTCGACGACTTCATGGGCGACAAGCGGTTCAAGGGGCCGTGGGGGATCCCGGACCGCGCCAACGGCGTCTGCGACGTCGAGGCGGCCGCGCACGGGTTCGTCACGTTCAAGAACGGCTCCGTGCTGTTCCTCCGCACCGCCTGGGCTGAGATGAACAAGCGCGAGGAGGTCTCCGTCACGTTCCAGGGCACGAAGGCCGGTGGACTCGTCCGCCGCCTCTTCGGCACCGACGGCGTTGACGAGACGGCCGAGGACGTCTGCGAGCTCTACACGCAGTCGAAGACCGGCGCGCGCGTTGACAAGGCCCTCAAGGTCAAGCCCGACGAGGCGATGGGGCGCGTGCGCGCGGCGACGAACTTCGTGATGACGCTGCGCGGCAGGGAGAGGCCGCTCAACACGCCCGACCAGGCCGTGAAGCTGATGAAGATCATCGACGCAATCTACGCCTCCGCCGCGCGGAAGGCACCTGTGAAGATTGCGCCTTGATGCGCGGAGCGCGCGGCTCGGCCTCGGGCCCTCCGCGCGGTCGGCCAATGCGGATTCGGGAGTTCAACGGCAGCAGGGAGTCTCTGCTGCCGCTTCTTTTGCTCGCGGACGAGCAGGAGAGCATGGTCGCGCGCTACATCGCGCGCGGCACGCTGTTCGTGCTGGAAGTGGAAGACGGCGGCATCGTGGCCGAATGTCTGGTGACGGACGAGGGGAACGGCGTTCTGGAAATCAAGAGCCTCGCGGTGAAGCCCGCCCATCAGGGTAGAGGCCACGGCAGGGCGCTGATTGAATTCGTCGCCGCAACGTACCGTGACCGCTTTTCGGTTCTACAGGTCGGTACGGGTGAAAGCCCCGCGACGCTTCCGTTCTATGAACGCTGCGGGTTCGTTCGGTCCCACACCGTCAAGAACTTCTTCCCCGACAACTACGACCACCCCATCTATGACGGCGGCGTTCTGCTCGCGGATATGGTCTATCTTCGCCGCCCGCTGGAGAACGTTCCTTTCGACGGTCCTCGGTGACTTTCCCGGCTTGATCTGGCCGTTCGCCCTGATTCACATTGAATTCTGTCGCCGACGGAAACTTCTGGGTCGCCCGAGGGAAAGAATTCTACTGGGCAGTAGAAATTATTCTGTCGGGCGACAGAAAGTTTTTTGTCGGGCGACAGAAAGTTTTCCCTCGGGCGACCCAGAAGTTTCCGTCGGCGACCCAACCCCGATCTTCGGCGTCGGACAGCCCCCGCCCCCCGGCGCCGCCCCTCCCCTCGACCCCCGCTTCTCCGTCTCCCCGACCCTGCGCCCGGCCTCCCTTCGAGGAAATGAAATTTTCTTCAGATTCCCCCTTGCGTCGCCGGAGAGAATCCTATATACTATCGCTCGTTTTCCACCACCGTGGGGATATAGCTCAGTTGGTAGAGCGTCTCAATGGCATTGAGAAGGTCAGGGGTTCGACTCCCCTTATCTCCACCACCTGTTTGTGTGCAAAATACAAGGGTTCCCGCGTTTTCCGTTCTACGTGGCGACCCGCCCGTTCGGGGGTTGTAGGCGTTTTACAACACTTTACAACACACGGCCGGGTTCCCGCTCATGCGGGGGAAAGTGTGCGCACAAATGAAAATCAAGCAAAACGGGTCGGTGTTCGACAATCACGGCCTGTGGTATTACTCCGTCCAACTTCCCGGCGAAAAGCGGCGGCGACAGGTTCCGCTCCGCGCGCCCGGCGCAAAGCATACCATGCGGACGGACAGGCCCCGCAAGATGGCCGAACAGGCCGCCGCCCGTTATTGGGAGGAACATACGCGGCAAGCGGCGCGGCATGACGCGCGCGGCGTGACTGTCGACGAATTGTGCCGGATGTGGGACGCCCATTGCCGCGAGGCGTATCGCGGCCCGGACGGCTTGCCGACTTCGACGGCGACGAACGCCGTCCTCGACGTGCGGCTCTTCCGCGATCTGTTCGGACAGGCGGCGGTCGCCGAACTCACACACGCCGATATGCTCCAGTTGCGCGACGCGCTCGTCCGTTCGGGCGTGGGGCGGTCGACCGTGAACTTGCGCCTGTGGCGGGTGAAGTTCATGATCGGCTGGGCGTTGGACGAGGCACTCATCCCGGCGGCCGTCAAGGCGGAACTCACACAGGTTCAAGGCGTCAAGCGCGGCCGCACGTCCGCCCCGGAACGCCGCCCCGTGCGCCCCGTGGACGACGCGACGATCTCGGCGACGACGGCGCGCATGATGCCCAACACCGCCGACATGGTGCGCCTTCACCGCGTCACGGGGATGCGCCCGTGCGAACTGTGCGCGCTGCGCTGGTCGCTGATCGACACTTCGCGGACGCCGTGGGTGTATCGCGTCCCGCCGGAAGCGAACAAAAACTCGTGGCGCGGCGAGTTCGGGTTCCCCCGCGTCGTCTGTCTCGGCCCGAAAGCGCGCGCAATTCTCGATCGCCACAGGGCCGGCGGCGACGTGCCGTTCTCGCCGATGTCCGCTATGGCCGAATACCTCGACGACAGGCGCGCCGCGCGCGTGACCACGGTCTACGGCCAGCGGCGTCTCGCCGAGCCCCACGTCCGGCGCGATCTCGGCGAACGGTGGACGACCGACGCCTATTCAAAGACGATCAAGGCCGCCTGTGAGCGCGCGAACGTCGCCCCGTGGGGCGCGAACCGCCTCCGCCATACCTTCGGGACGGAAGTCCGCCGGGCGTTCGGGCTGGAAGCGGCGAAGGCCGTCCTCGGCCATACGGGCGGCTGGTGCGTCACCGACGTGTACACCTTCGACGCGCTGGAAGAGGAAATGATAAGGGCCGCGACTCCGGCGGTCGAGGCCCTTGGTTGAACTACGGAGGATTATTCAGTAGTTCACGGGTTCGCCAGTCTGTCGACGGCCGCCATTATGGCCCGGCTGGCGAACTCGCGCCGCTCCCGCTCCGGGACGATCTGCAGGGCGTTGTACGCCGCCTCGTCGACGCGGACTTGGCGCGACTTCCCCCGTGCGTCGCCCCAGCGCGCCGCCAGCCCTTTCGCTGACGCGGCGCGCCTTTTGGCCGACAAATCGGCCGCGTCGATCTTCGACGCCGTGACGGGGCGTTTCCGTGCGTCTGTGCGCGTGGTCTTCTTCTCGCTCATTTCAGTTCTCCCTGTAGTGCTTGACGGCCGTGTGATCGACAGGACGCCACAGCCACTCGCCGAGCGCGCCGTCGAAGTACGCGGCGACGGGTTCGCCCGTGCGCGGGTCGCGGCATGACGCCGGGCAAGTCTTGCGGGTTCTCGCCCAGTCGTCGCTCCCACGGTAGGCGGCCGCCGCCGCCGGGAAGTTCGGGTAGAGGTTCGCGTTGATCTTCTTCGGCATGGCGCACCCCCTTACTTCGTGATGTAGAAGTAGCACAGGCGGCGGCCGAAGTGTTCGCCGCTCCGCTCTTCCTCGAACTCGCCGTAGGTGGCGCACGTCTCGACCTTCCAGCCGCGCCGGGCGACGATCTCGCCGAGCCGCTTCTCGAACTGGTCGAAGTCTTCCTCGCTGCTGGCGTAGTAGTTCACGAAATAGGTGCCGGCCGCGTCTTCGTGTTCTTCCCAGTCCCAGTTGTCGAACTCGTTGTCGATTCCGTCAAGGCCGTACCGCTTGAGTTCGTCGCGGATGACGGACGCAATGAAGCGGCTCCATTCGGTCTTGGTGATCTTGGTGGTGGTCTTCTTGCTCATGGTGTCGTCCTTTCGTTTTCGGTTTTCGTCTCGGTCGAGTTGGAGCCGTTGCCCCGGCTTGTTTCCTTCTCTCCCTTCAACACCGCGTAGTATATCAAATTATTTGGCATTGTGTCAATAGCAAAATAGAAAAAAGTGCAGATTTTTTTCGGGCATGAAAAAGCCCCGCCGACGGGCAAGTCGAACGGGGCGGTGCCGGGAATGAAAGGACGACTCCCAAAGCCCGGCGCAAATAGTATAGCATATTACGGCGAACAGTTGCCGCCCGGACAGTTCGCGCCGCCGATGGAGCAACTGCCGTCGGAACATTCGCCGCAGTTGCCGTCGGGGCAGTTCTGCGCCGCCTTTGCGGTCGCTTCCTTGCCGCCGGGCGTCGCCAGCCACGCGCCGAACGCGCCGACAATGCTTTCAAGGACGCCGGCCGTCCGTCCGCCAGTCGTGTTGACGTCCGTCTTCGGGTCGATCCGCGTCGTGTTCGTCGGGCTGGCCGTCGGCGTCGCCGTCTCGTTGCCCTCGTTCTTCATCGTCTGCGTGAAGATTTCCGAAGGGACGAAACCGTCGCCGCTCTTCGCGATGACCGTCTCGTTCGTGACGGAAACGTCCGCCGCGATGACGACGACACAGCGGTCGAAGTTGTTGTTCTGCGTCTGCGATCTCGACGGCTGCGCGCCCGTGCTGGCGCACCCGGAACAGAAGACGGACGCCAGCGCGAACAGCGCGATCAGCGCGCCGCACTTCTTGCCCGTCTTCTTCTCGGTCTTCTTGACCTTCTTGTCCGCCTTGTCGGTCTTCTTGTCGGTCTTGCCCATGTCGCACCCCCTTACGCGAAAATGGCGTCGATGAACGCCGCGATGTTGTCGTTGCTGGCGTACTTGTCGATCTTCGCGTCGTCGACCGCGTTGATTCGCTCCAGTTCAGCCGCGTCGATCTTGCCGTCGTCCTTGAAGGATTCGAGACGGACGCCGAGGCACTCGCTGATGTCGTTCGCCACGTCGACGACGTTCTCCTTGCCCTCGACCTTCACCCGGTCGGCGAACTTGGCGTTCAGCGAATGGACGCCGCGCTTGATGTCCGCGTTCGTGACGTAGTGCTTCAAAAACCATTTGACCAGCGTTTTCATTCTGTTTCTCCTTTTCCTGTTGCGGTCGGTCGCGCCCCCTGTGGACGTGTCCCCGCAACATACGCGCCGCCGTAAAAAAGGCCCCGACAGGGGGCATCACTTCCTGTCGGGGCCGTGGGTTCGGCTGTTCTTCCGAGATGGGGCTATGCCGTCGGCTGCGGCTCGTTCTCGATCTGCACCGAGATTCGTGCGCGCGGGTCGGGCGGCGGGAAAATCGGCGTCGCGTAGGCGGCCGATTCGTGCTGCTGTGAGTTTCCGCCGTCGCCGCTTCCGGGGATTGTCGGCAACGTCTCGCGGATGGCC
>JBJEWG010000135.1:0-13050 GCA_051884935.1 Kiritimatiellia bacterium | reverse complement strand
GTATTCCATCCCTCGGTGTGGAGATTCCACCCCCACCACGAACGCATATCAAGAGCCGGTTCGTTGTAGCAGTGAATGCCCGTGATCGTAATCTGACCGTAGGAGACGTCGCGGTCGGGGCCCTCATTGTCCGCGCAATACTGCATCACCTCAGGCGCCACCACAAGGCGCATGAAGCCACGGTACGGAGCGCGCAGGCTCATGAAGTGCGCGCGCGTGCCGGATGCCAACTCCTGCGCGACGACATTCGTAAAGGCGAAGGTCGCGATCGTGTTCCAGCGAGCATCATTCGGTTCAGCCGTTGTGAGCTGGGCGCTCATCGAGCTCTCACCCTCGATCACATTGTTCGTACAGACCTGAAGCCAGAGGACACAGTTGGAATTCGCATTCGCGTAGTTGAAGCTGAACATCGAAAGACCGTCCTCAAGATACGGCGAACGAAGCCCCGTTGCGAACTCCGTCGAACCACGCGCCGGCTGTAGCGTACAGACCTTTGACGAACTCCGCAGACGCAGAATGACCACACCTGATCCGCCCGTGCCGCCCGCGCTTGTGCCCGTGGCGCCGCCATGCGAACCGCCGCCGCCGCCGCCACCAAGGCCATTCACGCCGTTAACATTGTCGAGGCGACTCTTTGCAGCCCTGTCCAAGCCTGTGCCACCGCCACCGACGCCCCCCGTGCCACCAACATCTGAATTGGGGACCTTGTTACCATCGCCGCCGCCGCCACCGCCGCCGCCGCCGTAGTAGACAACCGTACCCGTAATATCGCTCGGACGGCCCGCACCGCCGTCACCGGCACCATTCTTCTCGGCCGTGGCGTCGGCACCCATGCCGTTCGCTTCCAACGAAGCACCGCCACCACCGCCCGCACGGTCACCATAGGCACGACCACCACTGTTACCCTGTCCGGTCGTTCCCGTCGCGCGCGCAGAATAGTAGTTGTTGTTGTCGCCCTGCGCCGCACCACCACCAGTTGCCTGTCCGCTTACAGCGGCACGTTGGTTCCAACCCGCACCTCCGCCACCACCCTTCACCGTGTAGGTCGAGCTCCTTCCCGTGTTGGCGTCCGTAAAAGTGATGGACGAACTACCACCGTTTCCGCCCGCCTTCCAGTTAGAACCGTCATTACTGTTCACGAAATAGTTGTTGCCGCCACCACCAACGATGACGACGTTTGTGGACCCTTTCGCGAGAAGAACCGTGTTGGTTCCAAAGTCGTAGTCAAGCACACCGCCGCCGCCGCCGCCGCCGCCAAGCGTCCAACCACCCGCGCCGCCACCGCCCACAAGAAGCATCCGATCAACGACGAGATCCATCTGCGGAATCACCGTGTACTGGCCCGGCGTGGTGAAGGAAAACGCATAACCATTCGTACCAGCTGCGCCAACCGATGGCGTACCCGGTCCCTTGACCTCCGCAGACGTTTCAAGCGTGGCAGCCATATAGACCCACTGCTGAGATTGGCCATTCAACCCCGTGCTGTTGAGATTGGGATAGTCTGCCGCGCGCCAAGCCGTGATTTCGACGTCATCGACGACCACGTCCGTTCGCACCTCATCGTAGGTATGCCCACCCGTGATCAGACGCACCTTGTAGTTGGGCGACACGCACGGCGTGAACTCATAACGGTTCGTGCTAAAACTCGTGATAATCTGTTCATAGCCGCTATCGAACCAACCATGCACATCGTCCTTGAACTGAAGACGCACCGTCTGATTGGATGGCATCACCGCATTGAGTGACCCCATACCAAACTCCTCCGGTTGACGCGGCTGCTGCCAACGATCGAGATAAAAAGCCCAGTCGCCAGACGAGATATCGTTCGCCGTGCTCGTACCCGCATAGTTGATACCAGCCGCATAGTTTCCAGGATCTGCGGGCAAATGGTACTGAATGACGCCGAAACTCGCGTTGCAGTCAGTGGAACCCACGCCATACGATCCTTTCTGGAATGGCGCATCAGAATCAGTGAAGACAAGAACCTTTTTCTGATTTGCTCTTGACTCCAAGTTAAGAGTAGAGTTATTACGGCTATTCGAGAGCATACACTCAATGTAGACGGAGCCGTCACCTTTGTTGAACAGATAGAGATAGGCGGCCGTCCAAGCAGCCCTCACGTTCTCGTTCCTCGACCCTGGTACGAGCATGTTCTGGAAATTATAGAAGGCCGTCTGGCCGGGGCCGGGCTTCGCGTAGGCCGCGTTGTTCACACTCGTGATGACATTGGAGGCGAGCAGATGCGCCGTCATACCACGCCCCGAAACCGGTTCCCACTTGTAGAGAGCACAGGTGAGCTGGTCGCTCGCCGTACGGGAAATACGATATTCGTAACATCCCTTCTTTTCACGATAATAACCAATTAGAGAAAGAGACGGCTGTGACGGCGAGATATCAGACGGACTGAGCGTCTCCTCGTAGATGCGGCTCATTGAAATCTTGGCGGAGACCGCATAGTCCCTAAGCGCGGTTCCATCACCATACACGGCGAAATCATCAAAGCGCGGCGCCTGCGCAACGCGGGCGGCAAACGAGACAGTCCCAATGCCCTTCGGCATGCCGGACTCCTTGTCGAGTGCAACGTAGCCCTGTCCGCGCCCCTCCATCTGCAAGGAGACCTCCTCCCCCGCAGCGGCTGTGGCAGCCGAACCGCGCGCCCCACGAATCCACTGGCCATGACCGGCCTCCCAACCGTTAAGTGGCGTGGGCATAGTATCGAAGGACGTGTAGAGCGGGAAAGTAACTGTGTCGGACGTGTTGAAATCCTCGAACCAGAATGGGTCCGTATAGCCCTGAACCTCCCAGTCTGCCATGTTTGCCACAAACTTCTTTTTCGTATCGGCGACGCCTGTTGATTCCGTCCCGTTCGTAGACGCCTCCTGATCATACTTCGCGTTACCGCGATAACCAATCATAGCATCCGTCCAGGTATTGAAGTTCTGGTAGGTGCCATGGCTGACACTGTAACTGAGCAACTCGTCATTGAACTCGATAATCAAGTGCGTGCCCGCGCCATCCAGCCGAATGGCGGCATCACGTGTGAAGCTCTCACCCGCCACCGAGGTGTAGGGCAGGTACGGAATCTCCATAAGGTCGCATTTCCAGACGTTTGTGGACGATGCGTATTTGAACGGGTTCTCGGGATCCGCGAAGAGCTTCTTGCCCTCGAAATGGAACGTCAGCGTCTCACCGATGGCGTTCGTGGGGACATAGTAGCAATAACGCCACGTGTTTGTACCCACGAGTTCCATTCGGACATCCTCCTTCACGGTCCCCGTCGTGCCATTCGTCGTCACAGCCGTGCAAAGTTTAACATACTCACACGGGCTCTCCGACTCGCGAATACGGACAAAGTAGTCATGTCCACACGCCGGCGTCTCGTCAACATAGTTCGCGCGATTCGTGATTGCCGTGATGGCCTCACGCCAACCCGCACCGTAGCCAACCTTCGACGTTGCAAAATCCTGAACAGAGTAGAACGGGGCATCTACGTCAGCAACCAAATAGTATTCTAAATCCCCCACTCCATTTCCCAAAGGCACATCCACTGCACCTACAAGGTTCGATGTCACAAACTCTGTCGAAGATATCTCACTTTGATCAAAAGCAATTGTTTTCCACGGTGTGATAACTTGATTGAGGTAGCGCCATCGATAGACAAACGAGGCGTTTTTAATCTTAGCCGCCGTACTCGACCCCGAATTCAAAATGAATCGGAACCACGCTCGTGGATACACAGAAACCTGCCCCCGTGACAGAATAGGGGAGGAAAAATCTCCAACACACCCCAGCACGGAGGGGCCCTCGAGGTTTGAATCACCATCATGTCCATAACGCTCCAAAGCAGCACTCATAGGAGGATAAGAAGCTATGATGTTATCCACGAGAGCCAAGGCGGTGGCGTCAAGTGAACCACCTACACTATTTGTCCGACGAATTCTAAATCGAATCGGCCCGTAATAGTTTAAGCGTGCGCGAACTCTGTAAAAAAACTCAGACCCTCCTGCGGTCGATGCCAAGACCAGATTGGTCGCCGAATCTTCCAAGACCTCCAAAGTTCCTTGTAGCGTGAGGGATCTGGCACCCTTCACAGTGAGCGAAGTGAAAGATATATTTCGCCACTCCAAATTTCCGTCTGAATTCGCCGCAGATAAGAAATCTACGCCATTAAGAGCGTTTGTTGCAATTTGCAAATCAAGGTGTATGTCATTCGCACTTGTAAATGAATTAACAGCGTCAAAATAAATAGTACCAATGCCGTCTTCATAAACCGGGGAATAAATGCACGCTTCATCTGTATTCCGAAGAATAACTGTACCAACGGCCATTGCCCCTGTCGCGTTAACAGGGAGATCTTTTGTCGTACCATCCAAAATCGACTTTGCGGAACTCTCCCAAGGGATATAATTACGCGTCGAACTAATGACCGTCGCACTTCCCGCACGACAGTGGCACAACTCCCAGAGGCGAGTACCATCCTTTGCGTACATTACATGATTTGTACCTGCCAACAAATTTCTCTGTGAGGTCAACTGTGTTCCAGTGTGAACCCAATAGGTCTTATTAGCCGTATTCGTATCATAATAACTTTGGTACGTTACAGCCGCTTGGCTTTTCGCGTCATTGTTCATTAAAAGAATACGGTCGTTATCCAACTTGATGTAGCCCTCGACACTCTGCGGCATCAAATTGACGAACGCTAGGACAAGCAAAAACGCTGCGCCACGACCGCCGACGCGAAACGCACGCGCGCATCTTCCCGCGAAAAGCCCTTTCAGTATTTTCGTCATGGTTCTATCCTCTGAAATCGTTGCCAACTGTCTCTCAAATCACCTATGCGGCGCAATCCGCCCACCAAAAATGGGCACACTACGCCTATTGTTTTTTCTGAATTGTACCAAATCGTGCGAACGGGTGCAAGCCAGCTTGGGGGAGTTTTGCTGTGCAGAAACAACCTGCATACGGGGAACGATCTACACAGATAATGGGGCACGAACAATGCTCCATTCGCGAAGCGGGTCCACGGGAAGCCCCATGATGTTCTCGTAGGAGCCCATATAGGAGGCGACGAGCCACTCCCCGCAGTCGTCGATATCGTAGGCCCCCGCGCGATCAGTGGGGTGGACGCGGGCGACGTAACGGTCGATGTCAGCGTCCGACAGTTCGCGGAACGTCACGTCGGAACGACAGCAAGCCGTGCGAACACCCGAACCATCCGCATAAGCAACGCCGGTAAAGACCGAATGCGTGCGGCCGGAGAATCCGCGCAGAAACCTCCGCGCCTCATCCATATCCACAGGTTTGCCGTAGATCACCCCATCGAGCCACACGATCGTATCCGCCGCCAGGGCCGGCACGCATCCACAGGCCCTGAGCTTGCGGACGGCGTTCTCAACAACGGTACGCTCCGGCTCCGCGGGAATCGAAACTTCCAGCGCGTCGGTCTTCAGAACCACGAAGTCCACGCCGAAATCAGCGAGAATCTTGGCCCTGCGCGGCGACTGCGAGGCAAGCGTCAACGGCATCATCGATCTCCTTCGGAATCAAAATGGGCAGCGCGTGTTCGGCGCCCGGAATCATCTTCACCCGCGCGTGCGGGAAGAGCGTCTTCAGGTACGCGGCGTTCTCCGGCCGCACGATTCCATCGCGTTCGGACTGAAAAACGAAGACGGGGAACCGGGCCCGCGCGGAGAACGTCCGTTCAAGGTCCTCCCGAATGTCCGTTTCAAGCAGATACCGCAGCCCGCGCTCCAGGTTCTCGGGCGCATCGATCATATAGGGATTGGGCTTCCCCTCGGAGACCCCGAAGAACCCCTCGCCGTGCGTCATCTCAAGCCCCTTGCGCAACGCCTCCAGGCGACGCGCGTTCATGCCGTGCCAACCAGTCGCCTCGTCCTGCATCATACGCGGCGTCGCCGCGAGCAGAACCAGCCCCGCGATGCGGTCCGGATACCGGCACGCGAGCCGCAGCGCCGAACTGCCGCCCATGGACCAGCCCACCATAATAAGGTCACGCGCGCGAGGCCGGGCACCGGGTGACTCGAAACACCGTTCGGGAAGGCCGTCGAGCTGGTCGGTGTAGGAGAACAGGCGGCAGTCCCCGACCCGCGCCTTGAACTCGCAGAGGTCCCACGCCTGCGGCGACGCGGCCCAGCCGTTGAGAATGAGCACGCCCGGGCGGGGCGCCACGGCGGCGGCGCGCGCGGACGCGAACCGCCTCAGGCGCGCGGCAATCGCCGCGATCTCCCGCCCGCGCCCGCGCTCGTAGTCACCGTCCGCCACCCCCGCGCCTCACAGCATCTCGCGGGCCTTCGCGTAGACGTTGTCGACCGTGAAGCCGAACTGCTCGGCGAGGGCCTTGTACGGCCCCGACGCGCCGAAGGCGTCGAGCGTGACGTAGCGGGTCGTCGCGGAGTTGATCGCGTACTTCTCCCAGCCGAACGCCACGCCGGCCTCCACGATCACGCGCTTCGCACAGGTGCCGAGCACCACGCTCTCGCGGTAGGCAAGCGTCTGCTGCTCGAAGAGCGCGCGGCACGGCATCGAGACGACGCGCGCGTTGCGCCCAACCCCGGCGAGGCGCTTCGCCGCCTCGATGCAGAGGGCCACCTCGCTACCGGTCGCGATGAACATCACGTCGGGCATCGGGCTCGACTCCCAGATCACATACCCGCCCTTCGCCACCTTCTCGGGCGTCACGCCTTCGAGGATGGGCAGGTTCTGCCGGCTCGTGAGAATGCAGGACGGCCCCTCGCGGTTCCTCAGCATCGCCAGCCAGCAGGCCGCCGTCTCGTTCGCGTCCGCCGGACGGAACGCGAGCAGGTTCGGGATCGTGCGCAGCATCGCCAACTGCTCCACGGGCTCGTGGGTCGGGCCGTCCTCGCCCACGTAAAAGGAGTCGTGCGAGAACACCCACATCGAGGGCAGCCCCATCAGGGCCGCCAGGCGAATCGCCGGCTTGCAGTAGTCGCTGAATACGGCGAACGTCGCGCCGAACGCGCGGTAGCCGCCGTGCGCGACGATGCCGTTCACCATCGCGCTCATGCCGAGCTCGCGGATGCCCCAGTGGATGTTGCGGCCGGAGAAGTCGTCCGCCGAGATCCAGCCGAACGGCTTGAGATTCGTCTTGTTCGAGGGTTCGAGGTCGGCGGACCCGCCCACGAGGAACGGCACCTCGGCGGCGAGCGCGCACATCACCGTGCCGCACGCGCTGCGCGTGGCGACCGGCTTGGCGGGGTCGAAGGTCGGCAGCTTCGCCTCAAGCTTCATCGGGATCGTGCCGCGCTGCGCCGCCTCGCGCGCCGCGGCGAGGTCCGCGTTCGCGGCCGCCCAGTCCTTGAGAACCTTCCGCCAGCGCAGATTCATGCGGTGGCACGCCGCGCCGCGGTCCGCGAACCAGTCGTAGACGTCGCCGGGCACCTCAAAGGACTTCTCGGGGTCGAAGCCCAGATTCCGCTTGAGCCCGGCCAGCTCCTCCGCGCCGAGCGGCGCGCCGTGGACGCCGCTCGTATCCTGCTTCGTGGGGCAGCCGAGGCCGATGTGCGTCTTCGCGATGATGAGCGTGGGCTGGCCCACCACCTTGACGGCCTTGCGGAAGGCGCGGTCGATGGCGTCGAAGTCGTGCCCGTCGCAGTCCAGCACCTTCCAGCCATACGCCTCGAAGCGCCGGCGCGTGTCGTCCGCGAGCGCGAGGTCGGCCGTGCCCTCGATCGTGATGTTGTTCGAGTCGTAGACGAGGCAGAGCTTGTCGAGCTTCAGCTTGCCCGCGAGCGAACAGGCCTCGTGGGAGATGCCCTCCTCAAGGTCGCCGTCGCCGCAGAGAATCCACGTGCGGTGATCGACCACGGGCGCCTCGGGGTTCGTGTTCCAGCGCGCGGCGTCCATACGCTCGGCGATGGCCATGCCCACGCCCATGGCGATGCCCTGGCCGAGCGGCCCCGTCGTCACCTCCACGCCGGGCAGCAGACCGCGCTCTGGGTGCCCCGCGCAGCGCGAGCCGAGCTGACGGAAGGTCTGAAGCTCCTCCAGCTTGAGGTCGCCCGTGCCGGAAAGGTGCAGCAGCGAGTAGACGAGCGCGGAGCCGTGCCCGCCCGAGAAGACGAGCCGATCGCGGTCGGCCCACGTCACGTCCTTCGGGTCGAAGGCAAGGAACTTGAGCCAGAGGGAGGCCGCCACGTCCGCAAGGCCCAGGGCCACGCCGGGATGGCCACTATTCGCCTTCTCGACCATGTCCGCCGCGAGGCAGCGAATCGTGTCCGCCGTGAGCTTCAGCTGTTCATTCGTCAGTTTCATCTTCCCTCTCCTTCGCACTTGGTAAATCGAGAATAAAAAGTGAACCGTCCCTCCAAGAGGGACAGAGCGCGCGGATTATACCACAATTCCGCCGCTCGGTGGCCGGTGAAATTCGCCAATGCGCGCAAAGGTCATGATGGCCCCGGCGGTCGTTGAACTTGTCGAAACGCCCTGGTCATTCCCGTACGGAGCGGAGGACGCAGTAGCCGCGCCGCTTGATGACTTCGGCCGTCTTGAAATACGTCTCCTGAAGGGAGAGGAGGCCCGTCGCGGTCTTCACCACCGAGAGACAGACCCCACCGGGCCGCAGCGCACGATAGGCGGTTTCAAGGAAGATTTCGGCGATGCGGTAGTCGCTGTAATAAGGAGGGTTCCCCACATAGAGGTCGAACTCGCCCGAACGCCCCCGCGGCAGCCCATCGTCCGCGAGAATCAAATCCACGGGGATTCCCGCCCGTTCGGCGTTGACGCGCGTCGCCTCGATGGCGCGGGCGTGGGAATCGACGAGCGTGAGGTGGAGCGGGAGCGCCGCCGCGCGGCGCCGCCAGGCGTCGGCCACGAGCAGCCCCACGAGCCCACACCCGCACCCCATGTCAAGCAAACGGAGCCCATTCGCCGGATCAACCCGCAGATTCTCGATCTCGCGGGCGGCGACCTCGGCCAATGCGAGCCCGCCGTCATCGGCGCGGCGGTGGCAGAAACAGCCCGGCAGGGACGAGAACGTCAGCTTCTCGCCGCCGGGAACGCTGGCCTGCCAATCGGCCGCGAACGACCGCACCTTCTTCAGCTCCCCCTTCTTCACCGCCCGGAAGAGGATGGCGTACTTGGCCTTCTTGACGACATGGACCGCCGGCCAGACGAGTTTCATCGTCTTCAGGGCCGCATCGGGGTCCCCCTCGAACGCCGCGAAGAGGCTCCCCCCCTCCGCGAGGTTCTGGTAGATGTCCTGCAACTGGTCCAGCACAAGCTCCGCCGGCATGGACCGCGGCGTCGTCATGAAGAGGGCCGCGTCATAGGCCGGCGCCTCGGGCGAAGGCCGCACTCCGGGCGTACAGAACACCCCCTCGGTCGGGTGCCGGGACTCGACGAGATGATCGCAGATCGCGCGCGCGTGATGGACATCGAAGGCATGGGCAAAGACCTCACCCCCGGCCCGCATCGCCTCGGCCACCACGACGCCACTGCGGTTGCCGGCCACGAGAAGCCGCCCACCCCGCGCCACAGCTGTCGGCACAGCCTCCAGCAGCAGCGTCTCGGCGTAGGTGAGCCGCTTCTCCCCGCTCGGCGCGGCCTCGACCGCGCCGGAACGCCGATTCTTCGTCGTCTTCTTCGAATCGCTCTTCATGGCGGCAAGTATAGCATATTCTCCCTCGGCCAGTCTCCCGAACACGGCTTCAGCGCGAGAAACGCCCAGTCCCGCGCACCTACCGCGCCATCCGCACGCTCACCTTGAAGAAGCGCATCCGCGCCCTGTTCGCCTCCGTCACCGGCTCCCACGCGGCATCGTCCAGCCGCGCCTTCCCATAGACCGTGTAGACGCGCTTCGCCGCCTCGGCGGGCTCCAGCACCGGCTCCCACGTCACGACGGGCTTCCCGTCCGCATCCATCTCGATGACGGCCTTGAACTCATCTGCCGGCTTCTCCGGGTCCAGCCCCGCCACGTAGCAGTCCGCCACCGTGTAGGCCGGGTTCGCCGCCCGCGACTTCGCCACGCGCTCGTAGACCTCGTACTCGTCCACCGCCTCGGGACACTTCGCCAGCAGCCACGCATACGGCACTGGCACCTCCGTCATCTGCGTCGCCGTGAGCTTCGACTTCCAGTCGTAGTCCGACACCCAAAGACAGTCCTCGCCGTCGAACTCGACATCGTCCTTCTCGTAGGTCCACGTCACCGTGTGTGCACCCGCGCCCGCAATGACGTGCGAGACCTCCACCCAGTCCGTCATGCCGTCGAGACGTGCGACCTCCTTGCCATCCACCGTCAGCACCGCGTGATCCCAATCGTGCAGTTCCTCGTCCTCCTCGCACGAGGTCTTCCACTTGAACGACAGCGTCCCCGGCCCGACGACCGTCGTCGAGAGGACGGACGTCTGATTGTCGGTGATCGCGCCGGACCGCATCGACTCGCCCGCACTCGCCGTCTCGTCATCGACTCGGACAAACGCCGCGCTGCCCCCCGTCGTGAACGCATGGTCGGGCTTCCCGAGCGTGTCGCCGATGCCCCAGACCTTCTCAATCGTCTTCACAACGACCACCGAATCAAAGTAGTCCTTCAGAACCGCAACCACCTTCAGCATACAGCCCTCCGTCAGGAAGAACGCCCCCGTATACCGCTTCGAATGGGAGTTTGGCTCCGTCCCATCCAGCGTGTAACGAATCACCGCCCCCGGCGTCGCACACGCGATCTCCACCTTCGTCTTCGACCCGCTGAAGGAATCCACCGCCGTGACGACCGGGTCCGCACACCTGCCGAATGCGTATTCGGCGACCGCCACATCGCTTGCCGCCCCGTTTTCGTAGAAGGCAATCGCCTTCACGGTCGTCTTCCCCGAAATACGAAAACGTTTGTAGACGGGTGACTCCATCGTCGGTATCGAACCGTCCGTCGTGTAGTGGATCGTCGCCCCCGGCGACGCGCACGCCAGCACCACGCTAAGCGATGTCTCAAACGTCGTCCCGCTTACGGGCGTGAACGTGACAGGCTGGGGGCTGAACCCCTCCGCCACAAACGTCGCCCGCAACGTCTCGCCAATCGGCTTACCATTTACCGTCACGCTGTGCGCGAGCTCATACGTCCCATCACACGGCGGTGTCCACTCGAAGATGTCTGCCGCCATCGTCGTGTGAACCACCTCCCCATTCACGGCAATCGTCGCCACGGCCCCCTCCGCATCCGTCTCCCACGCGGGCGACAGAACGATGCTCTCCGTCCCCGTCGCCACGCGTGCTCCCGTCCGACAGTCCAGTGCCAGATACGTTATCACCACGCCGTAGGACGCATTGGCAAACTCTCGGAGAGGACGCACAGACCACCCGTAATAACGTGAACGGAAGGTTCGTGCTCTGAAGCCTCCCGAATTGAAATCAATGCCCCACACGCTTCTCGAATCACTGGAATCAACTGTGGATGACCAGTAATAACCGTTCGAGCCAGAGGATAGGAGACCAAATGCGTAACCTTCACCGGCGGCGGGTAAGAAGATACTCCGCGACGCGAAAACACCCTTACCCGTAACGAGCCACCCAGGAGCACCATTACTCATCGTCCACATGGTCGTACAGTTCGCCACGAGTGCCCCCATCTCCGTACCTGTCGGCATCCGCCATGGCGCACCGAGGTGCGCCGTAGCCGCGTCATGCTTCGCCACGAGATTGTAATCCGAATCAATGTACCCCTCAGATCGTAAAGACGAGGCGTTCTTGTCGTGTGTCGGACAGTCGCTGTGATCCCAGAACGGGAAGCCTATACGCGACCCATCGACCGCTTCCCAGCGGTCCTTTCCATATACAGATTCCCTCATCACCCATTTGTAGCCCACCGTATCACCCCACCAGAAATGGTACCCAGGCTCCTCAGGTTTAGTGGCACCCACGTTGTACTCCGCCCAGTAGGGGCCGTCTGCCCATAACTGTATGCCACCGGGCGTTACCTCAACGGTGAGCGCAACGTCGGCGATTTGTACCTCACCAACATCAGCAGTAGCATCCCAGACGAAACGCCGCGTCCACGTGGCGCCGGAGCCGGAATCGTCGCCCACGCGGGTGACACTCGCGACCTTCAGGGCCGTTTGAGTCGTGCTGTTCGTCGCGACGAAACGGCATTCAGCCCACGCCACCTCGTTCGACTCTCCGGCGAGCATCACGACGATGTCTACCTTCCCGTTCCACGGGTACCGCTGCCGCGCCGCCACGCCCGTCACCTTGACCGCGCCGAAGGCGGAGACCCAAGTCGCCATCAGCACAAGTCCCATTGCCACGATTGATTTCAGAAACATCTCTTTTCTCTCCATGCTTGCAGATTCCACTCTGGGTTCCGAATAAAAGCCCTAGCCTTGCCACTCCCCATTCTGCTTTCTGTACAGCGTGTTGTAGAATCCCGCGTGGATTCTGGGATCCAAATCGCCAAGCCCCTTCAACTTCGCCGCGACCTCCTCCTCCCTGAGCGTCAAGGGCCTGCGTCTACGAACCTCCTCCATGAATCTCACCGAGAAGTCACTTCGTTTGACCTGCCCCAGGTAAATGTTGACTCCGTTGAGCAGACCGAGCCAGGGAATCAACTCCCGACCTTCGCTCTTCCTGATCTGGTCGTTCAGATTCCTCAGGACGTCAATGCCCAATTCAATCTTGTTGCGGAAGACCCTCTCCCGCATTGCGTCCGAACACTCATAGGTCGGCCACTCCTTGACGAATCTCGCAAATAGGTCCCGGAATTCACCCAAAGGCCCTTCACCACGAGTTCCGGGGACATTCGACATTCCCATTCCCGATTCCGGTGCCGCCGTAGCCGCCACCGAGGCCGACGCCGCCGAAGCGGCCGCCGTGGCCTCCAGTGATTCAGATTCGTGGTCGGCTCTTTTGGAGATTGAAGACAGGCCCTCTTTCACCTTTTGATCAATCTTGGAGAATATCTCCTCCTTTTCTTCCTTGAGCGACCGTTGCTGGAACAGATACGAACACGTTGACACGATCACCGTCACAAGAATCGAAAGAAGCCCGAAGATCGAAAGCCATGTCCCCATCTACGCACGGAACCGATCA
>JBJEWG010000134.1:0-13168 GCA_051884935.1 Kiritimatiellia bacterium | reverse complement strand
CCTTCCGCAAGGGCGTGGATCTGCGCTCCAACATCCAGTCCTCGGAGTTCGAGTTCTCGGCCTGCGTCGAGCGCGTGCACGGCGAAGTCTGTATCGGCATCGACGTCGTCTACGTGGAGCCCGGCGCGCCGGCGCGCAGCACGGGCGTCGTCTATTCCGACGTGACGCCCACGCTCTACTACCAGAACGACTCGGGGAAGACCGGCTACAACCCGAACGAGGAGCACGCGTTCATCCGCTCGGGGAGCGGCGGCTATGTCACCTGGGCGCTGCGCACGGACCTCAACACGACGAACGCGCCCCCGCCCGCGGCGTTCATCGAATACGCCGAGGGCGACCGGGCGCGGATGCAGATGTACACGGTCGTCCTCACGAACGACACGTGGAAGACGCTGGGCGCGGACTGCTTCGCGGGCAAGGTCCTGCCCGGGCCGCACCCGCTCGACCTCTTCGACACGCCCTGGCTGCCGCAGGACCATTGGGACCCGGCCCCGGGGGGCCGTCCCGGCGCCGGCTACCGCGACCGCAAGGGCCAGATATGGGCCCGCGCGGCGGGCGAACTCAAGATGCGCATGTACTACGCGATGCAGGACGGCTTCGCGTTCCCGCAGCTCACGGCGGCCCAGATGCCGAAAGTGGGCGACCCCATCCCGTGGCTCGCGCTGCTCGACGACGCGCTGGGGCAGGACATGAACCCGCTGACCGCCGATCCGGAGCCGTGGACCTGGAACGTCAAGTGGCCCGAGGCCGTGCCGGAGATGAAGATCGGCCAGACGCTGACGCTCGCGGCGGACGGACTCCCCGAGATGTGGGGGGCGAAGTCGATGGCCGTGATCCACCCGAACCCGGACGAGGTCGAGGACACCGTGCTGCTCACGGACCCGACGGTCGTCCAGAGCGTTCCGTTCGCGTTCGGGAACCTGGCGCTGCTGGGGCTGACGACGGACAAGAACGGCGGGCTGACGACGCGCGGCGGCAAGTACTACTTCACCGAACTGCCGCCGCATCTTTCGAGCCGTCTCTATCTCGACGCGACCAACGACAAACTCTGCTTCCAGGGCGAGCTCAAGAAGTCCGCCGCCGGTGCGAGCGTGCTCTACCCGAATGTCCTCTCCTCCGCCGAGCGGGAGAAGGTGTTGGCGCTCGTCCAGCCGGAGATGGCCACGGGCCAGGGGGTGGCCTATGCGGCCTGGACGAACGCCGTGGCGGCGCTCGCGACGCGCGCAGTGCGCCCCAACGCGAGCCGCATCGAGTCGGCTGAGATATTCACCGACTACAGCCCGGTCGATCACTACGCGCTCGCGGCGATGGGCGGCACGAACTACGTGACGATCATCGAGAACGACGCGACGAACAAGGCGATGTCCGTCTCCGCGGGCGACCCGATCAACATGCACGTGGTGCGGGTGCTGCCCGAATACTACACGGGGCGCATCGTGACGCGCGAGGACGAGGTGAACCTGCTCTCGCAGCAGCTCTCAGTGCTCTACACCGAGGCGTTCCTCGGCGAGGCGGACGACTACGTCTTCGAATGGCGCAGCGCGCGCCCGAACATGAACGGGTCCGTGCCGGACGACTACGACAACACGCAGGTCTACGCCCGCAAGTACGACCCCGACCTCGACTCGACGGGCATCGGCAACGTGCGCCTGACGATCGGCGAGCAGGGCGACACGCTCGCGAACATGGTCAACACCTACTGGATCTGCCGCTACCGCGCGAAGGACGAGCACTCGCCCTCCTACCCGGCGATGGGGCTCAAGTGGTCCGAATGGTGCGCGCCGCCGGCGCTCGCGGAGGGGTGGGTGCAGCGCGTGCTGAACAACATCACGCCGTTCAACCAGCGTATGACCGACCTCTACGAGAACAAGGCGGAGACGCCGATCTCGATGATCCAGATCGCCGGCAGGCCCTACACGGGGGACGTGGCGCTCAACCAGGACAACATGACCTCGGTCGGCCTCATCGAACTCTACGAGACGATCCTCAACAAGGCGGAGTCCCTCTCGCTGCAGCTCGGCATCAACGACACGGACGCGAACAAGCAGCTGCTGCTGGCGGTCGAGCGTTTGCAGGACCTCTACGCGCTCCTGGGCGACGAAGCCTATTCGGACGCGAAGAACCCGACGATCGGCGTCGGCTCGAACAAGGCCTTCGAGGGCGACAACACGCCGGAGATCGAGATGGCGAGCCTGAGCTCCGCGCTCTTCTGCTTCGACAACCAGGTCTCGTCGCTGCTGGACGAGGAGCTCGCGCTTCTGCGCGGCCGCACGGGCGAATCCGCCCCCGAGACCTCCATCGCGCCGTTCTACAACCGCCTCGTGTGGAACTTCACGAAGGGCATCACCGCGGGCGAGGTCGCCTACGCCGTCAACTACAACATCGAGGGCGAGCAGACGACGGCGCTCAGCGAGGAGCAGGCTGCCGTCCTTTATCCGCAGGGGCACGGCGACGCCTACGGGCACTACCTCTCGGCGCTGAAGGGATGGTACCGGCTCATCCGCAACCCGAACTTCTCCTGGCCCGTCGCGCAGGGCGAGATGGTCGTCGCCGACGCGACGGTCAACGTGGACTACTACGAGGAGGCGAAGTTCGCCGAGGCGGCCGCGAAGCTGGCGAAGACCGCCGCCGACTGCACCGACCTCACGGCGCGCAAGGCCTGCCGCGACAACGGCGGCAAGGCGGGCACGGGCTATCTCGACGCCGACGCGGAGCGCGCGTTCGGCTACGGCGAATGGGCGGCGCGGGGCGGCTACGGCGCGCTCGTCAACTGGGTGGCCGCCAACTCGCTGCTGCCGGAGGCCGCCGCGAAGGGCGGGGCGATCGGGGACGACTTCGACGACCCGGCGCTCATGCGCATCGACCGCGGCACCGTGACCGAACTCGGCGAGATCTGCGCGAGCGCGGCGGCGGTGCAGCGCAAGCTCGACGAGCTCGACGCGGGAATGAACCCGCTGGGGCTCAGCGACCGCGCGGTGCCGTTCGACATCACGCCGATCGGCGCCTCGGACGGTACGAAGACCCACTACGAGCAGATCCGCGAACGCGCGGGCACGGCGCTCGCGAACGCGCGCGTCGTCCTCGACCGCGCGCAGGAGTATTCGAACCGCCTGCGCCTGCTGCAGGAGTCGAACGACAGCTACAAGGACGCCATCGCCAGCGAGGAGATGGCCTACAACAAGGAGCTGATCGGCTACTACGGTACGCCGTATTCGGACGACATCGGGCCCGGCAAGACCTACGTGCAGGGCTATGACGGACCGGACCTCGTCCACTACATGTGGATGGACCTCGCGAAGTTCGGCATCACCGAGGTCGCGGACTCGAAGACCTACAAGGTCCACTATTACACGGGCCTTGCGGGCATGAAGCGCTGGTACAGCGTCTTCACGGCACTCGGCAACGAGCTTTCCAAGACCGTCACGGGCGCGGAGCAGGAGGGCGAGATATTCTTCGAGACGTCGGCCAACGGCCTCGTCGTCAAGCCGGCGTCGATCACCGGCCGCCGTCTCACGCAGGGCAGCATCCAGGAGAAGTACGCGGAGTTCCTGGCGGCCTACGCCGAGGTCCAGGCCGCCGAGCGCGTCTACAACGGCGCCGTGGCGAGCCTTGACGTCTCGATGTCGCAGGATACGCAGCTGTCGTGGCTCTACTTCTCCCTCACCGGGACCAAGCAGGCCGCCGCCATTTTCAAGCAGGTGCGCGCCTATATGGATGTCGGCGTCAAGACGGCTCTCAATTCGCTTGAGTACTACGAGAGCCTGAGCGATAACGCGAAGACGACGCTCATCAACAGCGTGCCGTCCACCGTGGGCGCTGGCTTGACGATTGTCACCTCGCCGCGCTCGTTTGCGGAGGCGGCGGCCTCGGCATTCGACATGGCGGAGGGGAGCATCACCGCCGGCAGCAAGATGATCCTGAAGAACAGCCTCATAATGACGGCTCTTCCCGGCATCACCCTCGACTTTGTGGCGGATACGCTGGGGTACTGGATCGATTACTACGAGGCCGTCAGCGAGATCGTCGAAGACGTGCAGGATCGGGCGAGCGTCGTGACGAAGGCGTATAACGACCTGCAGCAGGCGGTCATCAAGCTGAACATGGCCGTCGAGGCCTACAACGCCGAAGTCGCGAAGGGCGAACAGTGCCTGGCCGCGCGCGAGGCCGCGCGCAGGGTGCAGGTGAACAAGATCGCGCAGGCGCGCTACAACGACATGTTCTTCCGCCTGCAGCGCAACGCGGCGCTGAGCCGCTATTCCCAGAGCTTCGACCTGGCGCAGAAGTATGCCTTCTACGCGGCGCAGGCCTACGACTACGAGACGGCGCTGCTCTCGACCGACGCGGCCGCCGGCGACGGCTTCAAGGCGAAGATCGTCGGGGCGCGCGCGCTGGGCGCGTTCGACGCCGAGGGCCGGCCGATGCTCGGCGAATCCGGCGACGCGGGGCTTGCCGGGCTGCTCGCGCAGATGGACGCGAACTGGCTCGTCCTCAAGCCGCGTCTGGGCATCAACAATCCGCAGAACTACGCCACGTGGTTCTCGCTTCGCCGCGAATGTTTCCGGATTCTGCCGGATGCCGCGGGCGACGAGGCCTGGGCGAAGGAGCTGACGAAGTACTGGGTCGATGACATCACGACGAACCCCGACTTCGTCCGCCATTGCCAGCCGTTCCAGAGCCAGTACGGGGTTCAGTCGAAGGAGCCGGGGCTCGTCATTCCGTTCGAGACGACGATCGACTTCGCGAAGAACCTCTTCGGCAACGACCTCGCGGGCGGCGATTCGACCTACGACTCGACCTGGTACGCGACGCGCATCGCCGCGGCGGGCCTCTGGTTCGACGGCTACAACGGCAGGGTCGATGGCTACACGGGCAACACGCAGCTGGCGAAGACGCCGGTCGCCTACCTCGTGCCGATCGGCAAGGACTGCATGCGCGTGCCGGGGCTCGACGAGGGAACGGTCATGCAGTTCGACGTGGTGGATCAGGTCGTCCCCGCGCCGTATGCGATCGGGTCCAGCCACCTGAACGACGCGGCGTGGGTGCCGTCGATGCTCGACGGCGACTATGCGGGCGCGGACTCCGCGGCGAAGATCCGCCGCCATCCGTCGTTCCGCGCCTACTACGCCGACGGCGGCGGGGGGCCGGGCGACGGTCAGCTCGACGCGACGCGCCTCGTCGGCCGCAGCGTCTGGAACACGAAGTGGCTGCTGGTCATCCCGGCGGGCGGACTGAACGCCGACCGCGAGAAGGCGCTGTCGATCTTCATCAACGGGTCCGACCAGAACCGCGACGGCAAGCTCGACCTCACGCCGGTCAGCGACATCCGCATCGGCTTCAAGACCTACTCGAATTCCGGGAACTGAGAGAGAGGGCCCCTGTCATGAAACGTTTCCTTTCGTTCTTCTGCGTCCAGGCGTCTCTGCTCCTCGCCGTGTGCGCGGCGCCGGCCTCCATCTCGCTTGTGCCGTTCACGTTCGCGGGGCGCATCGTTGACTACGCGCACATCGGCTACGACGCCGAGTCCGCCGTTGAGGTGCGCGTCAGGAACGCCGCAGGCGAACTGCTGGCGAAGACGAAGACCAGGACAAGCGGCATCACGAGCTACAACTACGTGCTGCCGCTTCCCGTCGCCAACCAGCCGACGGCGGGCTTCGCGACCGTGGGCGAGCGGGTGACGTTCGAGTTCATCGATCCGTACGGCACGGTCTATGCGGGGCTGGTCGCCGCCGCAGACGCGGTCGTCGGCAACCCGGGCGCCGTCAAGCGCCTCGACGTCATCCTCGCGACGGATTCGGACCACGACGGCGTCGCCGACGAATACCTCGATTCGATCGAGTACTGGATGTGGAAGAGCGGCATCGAGGGGCCGTACGACGCGCAGGCGGACTACGACAACGACGGCCACAGCAACTACGAGGAGTATCTCGCGGGGACGAATCCGTGCGATGCCACCGACACGTTCAGCATTCGCCAGATGACGTTCGAGGACGGCATCGAGAACTTCGTGAAGCTGCGCGTGCCGGTGACGCAGGGTCGCAGCTATTCCGTCGTCGGTTCGCCGACGCTGGAAAATCCTAGTTGGACTCAAGCGGCGATCACGGAGGATTCGGCGGTGGCACCGCAGAAGACGCATCTCCAGACGGGACCTGCCGAGGTCGGCTATCGGACGATTTTTGTGAGGCGGGAAGGTTCGTCGCATTTCTACAAACTGAAGGTCGAATAGATGGTCCTTGCGGTGGCGTTTCTGACAGTGGCGATGTTCGGCCCGATCACGGTGACGAACCATGCAGGCCATGTCGTTTCGGGTGAACTGGGCCCCGTGACCAACGGGACGTTCGTGTTGGGCGCGCGGAGACTGCCGCTTTCCATCCTGCCGCCGGCGGAGCGGGAGCGCGTGCGGCAACAGGCTGGGCTTGACGTCCGCACGCCGCGCGAGAAGCGCATTGCGGCGGACCTCGCGTTGGAGCTCAAGCGGATCGACGCGCGTCTGGCCGAGGGGGATATCTCCGCCGCGAAGGCCGAAGAGCTCCGGCGGGAGGCGCGCGCCGCGGCGGCATACCGGCAGGAACATCGGCGGCGGGCGCCGTCTAGATAAGGCCTTCCCGCGCGGCGCCGCGCCGATTTGCGGGTGGCGGGTGGGGGGCGGATTGTGCTATACTCCCGGGGTCTATTTCAGAATACCGAAAGGAAACGACATGCAGAAAGCGGATATCGGTCTCGTCGGTCTCGCCGTGATGGGCGAGAACCTCATCATGAACATGGAGTCGAAGGGCTTCACCGTGGCGTGCTACAACCGCACGGTCGAGAAGGTCGACAGGTTCGTCGCGGGCCGCGCGAAGGGCAAGAACATCATCGGCTGCCACTCGCTCGAAGAGCTCGCCGCGAACCTCGCGAAGCCCCGCAAGGTGTTCCTCATGGTCAAGGCCGGCGCGGCGGTGGACGGCATGATCGAGAACCTCCTCACCGTGCTGGAGCCGGGGGACATCATCATCGACGGCGGCAACAGCCACTTCCCGGATACGATCCGCCGCACGCAGTACGTCGAGTCCAAGGGGCTTCTCTACGTCGGCACGGGCGTCTCCGGCGGCGAGGAGGGCGCGCTCAAGGGGCCCTCCATGATGCCGGGCGGCTCGCCGGCGGCGTGGCCGTATGTGAAGGACATCTTCCAGGGCATCTGCGCGAAGGTCGAGGACGGCACGCCCTGCTGCGACTGGGTGGGCGAGAACGGCGCCGGCCACTTCGTCAAGATGGTCCACAACGGCATCGAGTACGGCGACATGCAGCTCATCTGCGAGAGCTACCAGCTCATGCGCGACCTGCTTGGCATGAGCGACGACGAGATGCACGAGGTGTTCAAGAAGTGGAACACCACGGAGCTCGACTCGTACCTCATCGAGATCACGCGCGACATCCTCGCGTTCAAGGACGTGGACGGCGCCCCGATCGTCGAGAAGATCCTCGACACGGCCGGCCAGAAGGGCACGGGCAAGTGGACGGGCATCGCCGCCCTCGACGAGGGCGTGCCGCTCACGCTCATCGGCGAGGCCGTGTTCGCGCGCTGCCTTTCCGCGATGAAGGCTGACCGCGTGGAGGCCGCGAAGGCCTACGCGCGCCCGAAGCCCGTCTTCACGGGCGACAAGGCCGCCTTCATCGAGGCGATCCGCCAGGCGCTCTACGCCTCCAAGATCATCTCCTACGCGCAGGGCTACACGCTCATGCGCACGGCCGCGAAGACGTACAACTGGAACCTCAACTACGGCGGCATCGCGCTCATGTGGCGCGGCGGCTGCATCATCCGCTCCGTCTTCCTCGGCAAGATCAAGGAGGCCTACGACAAGAACCCGCAGCTCTCGAACCTGCTGCTCGACCCGTACTTCAAGGCGACGATCGAGAAGCTCGTGCCGGCGTGGCGCGAGGTCGCCTCGGCCGCGCTCAGGCACGGCATCCCCGCGCCGACGATGACGAGCGCGCTCAGCTACTTCGACGGCTACACCACCGAGCGTCTGCCGGCGAACCTGCTGCAGGCGCAGCGCGACTACTTCGGCGCGCACACCTACGAGCGCCTGGACAAGCCGCGCGGCGAGTTCTTCCACACGAACTGGACGGGCCACGGCGGCAGCACGTCCGCGGCGACGTACAATGCCTGATCTCCGGATCATCGCGCTGGACCTGGACGGGACGCTTCTGGATTCCCAGAAGCGTCTCTCTTCGGCCAACCGCGCTGCCCTCGCCCGGGCCGCCGCGCGGGGCGCCCTCGTGGTGCCGACCACGGGGCGCTTCTTCGGCATGATGCCGCAGGCGGTCCGCGATCTGCCGTTCGTGCGCTACGCGATCACGGTCAACGGCGCGCAGGTCTACGACCGCGAAACCGACACGGCCATCGTCCGCGAGGAGATTCCCCTTGAGACGGCGCTGGGGGTTATGCGGCTTCTGGACGGCTTCGACGTGATCTACGACTGCTACCGCGCCAACTGGGGCTGGATGAGCGAGCTGTTCAAGGCGAAGGCGGCCGCGTACGCGACGGACGAGCACTACCTCAGGATGGTGAACGACTTCCGCCGGCCCGTGCCGGAGCTGAAGGCCCATCTCGCGGCGACGGCCGCCGAGGGGGACGTGCAGAAGATCATGCTCTTCGCGCGGCTGGATGGCCCGAGGGACGTCACGGCGCGGATCACCGAGGCGGTCAACGCCCGCTTCCCCGAGATCAAGGTGACGTCCACCACCTGGAACAACCTCGAACTGAACATCGCCTCCGCCAACAAGGGCGTGGCGCTCGGGCGCTTCGCGGCGCACCTCGGCCTGACGCTCGCCAACTGCATGGCGCTGGGCGACGGGCGAAACGACCTGACCATGATCGAGGCCGCGGGGGTGGGCGTCGCGATGGCGAACGCGCACCCGGACGTGCTGGCCGCCGCGGACTACGTCTCGCTCTCGAACGACGCGGACGGCGTCGCCGCGGCCCTGGCGCACTACGGGCTCGCCTAGTCCCCGGCTTATCGGCATTCCCCAGACTTCCACACTCAAGCAGAAGGAGCATTGCATCATGGACATCTTCAAAATCGCAGACACCGAGGCCGGCCTCTCCAACGAGGAGATCGCGGCGGCGCTTGCGCAGTCCCTCGCCGGCCGCGCGTTCACCCACGGGAAGGTGCTGATCATCCCGCCGGACTTCACGCGCTACCACTCGAACGCGGGCTTCATCACCTGCGCGTACTGGAAGCTGCTGACCGCGAAGGGCGTCCAGGTGGACGTGATGCCGGCGCTCGGCACGCACGTGCCCGTGAGCGAGGCGCAGTGGAAGGTCATGTTCCCCGACATCCCGTACGACCGAATGATCGTCCACGGCTGGCGCACGGACGTCGTCCGCCTCGGCGAAGTGCCGGCCGACGAGATCGCCAAGATATCGGACGGCCTCTGGAAGGAGCCCGTCTCGGTGGAGGTCAACCGCCGCATCATGGACGAGACCTACGACCTCATCATCTCCCCCGGGCAGGTCGTCCCCCATGAGGTGATCGGCATGGCCAACCACGCGAAGAACCTCTTCGTGGGCGTGGGCGGCAGCGACATGATCAACAAGTCCCACATGATCGGCGCGGTGTGCGGCATGGAGAAGGCGATGGGCCGCGACCACACGCCCGTGCGCCGGATCTTCGACTATGCGTTCGCGCACTTCGTCGCGGACCGCCCGATCCTCTGGGTGCTCACGGTGAACACGGCGCCCGGCGGCAAGATTCACTCGCACGGCCTCTTCATCGGCGAGGGGCGCAACTGCCTCACGGAGGCGGTGAAGCTCGCGCAGAAGAAGAACATCGACTACGTCGAGCACGGCATCAGGAAGTGCGTGGTGTATCTGGACCCCTCCGAGTTCACCTCCACCTGGCTCGGCAACAAGGCCATCTACCGCACGCGCATGGCGATGGCGGACGGCGGCGAGCTGATCGTGCTGGCGCCGGGCGTGCGCCAGTTCGGCGAGGACAAGGCGGTTGACGCCCTGATCCGCAAGTACGGCTACCGCGGCCGCCTCCACACGCTCGAAGTCTTCAACCAGCCGGAGAGCGCGGACCTGCGCGCGAACATGGGCGCGGCCGCGCACCTCATCCACGGCTCCTCCGACGGACGCTTCTCGATCACCTACTGCGTGAAGAACATCACCCGGGAGGAGGTCGAGGGCGTGGGCTTCAAGGCCGCCGACTACGACGAGATGGCCGCGAAGTACGATCCCGCGAAGCTGAAATACGGCGTCAACGTCGTCGATGGCGAGGAGATTTACTTCATCCCGAATCCCGCGCTGGGCCTGTGGATCAACCGCGAACGGTTTCAGGCCGCCGCCGAAGCGGCGAAGTGATCCAGGCGCGTGCGTGCCGCCGTCGGCGCCCGTCCACGTGAAACGGCAGAAGAGGAGATGACGGAGTATGAAGAATATCGCATTCTTTGATGCAAAGCCCTACGACCGCGAGTCGTTCGACGCGCTGAACAACGGGCGCTACGAGGTCCGCTACTTCGAGACGCGCCTCACGGGCGAGTCCGTGCCGCTGGCGGAAGGGGCTGACGCGGTGTGCGCGTTCGTGAACGACGAGCTGGACGCCGGGGTCATGGAGGCGCTCGCCGCCTATGGCGTGAAGGTCATCGCCATGCGGTGCGCGGGCTATAACAACGTGGACTTCCGGGCCGCCTACGAGAAGGGGCTATCCGTCGTGCGCGTTCCCGCGTATTCGCCCTATGCGGTTGCGGAACACGCGATGGCGCTTCTCCTGACGCTCAACCGCCGGCTCCACAAGGCCGCGGCGCGGACGCGGGACTTCAACTTCTCGCTCGCGGGGCTGACCGGATTCGACCTTCACGGGAAGACCGCCGGGGTCATCGGAACGGGGAAGATCGGGCGGATCTTCGCTGGCATCTGCAAGGGCTTCGGGATGCGCGTTCTCGCCTACGACCGCTTTCCCGTGAACGAACTCGACGTCGAGTACGTGCCGCTCGACAGGCTGCTCGCCGAGGCGGACGTGATCTCGCTCCACTGTCCCCTAACGCCCGAGACCCGCCACCTCGTGGACGCGGGGGCCGTCGCGAAGATGAAGAGGGGCGTCCTTCTCGTCAACACCTCGCGCGGCGCGCTCATCGACAGTGCGGCGCTGCTGGAGGGGCTTCGCTCGGGCAGAATCGGCGGGGCGGGCCTCGACGTCTACGAGGAGGAGAGCGAATGGTTCTACGAGGACAAGTCCGACGTGGTTGCGCGCGACGAGACCCTTGCGCTTCTCGTCTCGATGCCCAACGTGCTCGTCACCTCGCATCAGGCGTTCCTGACCCGGGAGGCCCTCGCGAACATCGCGACGACGACCTATGCGAATCTGGACGCCTATTTCGCGGGGCAGCCCCTCGAAAACGAAATCTGCTACCGCTGTCTCGGTCCGGGCGGTGCGGCTGGCGCGGACTGCGCCAGAAAGCGGAACGGCCGTTGTCATTGAGAAAGGGGTCGGGGCATGACCGGGGGCTTCCGAAGAGGTCCCTCGCGGTCGCGTTCTGATCGCATTCGGAAGGGAGTTGGACCATGAAGCGAAAGATCATCCACATCGACGAATCGAAGTGCAACGGCTGCGGCGCGTGCGCGAACGCCTGCCACGAGGGCGCGATCGGCATGGTGAACGGGAAGGCGAAGCTCCTTCGCGACGACTACTGCGACGGCATGGGCGACTGCCTGCCGAGCTGCCCGACCGGCGCGATCACGTTCGAGGAGCGCGAGGCGGCCCCCTACGACGAGCAGGCCGTGGAGGCCGCCAAGAAGGCGCGCGGGGGCCACACGCCGCCGTCCGGGGGCTGCCCCGGCCGGATGATGCGCGCCTTCAGCCGCACGTCCCCTCAGGAGGCCGCGCCCGCGCCGTGTCGGAACGAGGCGGTCGGGTCCCAGCTCGGCCAGTGGCCGTGCCAGATCAAGCTCGTGCCGGTGAACGCGCCCTACTTCAATGGCGCGAAGCTGCTCATCGCGGCGGATTGCGCGGCGTATGCCTACGCGAACATGCATCAGGAGTTCATGCGCGGCAGGATTACCCTCATCGGCTGCCCGAAGCTCGACCAGATCGACTATTCGGAGAAGCTCGGCGAGATCATCCGCCAGAACGACATCAAGTCTGTGACCATCGTCCGCATGGAGGTTCCGTGCTGCGGAGGGCTCGAACTCGCGGCGAAGAAGGCGCTGCAGGAAAGCGGCAAGTTCATCCCCTGGCAGGTTGTCACCATCTCGCTGGATGGACGGATTCTCGATAAGTGAGGCGGCTCTGAGGCCAGAGTCGGCATAATGGACAAGTCCGCCGCCCCTCACCCTCCAGGAGAATGGAGAACTCCGAGCGTTTGCAAAGGGCGGTTCTAACGAACCGCCTGATGCTTCGCGTTTCCTCAACGACATTTCACTGACTCAACAAGTGATTGGTTTTGTGTCGGCGTCTTCGACGCCGTGTGCGGTGGATGAGGACCCTTCGCCACCGTCGGCCATTTACCCCTGTATACCACCACCATCGGCCACTTGCCTCTCTCTTATATATAAGGCTATACCTATATATAAGGAATGGTGGCTGGCATATGAGGGATGGGGGCTGGTATATGAGGAATAGGGGTTGGCAGGGGGCGGATGCCCCTGCCACGGAACCGAGACTTCTTGTCGTGCCTTTTTGATAGAGGGAAGCTGTTGATTGATAGAAAGAAGGCGTTGAGGCGTGTGAAACCTCAGGCGGGGGATTCCCCGGCATCGAAGATACCGACTCAAAATCAGTCGCCATTTGGTCAAAGAAAGGTCGTTGAGAAAGCGCGAAGCATTAGGCGGTTCGTTAGAACCGCCCTTTGCAAACGCTCGGAGTTTCTAAAACCGAGCGGCGTGTCGGCGAATGTGGCAGATATGTCGGTGTGGCGCGCAGGGAATTTAGCGGCGTCGAAGACGCCGGACTCAAAATCAGTCGCCATTTGGTCAAAGAAAGGTCGTTGAGAAAGCGCGAAGCATCAGGCGGTTCGTTAGAACCGCCCCTTTGTAAACGCTCGGAGTTTCTGAAACCGGGCGGTGTTTCGGCGAATGGGGCAGATATGGCGGGATGGTGCGCGGGGATTGCTAGGGGGAGCGCGGGGGTGGTCTAGTGTATTTCGCAGCTTAACTTGGGAAAAGTTAGTAGAAATTTGGGACGCGGGG
>JBJEWG010000133.1:0-13232 GCA_051884935.1 Kiritimatiellia bacterium | reverse complement strand
GGCCGAGTGCGATCGCGTAGCTGTCCACCCAGCTCACGCTGCGGTTGAACTGCCCCATGCCGCGGTAGTTCCAGCCCTTGTCCCAGTCCATCGCCGAGAACTTCGCGAGCAGCTGCCGCTCGCCGTCCGGCCGGCCCATCATCGCGAGCACGTGGGCGTAGATGAACTTCGCCTCGCCCTCGGCGGCGTGGAAGGCGCCCTGAAGGCGGGGGAGGGCGCGCGAGGCATCCGTCATCAGCACGGGCAGACCCTTGTAGTCGTCCGCCAGATCGGCGACGGCCTGGTCGAAGGTCGTGTCGGGCAGCGGGAAGTTGTCCTTCATGCCGAGGTCCTCGGGCTTGAGGATCGCCTTCTCCACCAGATGGCGCTGAAGGGCCTTCACGTCGATGTCCCGGACCGTTGTGCCGCCGTTGACGGCCATCGCGGCGGCGGTTCCGGCGGCGTAGCCCTGGTTCTGGATGTCGGGCTGCATACGCAGGATCGGCATCGCGTCGCGGTGGGCGCTCATGCCGAGGCCGGTGACGAGCAGGCCGTTGAGCGTCTTCGGCAGCAGGCAGCGGTACGGCAGATTCACGTACATCGGCTTGTGGCCGGGGTCCTGGATGAAGAAAAGGTCGTCGCGGGTCTGGCCGTGCGAGTCGAAGTTGGAGTAGGTGCGGGTGATGATGTCCGGGTAGGTGCGCTCGTTGACGACGTCGCGGGAGTGCATGTAGAACGCGCCGATCATGCGGCGGCGCTCGCGGCTGTTGATCACCTGCGCCTGGTCCCAGGTGTTCTCGGGCAGACTGAGGCGGGAGCGCAGCGCGAAGTAGAAGACGTCCGCCGCGTCCGTGTCGTCCACGAAGCCGATATCCGAGTTGGCGTAGGCCACGCCCATCGTGTTCTGGGCCTGGCCGACGCCCTGCACGGAAAGCTCTTCGTCGGTGATGAACTCCGTCTCCTCGCCCGCCATCGCGGGCAGCTCGGCGTTGCCGGTGGCGTCGATCGCGTTGCGGCAGGTGACGAGGCCGCGCGTGCCGTCCTCCATCACCACCACCACGCCGGCCACGCGCCCGTCGCGCACGAAGACGCCGTTCACGAACGAGCCGAACCAGATCTCCGCGCCCGCCTTGCGCTGTTCGGCGCGGTACCATTCGCTCTTCGCCTGCGGGAAGACGCTGCCGAGCGCGCGCGTGCCCTCGTCGATCTCCTTCGTGAAGCCCACGCGGTTGCCGAAGTAGTAGTAGCCGATGAGGCCGTCCGTCTGCACGCCGCCCTCCACGTAAAGGTATTCGCAGACGAGCGTGCGGGCGCCGTGGCGGGCCGCCGCGATGCCGGCCGGGCCGCCGCCCGTGCCCGCGCCGACGACGATCGTGTCGCAGTCGGCCAGCACCGGCAGCGCGTCGGGCAGGCTCACCGCGCCGCGCGCGGTCACGAGATAGGCCGGCAGCTGCCCGTGGTGTTCGCCCACCGTGCCGCCGGCGACGGCGTCCGCCGACGCGCCGGGGAGGGCGGCCGACGCGGCGACGAGCGCGCCCGTCGCCGCCGGGAGGGACTTCGCCTGCGCGGCGGCGGCGCGCCCCACGCGCGAGCCGACCATCAGATACGCCCCCGGCTTCGTCAGCTCGGCCGCGACGGCGCGCGGCACGTCCGCGAGCGGACCGAGCACGTACACGCCCGCCGTATCCTTCGGCTGGAGGCAGGCGAGGTCCAGGGCGTCCGCGCCCGCCCACGCCGTCCCCGCCGCGCGGCAGAGGAAGTGGTCCGGCGCCAGGAACACGAGGGAGTTCGCGGCATCGACCTGGGTCGGCACGAAGGTGCGGTCGCGGGCGATCTGCTCAGCGGCGGCGAAGGAACGGGCCGAGCCGTCCTTCATCGGGATGTCGAGCGTGCACTCCCACACGCGCGCCGAGATCGCGTTCGGGTGGTCGGGCTTGAGGTGGTTCTTCACCGCGACGGGAAAGGCGTCCGTGAGGGGACGAGCCGCCACGCCCTCGCCGTGTGGGGCCTCACCGGCGACGACCACGCGGCGGAAGGTGTAGGCGCCCTCCGGGAAGGCGGCGGTGCGGCCCCCCGCGAGGCGTGCGGCGCGCGCGCGGGGCGTCGCATCCACAAGCACCTTGGCGCGAACGATCTGGCGGCCGCTGCGGTTCGCCATCACGACGCCCGCGAAGCGCCCGGCGTCGTCCTTTAAGACGTCGCACACGAGCGAGCCGGTGAGATACGACACGCCGGCGGCAAGCATCGCCCGGTCGAGCGCGCGCTTCACGTGGAACGGCGTGGTGCGCGCGGCGAGGGCGGTGGGGCTCTCGGCCGCGGCGAGGATGGTGAGCTCGGCGAGCAGCTGGCGCGGGGCCTCGACGCCCTTCTCGCAGACCACGCGCACGTAGCGGCACGCGGTGGCGACGTCCACAAGCAGAATGCGCCGATCGGTCCCCACGCTGGCGGCGGACTCGGTCACGACGGGCGCCGACCACGTGGCGCCGTCCGCGCTCGTGGAGACGCGCATCGCCCGGGTCTTGTAGCCGCTCCCGCCGCGCAGCTGCCCGGCGGGCGGGTTCGGGCGGAAGTAGGTCTCAAGCCGCACGCCGGAGATCGTCTTCACGGCCCCGAGGTCCGCCGTGACCGTGACGTCGCCGTTGAACTGGACGCTGTCGTGCGTGGGCGTGCCGGACTTGCCGTCGTTCAGGCAGACGCCCTTCGGGTCCGGGTGCGGCTTCTCGGGCCGCGCGTCCATCGTGTAGACGTAGGGCATTCCCCTGCGGTCCGCCAGCGCGGGGTTGAAGAACTCGCGGAAGAGCGGCGAGCGGGCGTCGTCGGAGGGGTCGCGCGCGATGCGCAGCGTGCCCGCCACGTCCTCACCAAGGTAGGGGCGCGGTGCGATCAGAAAGACGTCCGCCCCCGCCTCCTTCGCGGCGAGGGCCGCCGAAACGGCCGCGGACGAGCCGCCGACCACCACAACATCCGTCTCGCGAACGACGGGAACCTCCGCGGCAGAGGCGCTCATGCACAGCGCCAGCGCGGCCACAACCGGCATATGACATTTCTTCATGCCGGTAGTGTATCAAAACTCGGCAGTTACCGCTCGAAGTAGCGGTAGAGGAAACGACCGTCCGGGGCGGCGTCGCCGTGGCGGTAGAAGTCGAGCACGTCGCCGTCGCCGGAGGGGCCGGGCGTGTTGTCCGCCCACTTGAAGCGGATGTCCACGCGCGCCGTCTGGCCGATCATAGCGCGGGGGACGGCGATCTCAAGCGTGTTCTCCGCGAGCTTCATCGGCACGCGCGCCACCTCGCGCCACGCCCAGCCGCCCGTGCAGGCTTCGAGCACCGCCGTGTGGTCGTCCGGCGGGGCGACGCGGTTGACGACGAAGTGGAAGTGGTTCCAGTTCGGGCGCGGATCGTCGGCCTGAAGGGCCACGGAGAGGAAGAGGCGCATCCAGGCGGGATCGGTGCGGGGCGTGAGGGGGGCCGCGCAGGCGACGCGGAGGCGGATCGTCTCGGCGTCGTGCTCGACGAAGCAGTCCGTGATGTCGTTGCGGCCCGTCGCGTCGCGGTAGCGGATGTCGCCGTACCCGGCCGCGTCGCGCGGCAGCGTGTCGCCGCAGGCGTCGCGGTAGACGGGGCGCTCGTGGGCGGCCCGCTGGGGGCGCACCCCGCGAAAGGCGCGCACGCCATCGACGAACTGGTAGTAGGCGTGGTCCTTCATCACGCCGGCGCTCGGCTCGATGTCGCGGCTGAACGCGGGCGAATACTGGTCGGGGAACGCGCCCCTCCGCCCCATCCAGTCGGCGAAGTAGGTGGCCATGTACTCGTTCCATCCCGTGATGAAGAGATAGTCGGGGTCGATCGCGCGGGCGTGGGCCAGCTGCTGGGCGAAGTTGTCGCACCAGAGGAAGCGGTTCGGCTCGCCGCGATGCGGATTGCGGTCCTCGCCGTAGTAGAGCTGTTCGCCCGGCCTGAGCTCGGCCTCGGAGGGGCCCATGTAGGCGCGCCCGAACACGTTGGCGTCGTTCATCGCGGCGAGGCCGCGCCCGCCGTTCATCTTCTTCGGCGAGTGGTTCTGCGCAACGCCGGCCGCGCACATCTCCACCGTGCCGTCGGCGCGGCGCCCGTAGGCGTGCTGGGGATAGCACTCGAGCCAGCTCCACTGGTTCTGGGCCGTGGGGCCCTGGGTGTAGCCCGCCTGAAGCGGACGGAAGGTGAAGAACCGCAGAATCTCCTCAAGGTCCCTGCGGCGCGCGGCGTCCGTCTGGGGGTCCTTCGCCTGCCGCCAGACCTCAAGGGGATTCGCGTGGATGAGCGGGCGGCCCTCCCAGTAGAACCAGAGGTCGCGGTATTTGCCGGGGCGGTAGATGTCGCGGTAGAGCTGTAGAAGGCTCACCACCTGGACGGGCTGGGCGCCGAACGGCAGCATGTAGACGAACTGCGGCGTGCGGAGTCCATCCCGGCGGAGGGACGCCCAGGTCTTCGCAAAGGTCCAGAAGGAGTCCATCCACGTGAGGTCCCCATTCGTCGCATCGAAAACGACGGTGTCCACGCCCGCCTCGGCGAGCATCTGCGCGTGACGGCGCGACACCCAGGCGTCGGTCGTGCGATAGTAGCCGAACAGCGGCTCGTCCCAGTGGTGGTTCTGCCAGAACGGCCCCCACTTCGGGTCGTCGGGGCGCTCCGCGAGCGTGGGGTCGGCGGCAAGGATCTCGGCGTTGTTCCGGGGATTCCGGGCGCTCGTGTGGGCCTCGTGCCAGGTCCAGTAGAAGAGTCCAACCTTCTTCTTCGGGCGCGGCGCCGGATGCGTACACGACGAGCCGAGGGCGCGGCCCAGACCGTCCATCGCGTCCCAGGTGTCCGCTTCGAGGTCGCGCGCCGCGAACGCGCGGTTGGGGATGAGCGCGCCGTGTTCGTCCGAAACGCCGTCCGTCTCGGCGGGCGCGAGCGTCGGCCCCGAAAGAAGTTCGTAGAGCGCGCGCTCGCCGTAGAACGGCACGGCCAGCCCCGTCAGCGTCACGGCGAACTCATAGCACCCGTCGGTCACGGGCGCGCCGTTCAAGAACGCCTGAACGCCCTCCGCCCCCTGACGCGCCTTCCACACGCCCACGGTCTCCGTGCCCTGCGAGAGCTCCGCGTAGTAGACGCCGGCGGGACGCGGCCCGAACGCAAGGACGAGCGTCGCGTTGTCGGCGAAGTTCTCGAAGCGCTTCGTCTCCAGCGCGCCGCGCGCGCGGGAGGCCTCCACGCTTCCCGCCCAGGGATAGAGCGCGAGCGTGAGGCCGCCGACGTTGTTGCCATAGCTGGGGCAGCAGGCCGAGACGGCGGAGAACGTCCGCTCCGCCGTGAAGCGGACGCCCGCCGTCGCCGCGTCCTGAATGCGTTCCGGGCTGTGGCCGGAATCACCCGTGTGGAGGACAAACTGTCCGTCCCACGCGCCAACGCCGAACACAAGCGCGCAGACGGACAACAGGAGGAACTCAAATCTTTTCATCGCACATCCTTACTCGAAACCCGAAGCCAAACAGAAACGCATCCCACACGTGTGAGATGCGTCCTGTCGTTCAACACGAGGAGGCCGGCCTCGGACCGCCTCCCCGCAGAAGCAAGCAATCCTTACTTCTTCGCCTTCGGCGGAACGAGCGCGTCCTTCGCGGCCTTGGCAAGGCGGAACTTCGCGACCTTGCACGCGGGCTTCTTGATCTCCTCGCCGGTCTGCGGGTTGCGGACCTTGCGCGCGCCCTGCTTCTTGATCAGGAGCTTGCCGAGGCCAGGAATGACCCAGCCCTTCTCGTTCTGGCGGGCCCCCTCGTACGCGAGCTCGATGAGCTTGTCGTAGATGGCGACGGCCTGAGCCTTCTTGACATCGCCGGCGGCGGCGAGCGCGGCCATCAAGCCGCTCTTTGTGGTCGGAACCAGTTCTTTCTTAGCCATGTTGTTCGTTCCCTTTTAATTGGCGAGACAGACTTTCGCTCGCGATGCCGATAGAATAACGGTTTTTTCGCCGCCGTGCAAGGGGAAAACCAAGAAAATCCCCTTTTTTCAAGGTCGACGCGCCGCAGGAAGCTCCTCGGCGCGCGGGTGATGGAGCCGGTGGACATCCGCGAGCCGCCTCTGATCGACGTGCGTGTAGATCTGCGTCGTCGAGATCGAGGCGTGCCCCAGCATGTCCTGAATGGCGCGAATGTCCGCGCCGTGCGCCAGCATGTGCGTCGCGAAGCAGTGCCGCAGCACGTGCGGGGAGATGGCGGAGGGATCGATCCCCGCGGCCGCCGCGCGTTCGCGGAGCAGCTTGAACACGCCAATCCGCGAGAACGAGCGACCCAGGCGCGTCACGAAGAGATGCCGCTCGGCGGCGTTCCCCTTCACGAAGCTCTCCCGAGCGGACTCCAGATACCGCCGAACGGCGTGGCCGCAGGCGACGCCCATCGGCACCACGCGCTCCTTCGAGCCCTTCCCGCGACAGCGGACGACCTCAGCGTCCGAGATGAAGTCCCGCACCTCCAGCGAACAGAGTTCGCTCACGCGCAGCCCGCAGTCGTACAGCACCTCCAGCATGGCGCGGTCGCGCAGGTCGCGCGGCGTGACGCCATTGACGGACGTCACCAAGCGCCGCGTGGCGTCTTCGTCGAGGACGCGCGGCAGCACGAGGTTCTTCTTCGGCGCCTCCAGCCCCTCCGCCACGTCGATGCCCACCATCCCCTCCTCCTTGAGATGGTGCAGGAACTCGTGCAGCGCGACGAACGCCCGCGCGCGCGTCGAGGACCGCTTCCGGTCCTTCCGCATCTTCTCCAGATAATCGACGACATCCGCGCGCGTGATCTCGCGCACGTCCGCACGCCCGCGCCCCTTCAGAAAGGCGATGAACGCGCCGACGTCGCGGCCATACGCCTCAAGCGTCTTCGGCGCGAGCCCACGCTCCAGCGCAATCCACGTTCTGAATAAGGAGAGCCCCTCTGCCAAAGAGGACATCGCGCGGCCCCCGGTCTGCCCGGTCTCTTACTTCGACTTCGCGCCGATGGACTCGGGCGTCACGCCGTTGGCCGTGAAGCCGGCCTTGGCAATCGCCATCTCGATGTTCTTCTTCGCGATCTGCATCGAGTCGTACTTGAGCGTCAGCTTGTGCGCGGCCGCGTCGAACGCAATGCTCGCCTTCTCCACGCCGCCATAGGGCGCGAGGGAGGCGACGAGCGCGGGCACGTCAGCCTCCGTGGCCTTCGGCACGTCGATGGTGAACGTGCGGACGTCCGTGCGGCGGCATCCCGCCAATGCGAGAACAAGGACGAGGACCACGGACAACTTCTTCATTTTGAACTCCATGCCGACAGTATACCATAAAAAGACCGCTCCAGGAAATGGGGAGGTCCTGGAGCGGTACGGACAGTTGGTTGGCTTTGTCCAATTGGGAGTAGGCGACTCCCGTCTGATATCAACACACTTTCTTCAAAAAACTTTCCTAGCGGTTGCAGCCCCTGTGGTTCATGAATTCCCAGATGCGGCCAATCCACGTATAACTGCCAGTTCCGGGCGCGGCTGTGCGCTGAAAGCAGTGATTTCGCGTCGCGAGCGTGTGCAGTTCGCCCTGGATGCCCATGCGGCGCAGCTGCTCCCAGCACTTCACCGAGTTCATCGCGGCCCACCCGTCCGCATCGCCGTGGATGAAGAGAATCGGGCAGGTCGCCAGGTCGAACGAGAACTCCGGCACGAGGCGCGCGTCGTCCGCGTTGCCCCCCGTCTTGTTGTGGGCATTGCCGCCGTCCGTGAGAGCATAGGCGGGGTAGATGGCGATGGCCCACTGCACGCCGCAGGAAATCTTGTCGAGGTCGTCGATCGGCCAGTAGGCGCGATGCTTCGACGAGGTCGCCCCCATCAGCGTCAGGTGGCCGCCCGCGGAGGACCCCATGATGCCGATGCGGTCCGGGTCCAGCCCCTTTGCGGCGGCCTTCGAGCGCACGATGCGGATGGCGCGCTGCAGGTCCTGCCACGCCGTGGTGTGCTTCGCGAGGCCCTGCGGGCGCGGCGCGCGGTAGCGCATCGTCACGACCGTCATGCCCTTCGCGTTCAGATACCGCCGCGCCGGCGCCACCTCGAAGCCGTCCGGCCCGTTGCCCATGTACGCCCCGCCGGAGTAGATGATCTGGATGGCCTTCGTCCTGAGCGTCTTCGGTATGTGCCACTCGATGTAGGGCGTGCACTGGTTCGTCTGGGCGTTCGGCATCAGCCCCTTCGGCCAGACCTCCTCCTTCGCGTAGGCGCCGCGCGCGGAATCGTCCGGGAAGCGCTTCATCAAGCTCTCCTCGGCCCCCAGCCGCCCGTCGAAGTTCATCTGGCGGATGAACTCCTCCGCGCGCGTGAACCAGTGGTCGCTCGCCTCCCCCTCGTCGCCCTTGTTCATGTCGCCGTGGAAGCCGTGCGGCCGGTCGGCGAAGAGGTGCAGCTCGGCGGGTATCTTCATCCGCCGCAGCTGGCGGTAGATCTGCGTCGAGCCGTTCGGGGAGTAGTCGTCGAGCCCGCCCTGGAAGAAGCACATCGGGCAGGTCTGCGCGTCGAACTTGAGCTCCGGCACGATCTTCACGTCCGGCGCGTCGCCGTCCCGCTGGTTCTGGGTCCCCTCGCCGTCCGTCAGCACGAACGACGGCGCCTGCGGAATCGCGAAGAGCAGGTTGCACGGCAGCTTGTCGATCTCGTCCACGGGCGCGTAGGCCGGCGTCAGCGAGCTCGTCGCCAGCAGCAGCACCGTCTTCGCCCCGGCCGAGATGCCCGTCGCGCCGATCTTCGACGGGTTGAAGCCCCGCTTCGCCGCCTCGCTCCGCACCACGCGCACGGCGCGCTGGGCGTCCTCCCAGGCGGACTGGTGGATGGGCAGCCCCTCCGGGCGCGGCGTGCGGTAGGTCAGGTTCGCCACGGTGAACCCCGCGCGCACGAACCGGTCGATCGCCGGCTGAAGCCGCTCCGCGTCGCAGCAGCAGGCGAACCCGCCGCCGGAGACCACAAGCACGCACACGTCCGTCTTGCTCGCGGGATTCGGCGCGAACCAGTCGATGTACGGCCTGCGGAAGTCGTCCGCCCGGAATCCCGGCCGCTGCGCCTCACCCGTCGTCGCGGCGATCTGGTGCGCCTGCGCGTGCGGCATCTTGCCCTCCGGCCAGATGTATTGGCGTTCGCACGGCTGCGCGGACGGCGAAAGCGGGCCGAACGAGGCCCGCGCGACGAAGACGAGTCCAGCCGCCGCGGCGGCGAACACCTGTAGGAATGTAAGTCTCTTCATGGCGGGGAGTATAACACAACCACCCGCCCGCGCTCAACTCTCCCGCGCCCCGGCTCAGCGCGCGCGGAGAATCCGGACGGGCCCCCTCAGGCCGGAGGGCTGGAGCGGGTCGGAGACGGCGTAGCCCGAGTACACCGTCGGCCTCTGCTTCCACGGGTTCCGCTCGTCCCCCGTCCGCGCGACGTTCCAATAGCGCAGCGTGCTCCGCGTCACCCGCTCCCCCTCCGGCAGAAAGCAGTCCCCGAGCAGACGGTTGTGCCAGTTGTTCGTCACCTCGACCGCGATCTCGTTCTCGCCCGCGCGGAACTTCGCCGGCACCTCCCAGGGCGCGCACCAGGCGACGCCGCAGTCCACGCCGTTCACGAAGACGCGCGCCGTGCCGCTCGGCAGCTCGCCGAGGGCAAGCCCCACCGCAGCCTCCGCCTCCGCCGCCGTCAAATGCACCGTCTGGCGGTAGGTCGCCGTACCGGCGAAATAGCGGAGTTCGTCCGCGTCGAAGCTCGTGAAGTCGCGCAGATCCGTCATCGTCACGGGCGCCGGCGGCGGCGCCGCAATGCCCGCAGGGTAGCGGAACGAGACCCGCCAGGGACCAGCGAGCGTCGTCAGGTCCGCCGTCCGCCGCACCGGCCCCAACGTAGTCGCGCCCTTCTCCCGGAAGACGACGAACACCGAGCCGTCCATCGGCAAGTCGAGGGCGATTCTCGTGCGCCCGTCGGGCGTCTGAGTCGTCGGCACGCAGCCGCGCGCGCCGCTGACGGGGTCCCAGAGCTCGGCTGCGCGCCCGGCGACGCGGAACGTCGCCTCGAAGGCGCCGTCGCCCGTCACGAAGTAGATGTCGCCCCCCGCCCCCGCGAGGCGGCGGTGCGCGGCGGTCGCGCGGGGCCTCCCCGGCGCGCCGGGCGTCGCCTCGAAGTCCGGCAACAGCCCCTTCACCGGCGAGGCCTCCCGCACCTCCACCCCCGCCACGACGGGAACGCCGGCGGACCTGAACGCCGCGATCTTCGCCGTCACCGCCGGGTCCAGCGGCTCGTCGGGGAACTCGGGATCGACCACCAGCGCGCCGTAGCTGATGCCGTTCGGCAGCGCCAGCCGCCCGTCCTTCGCCATCACGCGCGTCAGCAGGGCCTCGTCGTTGACGAGGTCGTAGGCGTACCCCTCCGGCAGGCGCGTCTTCGAGGCGTCGTAGGGCTTGTCGCGGTAGCGTCCCCAGTGCTGGTAGGGCCGGTCGCCGGCGTAGACCGCGTAGTCCACCACGGGAACCCCCTGCTGAAGCATCCACTGGCAGCGGCCGAGGTAGCGGACGAATCCCTCCAAGTCGCGGTGCCAGGTGACGTTGCGGTTGATGTGCGAGCCGGCGAAGTACTCGGCGCCCGGCACGCCGAACTTCCGCGGCGAGCAGGTGAACGTGTGCCACACGAAGTGGTTCACGCCGTCCGCATACGCCTGGTCGCCCGGCTGCTTGAGGAAGGCGGGATCGACGGACCAGTGGCGCATCATGTGCGTGAACGCCTCGGCCGAGGCGCGGGGCCGGCCGTAGACGTGGGCCGCCGAGACGGCCGCGCGTGTGTGGAAGCGCCCGGCGGCCCGCGCCCGGCCGGCGCGCGCGCACGGCCAGAACTCGCCCTGGGGAAGGTCGTTCACGGCGAGGTACCGCAGCTGGTCCGCCTCGCGGAAGAGGGCCGGGCCGCGCTGCCACGGCCCGCCGCTCTCGGAGAACCAGTCGAGGTTGCGGGCGTGCGACAGATCGCGCATCGTGCCGTAGAAGTTCTCGCGGAACATGTCGTTGCGCGCGCGGCGGTAGGCGCGCAGAAAGGCCGCGTTCGCCGCCTTGTCCGCACGCTCGAAACCGGCCAGAAGCGGCAGGTCGGGACGGATGTCGCGCCCCGTGTGTTTTCTGAACTCCGCCACGAAGTCACCCGTCCAGGTGGGCATCGTCCCCTCCCACGAGATGGAGTAAAGCGCCGTGAGCGTTCGGTCGCGCCCCACGAGATCGGGTATCTTCCGCTGGAGTTCGCCCTGAAAGCGCAGGTAGTGCCCCGTCACCGCGCGCGGGTCCAGCACGTCCACGTCGTGTTCATGCCCCGGCAGAACCGTGTAGCCGAACCGCACGACCACGCGCTTCGCCCCGGGCGCGCCCGCCGCCGCCAGCACGCGCGGCCGCTCCCCAGACCCGCCGTCGAGCCGCGCGCCGCTCGAAGCGCTCATCGTGTAGACGCCGTCGCCGCCGTTCCGCCAGTCGCCTGGTACGAGGTCCGCCCCCGTATACCACACCGTCTGCGCCGCGATCTCGTGGTAGAACGGCAGGTCCGGCGCCTCGAACGCCTCGGGCGCCGTGTCGGCGGGATAGATTTTGTAGACGAGCCGCTTCGGGGCGTCCACCCCCACGTCCCACGGGCCATCCAGCTTGCCGCCCGAGGAACTCATGTTCATCGTGAACGCGAGGCCGAGCCGCGCCGCCTCCCGGATGGCGTGCACCACATAATCCTGCCATTCGGGGCTCATGAACGCGGTCTCGGGCTTTGGATTCACCACATGGCTTTCATCGTCCCAGTAGCCGCGCGAATCGAACATCAGCAGTCCGCCGAATCCCAGCCGCTTCATCGCCTCAAGGTCGGCGGTGATCGTCTCCTTGTCAACGTGCCCGTTGATCCACCACCAGTAGCACCACGGCTTCGCCGCGTCCGGCACCCGCTCGAACCCCGCCGCAAGCCGGTCATCGGTTTGCCCAGGTCGGCCCTCCGCCCACACGCCCCGCACCGCCATCAGCGTCAGCAGACACCCAACCCAAGCCACCCAGTTGATTTTCCGCATCACCACTCCTTTCGCTCCGAACGCGGCCCAGTGTAGCACGCCGCGCCTGCCAAGGCAATCGGAAAACAGGGGGAGGAATAGAGCTTCAGCGCGAAAGACGACACGCGGATTCAGAGTGTCCGAACGCCAACAGGATTACTCCTGCCGTTCGCCTTGTCCATCTGGCCTTTTTCGCGACCACGCCTTGATCCTGCCTTTTTCAATCAACTTCTTTTCAATCGATCCGCCGATTGCCATGCCGATGGCGATTGAAATCCAAGCCTTGAATGCAGTGATTGCAAACCCCCTGTCTTCGAAAGTGAATAGTATGTCGCAGAAATGGCCCATGTAATCGAAGAATCCCACAAACGCTCTGACAAACTCGTCTTGGAAGAAGTAGCTGACCACATACCCGGCGACAGCGCCGAAGACACACCCCCGCCATGATCGCAAGTCGTTGCGGAAGTCTTCCACGAGCCATTCCATGAACGACTTCTTCTGCTTGATTCGCGTTTCTTTTTCTGCATCTTTCATTGTCTGTTCTCCATTCTTCAATAGGATGTTTCACGGATTACGTTAAAGAAACACGGCTTGTCGCCTGGAAGCGGCAATATCCCCGGAGATGTCAGTTTGATGGTTCTCGTCTGCGGATTGACGTCGATGCTGATGTCGTGTCCAAATCCGTCCTTTGCGTTCCAGTAAGGCAGGGTTTTCCCCGAGGGCAGACGGTATTGCGTTCGAGGATTTCTGATGCGTTCCATAAGTATCTCGAAGACCTCGTCTTTGGAAGGTGGATGTCCCTTGTATGATGCGTAAAAACGGCAAAATTCGAGCCCGTCATTAAGCGACTTGATCGTGTCGCGGCTTTTACATTCGTATTTGTACTTCAGTTTCTCGCCATCTGATGTGAAGTTCAGGAACGCATATGCCAGTCCTGCAAATATAGCGAGACCAATAAGGATCTCTATGAACACCGTGGCGATTGACTGCCCGACTGATTTCTTTGGCGCCTCGAATACGATGTTTGTTTCCATTCGTGGCGTGTCAGGCGGATTGACTTCTGTGTTTTCTGCCATGTGCGTGCTTCTTTCTAGCCCTCGTTTTTGTTGCACTTCGCAAGGATCGGGCCTGTCCTCGTTCTGCGTCCCTTCAGGAAAGGCCCGACCACCCGACGCAGGAAAAAGAAGTGGCGTGCCTCCAAAATCGATGTT
>JBJEWG010000132.1:0-13294 GCA_051884935.1 Kiritimatiellia bacterium | reverse complement strand
CCGGCTGACGTTCCCGCAGGGGCGGCAGGGGGGCGTGCTGCTGGACTTCCCGTGGGGGCTCTACCGCGAGAAGTCCTATCTGCCGAACCTGACGACGGCGTGCCGGGCGGAGCGTGTCTCGCCGCGCCGCTGGAGGGGGCTCAACCACTCGGAGATCTGGGCGCCGCGCGACATCGGGTATGTGGTGGAGTTCAGCCGCGAGCCGGAGCGGGTGGTGGAGCTGCCGCGCGCGCCGGGCGACAAGGGGCCGCGCGTGGCCGCGCTCTTCGCGGAGGGGGGCGTGGTGGAGGTGGCGGTCGCCGTTTCGGCGAAGTCCGTCGAAGGGGCCGAACGCAACTTCGCGGCGGAGGCGGGGGAGAGCTTCGAGGGGCTTGTGGCGGGGACGCGCGCGGCGTGGGAGCCGCTGCTCGCGCGGGCGAAGGTGGCGGCGGCGCCCGAGGGGGAGCGCGCGTCGGTGGCGACGGCGGTCTACCATCTCTGCATCCAGCCGAACGACATCGCCGACGCCGGCGAGGCGCCGCGCTACTCGACCTTCTCGCTGTGGGACACGTTCCGCAACGCGCATCCGCTCTACGAGACGCTTGTGCCCGAGCGCGTGGGCGGGTTCGTGAACTCGCTGCTGGCGCACTACGACCAGTGGGGGTATCTGCCGCAATGGGAGCTGTGGGGGCGCGAGACGGGCGGGATGATCGGCTCGCACGCCGTGCCGGTGGTGGTGGATGCGTGCCTGCACGGGTTCGAGGGAATCGACGCGGAGAAGGCGTACCGCGCGGTGCGCGACACGCTCACGAAGTCCGAACGGCCCGGGAAGGGGAAGACCTACCCGCGCCGCACGGACTGGGAGGTCTACGACAGGTACGGCTACTATCCGTTTGACGTCATCCGCCGGGAGAGCGTCTCGCGCACGCTCGAATGCTGCTTCGACGACTTCAAGGCGGCGCAGCTGGCGCGGCGGCTGGGCAAGGTGGAGGACGCGGCGTTCTTCACCCGCCGCTCGTGGAACTTCACGAACCTCTTCGACCGCGCGACGCTCTGCTTCAGGGGGCGCGACTCGAAGGGGAACTGGCGGACGCCGTTCGAGCCGGCGCGGGTGGGATCGACGCCGGACTACACGGAGGCGACGGCGCTGCAGTATTCGTGGCACGTGCTGCACCGCCCCGAGTGGCTGGTGGAGGCGATGGGGGGCCGCGAGGCGTTCATCGCGCGGCTGGACGGCTTCTTCGCGGGGACGCTCTTCCCGGGGATGCGGCGCGACTACGAGAAGTGCCAGGACATCAGCGGCATGATCGGCGACTACGCGCACGGGAACGAGCCCTGCCACCACATCACGGGGCTCTACCGGCTGGTGGGGCGCCCCGAGAAGGCGGACGAGCTGAACCGCCGCATCTGCCGGATGTGCTACCGGGCGGCGCCGGACGGGCTGTGCGGCAACGACGACTGCGGCCAGATGTCCGCCTGGTACCTTCAGATGCGCGCCGCCGCGGGCCGCTGACCCCGCGCGGGCGCGATGTGGTATAATGACGCGGAATCTTGAACCGAAAGTGGAGGTGCAACGATGGCGATGGATGAACTGGAAAAGACGGCCGAGGCGCTGAGGCGGCGCGGGTTCGGCGCGGTGTGCTGCGCGACGCGCGCGGAGGCGGCGGCGTATGTGATGAAGCTCGCGGAGGGCGCGGCGACGATCGGCCAGGGCGGCAGCATGACGCTGAAGGAGCTGGGTCTGCCGGAGGCGCTCGCGGCGGCGGGCAAGGCGCCGGCGCGCCGTGCGGACGTGGACCTCTTTCTGCTGAGCGCGAACGCGCTGACGGCGGACGGGCGCATCGTCAACATCGACGGCAACGGCAACCGCGTGGCGGCCTCGATCAACGGGCCGCGGAAGGTGTGCTACGTGATCGGGCGCAACAAGATCGTCGCGGGGGGCGTGGACGACGCGATCGCCCGCATCAAGGCGTGCGCGTGCCCGCCGAACTGCCGCCGTCTGGGCAAGAACACGCCGTGCGCGGCGACGGGCGTGTGCGGCGACTGCGACTCGCCGGACCGCATCTGCAAGGTGACGGTGATCTTCGACCGCAAGCCGACGGGCGTGGCGTGCGACGTGGTGCTCGTGGATGAGGAACTGGGCTACTGACGATGTTCAAGGCGATCTTCGAGTTCGGTCCGCTGCTCGTCTGGGCGACGCTGCTCTTCACCGTCGTGCGGCCGCTGCGTCTGGCGAGGCGGTGGAGCCTCGCGCTGGTGGCGCTGCTGCTGATTGGCTCGCAGAAGTTCCTCATCTACCGGTTTCTCGGCGGGGACTCGTTTGTCCCGGAGCTGCCCGAGTGGTTCCTCACGGTGACGGGGTGGTCGTATTCGGCCTCGATGCTGCTCTTCGCGCTGTCGCTCGCGTGGCTGGTGGCGCGGGGGGTGCGGCCGGCGTGGCGGCCGCTCTCGCGGTGGGTGATCCCCGTGCTGGCGGCGGTGGCGATGGTGGTCGCGGGCTGGGGCGTGTGGGAAGGCATCCGGGTGCCGGGCGTGCGGCATATCGGAGTGGCGGTACAGGACCTGCCGCCCGCGTTCGACGGGCTGCGGATCGTCCAGCTGACGGACCTCCACTGCAGCGCAGCCTCCCGAAAGGCGCGGACGGAGGGCATCGTCGCGCGGGTGAACGAACTGGAGCCGGACCTCGTCTGCATCACGGGCGACTTCGTTGACGGCCTGCCCGAGGAGCGGGCGGGAGATCTGGCGCCGCTGCGCGGTCTGAAGACGAAGCTCGGCGTGTTCGGCTGCGCGGGCAATCACGAGTATTACTCTGACTACCGGGCGTGGCGGCCGGTCTACGAATCCTTCGGCGTGACGATGCTCGACAACGCGCATCGGGTGATCGAGCGGGACGGGGCGAAGATCGCGCTCGGGGGCGTGACGGACCCCGTGGCCGGGCACGCCCGGTTGATCGTCCGGGCGGGGCGGCTCGCGGACAGAATGGAGCCGACGAATGTGCGGAAGGCGTTTGCGGGGGCGCCGGCGGACGCCTGCCGGATTCTGCTGCAGCACCGCCCGATGCAGCCGAAGGTCAACGCGGACCTCGGCGTGCGGCTGCAGCTCACGGGCCACACGCACGGCGGCGCGATCCTCGGGCTGGATCGACTGGTCGCTCGCATGGGCAACAACGGATTCGTGCGGGGCCTCTACCAGGTGGGCCGGATGGCGCTCTACGTGAGCCCGGGAACGGGGCAGTGGGCGGGTTTCCCACTGCGCCTCGGCGTGTCGGCGGAGATCACGGAGATCACACTGCGGCGGGCTCCGTCAAAGAAGGAGGAATCATGAAGATCACATTCCACGGCGCGGCGCAGACCACTACGGGCTCCATGCACCTCGTGGAGGCGAACGGACGGAAGATTCTGCTCGACTGCGGGCTCTACCAGGGGCACCGCAAGGAGGCGTTCGAGTGGAACCGGAACCTGCCGTTCGACCCGACGACGATCGACGCGGTGGTGCTCTCGCACGCGCACATCGACCATTCGGGGAATCTGCCGCAGCTCGTGCGGCGCGGGTTCCGCGGGAAGGTGTACGCGCGCCAGTCCACGCTGGACCTGTGCGAGGTGATGCTGCGGGACTCGTGCTTCCTCCAGAACCGCGACCTCGAATACATCAACAAGCGGCGCCGGGCGCAGGGAAAGCATCTCTTCGAGCCCCTCTACGAGGCGGAGGACGTCGATGCGGTGATGACGCACATGGTGCCGATTCCCATGCATCGGCCGCGGGAGATCGCGAAGGGCGTGACCCTCACGCTGTACAACGCGGGGCACATCCTGGGGTCCGCGCAGATCCAGCTCGACATCGAGGAGCGGGGCGTGCGCCGGCGGCTGCTCTTCACGGGCGACCTGGGGCAGCCCGACCAGCCGATTCTGCGCCACTTCGAGTATCCGCAGGGCGCGGATGTGGTGCTGATCGAATCCACCTACGCGGATCGGCTCCATCCCTCGGCGGACGACGTCGAGGGACGGCTGAAGGGCTACATCGACGACATCATCCAGCAGAAGTCGAAGCTGATCATTCCCGCGTTCTCGGTTGGCCGCACGCAGCAGATACTCTACTATCTGAACCGTCTGCTCGCGGCGAAGCGCATCTACCCGATCCCGGTGTACATCGACTCGCCGCTCTCCCAGAAGGCCACGCGCATCTACGAGAAGCATACGGAGGTCTACAACGACGAGGCGGACGACCTGCTGCGGCAGGGGGTGAACCCACTCAGCTTCCCGGGGCTGAAATTCATCGAGACGCCCCAGCAGTCGATGGCGCTCAACGATCTGCGCGGGCCGATGATCATCATCGCGGCGAGTGGCATGTGCGAAGGCGGGCGCGTGCTGCACCACCTCAAGCAGTGCGTCTCGGACCCGCGGAACATCGTGCTCATTGTCGGGTTCCAGGCGGAGCACACGCTCGGGCGCCGTCTGGTCGATTACGTGGACCCCATCCGAATCCTCGGGGAGGAGCTGCCGCTGCGCGCGCGCGTGCAGACCATCAACGCCCTCTCGGCGCACGCCGACAGGAAGGGGCTGATGGACTGGTTCGACCACGTGAAGATGTCCGTGCGCCAGGCCTTCGCGGTGCACGGCGAGCCCGAGAAGGTCTCCACGATGGTGGAGCTGCTGAAGGAGCATGGCTGCCCCGCAGCGGTCGCGCCGATTCCGGGGCAGTCGTTCGAGATTGGCTGAGGCGTCCATTTTACAGCTTTTTTACAACTTGTTTACCGATAGGTGACAACTTGGCCGTTCGGTTCTGCTAATCTTTTCGCGTGGGGCGCCGCAATGCTTGTTGCGTCCGCGCGTAGGAAATGCGATACTATACCGAATGGCAAAGCAAGTGATAGTTCTCGGCCTTGAGGGGAGCACGCTGCGCGGCGTCCGTCTGGATGCGGTGGGCGATGAGTTCCAACGTGGCGCCGTCGAGGCCTGGCCGCTCGTCGTGGAGGAGGAGCAGGGCGACGAGGCGGCGGAGGGGGCCGATTTCACCGTGGAAGAGGAGGCGCCCGCCGCGACCGAGGAGATCGCCGACGCGGACAAGCCCCTGGCCCGTGCGCTTCGCGCGGCCGTCAAGGCCTTCGGCACGCACGAGTTCGTGCTTTCTCTGCCGCTTTCGAAGCTGCTTGTGAAGACGGTGCGCCTGCCGGTCGAGGCGCGCGAGGACGTGCTGGGCGCGGCGCAGCTCGAATTGGACGGCATCTCCCCGTTCCCGGACGAGGTGCTGACGCCGGGCGCGGAGATCATGGCCGAGACGGAGAAAGAGATCGTGGCGGTTGTCGCGGCGCTGCCCGATGCCGCCTCTGCGGAGATCACCGAGGCGCTGGCCGCCGCGAAGGTCAACGTGCTGCGCACGGATACGACTGCGCTGGCCTGGCTGCGCGGGCTGTGGCCGAATATCTGCGAGAAGCCGACGGAGGGCCGCCGCCTCGTGCTGCTGAACCTTGACGAGGGCTGGGACCTCGCCGTGATCGACGAGGGGGCGCCGTCGTTCCTGCGCGGCCTCGGCGCCGTGGCGGGGCCTGCGGAGCTGGGGCGCGAGATCACGCTCAGCCTGCTCTCGATGGAGGGTGGCCCCGCGGACGTGGCGGACGTCGTGGTCTGCTCGCGGGCACGGCCGGAGCAGGAGATTCGGGATCGCCTGGCCGAGTTCGGCCCGGTGCGCACAATCGGCGTCACGGACGACTTCGCGGGCGTCGAAGGCGCCGCGCGCCGCGTCGTCGAGGGTTCGGCCCTCGATGTGACGCCGGCCGCATGGACCGAGGACCGCATCGAGACCCGCTTCCGCCGGAAGCTGATGCTGGGCCTCTCGATCGCGGGCGGCGTCTGGCTGGCCGTGATGGCGGTGCTCTTCGGCGTGGACACGACCTACGATCTGCTCGCGGACCACCAGAGGTCCCTGCAGAAGGAGCGGAAGCACGCGGCCGCTTTTCAGGACGTCTCGGCGATGACGAACCGCGTGGCGCTGATCGAGCGCTACGCGGACCACGCGCACAGCGCGCTCGCGGTGCTCAAGGCCGTCTCCGACAGCCTGCCGCCCTCCGACGAGATGGCGTTCCGGGCTTTTCAGTACCGCCGCGACGAGAGCGTGCGCGTGAACGGAAGCGCCGGCGCGCGCGAGGAGCTGCGCACGTTCACGGAGAACCTTGAAGCCGCCACCTTCGAGGGGGAGGAGGAACCGCTCTTCGCGAAGGTCCAGCCGACCGGTGGCGAGACGCAGACGAAGAAGGGCATCCGCTTCGCCGTCGAATGCTTCTTCCATGCGGACGAGTCCGACACCACCGGACGAAAGGGAGGGCACTGATCATGCCGACGATGTCCCGACGGGACCGCACCATTCTCGCCATCGTGGGGCTGGTGCTGTTCTACGGCCTTGCCGCGATGCTGTTCTTCTCGGGACGGCAGGCGGCGTGGGAGAAGTCCCGCAAGGCCTACGACCGCGAGGCGAAGAAGCTGGCCCGCCAGAAGCGGCTCATCGCCGAACGCCCGCAGTGGGTGGCGCGCGCCGACGAGGTGAGCCTCAAGATGCCGACCGCCGAGGAGGGCGAATCCACCCAGACGCGCTGGCAGCGGATTCTCGAACGAATCGCCGCCGAGCACAACGTGAACATCCTCGGCGAGCAGCCGAAGACGGAGGAGGACCACGGCGGCGTGTGGGAGATGCCGATCGAGGTTCGCTACGAGGCCTCCCTCGTGCGCCTCGTGGAGTTCCTCTACGCCCTTGAGAACGTGGAGGACGCCATGTTCGACGTGCGCGACATCGACATCTCCGCCAAGAACACCGGCTATCTCACCGGCAAATTCACCTTGACCTGTGCCTATATGAAAGGATCTTCCAAATGAACAAGCGTTTCCTCAAGCTGGCGTTGCTCGCGCTCGCGCTGCTCTCCGTCGATGCGCTGAGCGCGCAGGGGCTGTTGAACCGCCGTCCCGGCGCGACGACCCGCCTGGGTGGCGGCGTTCGCGGGCAGCAGCAGGCCCCGGCCGAGGATGCCGAGAAGGCGAACGAGCCGCCGCTCAAGGACATCCCACGCGGCACGAACGGCGTACCGACCCGGCTCGCGTTCGATCAGGCGCCTCTGGACATGCTGCTTTACGCCTATGCGGACGTCGCCGGCAAGATCCTCATTCCGTCGCCGAATCTGCCGAAGACGCAGATCACCCTCAAAACCTTCGAGGACCGCGAGCTCACGAAGGAGGAGTACCTTGAGGCCATCGAGGTGACGCTGACGATGAACGGCGTGGTGCTTGAGCCCTTCGACAAGATATTTCTGCGGGCCTTCGAGCGGAAGAGCGTGCGCACGCAGGGCATCCGCACCTCGATGGAGATGCCCGCGACGAACTCGATCCCCGAGAAGGGCAGGGTGATCAGCCAGCTCATCCGCCTGCAGCACATCACGGCGGAGGAGGCGCAGAAGGCGCTGGAGGGATTCAAGGACCCGAACGGCCTCTTCCAGGTGTTCGAGCGCAACAACACGATCCTCGTCACCGACACGCAGGAGAACATCAACCGAATGCTTGAGGTCATCCGCGAGCTCGACGTGGCGAATCCGGTGCTGGAAGACGTCTACGTGCGCCAGATCCAGTACGCCGTGGCGACGGACATCAAGACGGCGCTTGAGACGATCGTGACGGAGTCGCAGAAGGAGACCGGCAACCAGGCGACGTCGGGCCCGAAGACGAGCGGCGCGCCCGGTTTCGCCTCCCGCCCGGCCCAGCCGACGATGCAGCCCAACCGCCTGCTGAACCTCAACAACCGCCCCGGCCTCAACAAGCCCGAGCCGCCGGCCGCCACGCCGAACGCGACGATGATGGCGCAGGTCTCGGACGCCGACCGTGGCATGATCCGCGGCAAGGTGCTCATCCTCGCCGACGAGCGCTCGAACAAGCTGATCGTCATCACCGCGAAGACGAACATGGACTTCTTCGACAAGGTCATCGAGACGCTCGACGTCGAGACGACGCCGGAGGTGAGCGTGGAGGTCGTGCGCCTCAAGTACGCTGATGCCGAAGAGGTGGCCTCGATGCTGAACGACCTGATCGGGAACGGCAGTTCCTCCTCGCAGTCCAAGAACAACCAGAACGCGAACGCGGCGCGGAACGGAACGGCGAACCGCAACCTGACGCAGAACCGCGGCGGCGCGGGCGCGACCCCGGCGAACCGCCCCCAGACGGCAAACCCGACCTTCTCCAAGAACGTCTCATCCCTCGGCGAGCTCAACAAGGACAACATCAAGATACTCGCCGACAAGCGCATCAACGGCATCGTCATCATGGCCCGCAAGGCCGACATGCGCGCCGTCAAGGAGGTGATCGAGGACATGGACGTGAAGCTCTCGCAGGTGCTCATCGAGACGGTCATCGTGCAGGTCGAGCTCGGCGACGACCTCCAGACCGGCATCGACTGGGTCCAGCGCGGGCGGCAGACCGTCTACAGTCAGCAGCAGCGCACCGACCGCTACGGGCGCAACCTGTTCTGGGAGGAGACGACGGACGACTACGGCAACACGGTCATGCGGCAGACGACGACGGATACGGGCATTCCAATCATGGAGACCATCAAGAGCCTCAACCGCGACGCCTTCTTCAACAACGGCAGCTACATGCTGGGCGGTGGCGGCGGCTCCGCGTCGTCGATGCTGGGAAGTCTCGTCGGCGCCGCGGTCTCGGCCTCGACAAACTCGTCGGTCGTCACGGCCGCGAACCCGATCGGCGGCGGCATCAACTACCTGCTCAAGAGCGACAAGCTCAATCTGGCCGCCGTTATTCAGGCCACGAAGGGCGACAGTCGCACGAAGGTGCTCGCCTCGCCGATCCTCATGACGGTGGACAACAAGGAGGCCACGATCGAGGCGACGGACATGATCTACCTCTTCAGCGGCTACCAGTACTCGGGCTCGACCTATTCCGGCTCGCAGGTGCGCAACTACGAGAAGCGCGACATCGGCCTGACGGTGAAGGTGACGCCCCACATCAACCCGAACGGCACGGTCGTTCTGACCGTCGAGCAGACATTCGAGACGCAGGGCGCGGATCAGAACGTCCCGAACGAGTCCGGCGGCACGGACCCCTACGCGACGGTCACGACGCGCAAGATATCCAGCGACGTCTCAGTGGAGAACCGCCAGACGGTCGTGATGGGCGGCCTCACGAAGAAGACGAACGTGGAGAGCGAAAGCGGGATTCCGATTCTCAAGGACATTCCGTGGATCGGCAAGTGGCTCTTCGGCAGCGTCACGCAGCGGGAGGCCCGGTCCGAGCTGCTCGTCTTCATGACGCCGTACGTGCTGGACGACGCGGACGCCGCGCAGGCCGAGGCCATCCGCCGCAAGAAGTCGATGAGCGACGCGCGTCCCTGGGAGGACAACGGCTGGTCGCTCAGCCCCGTGGCCGACCCCGTCTCGAAGAAGGAGCAGCTCCGCCGCCTCAACGACGAGTGGGCGCGTCAGGACGAGGAGCGCCGGAACAAGATGGCCGTCGAAGAGGCGAAGATCCGCCGCGCCAAGAAGCTCAGGGCGATGTCGGAGGAGGAGCGCAAGGCCTGGCTCGAACTTCACAGGGACGAGCTGGAGGAGGAGAAGAAGGAGTTCGACCAGCAGGTCAAGGAGCAGGCGGATCTCAAGGAGTTCGTGGAGACGCTCAAGAAGAAGGACCTTGAAAAGGCCGAGGCGGCGATCAAGGAGGCCGAGGCCCAGGAGAAGAACGCCGCAGATGCCACTGACACGAAGAAGGACGCCGAGGCCAAGTAGGTCCGCCGATTGCCGCCGGGCGTGCGGAGGAGCGTGAAATGACGATTGGACTTGTCTCACTTGGCTGCGCGAAGAACGCGGTCGATCTTCAGGTGATGGCCGGGCATCTGCTCAAGGCGGGCCATGAACTGGCGCCGACGCCGGACGAGGCGGACGTCATTCTCGTCAACACCTGCGCGTTCATCGAGTCCGCCCGCGAGGAGGCCGCCGCCGAGATTCTGCGCGCCTGCGAGCTGAAGCGGGCGGGGGCCTGCCGTGCGGTCGTCGTCTCGGGCTGCTTCGCGCAGCGCTACAGGAACCGCGTCCGCGAGGTGTTCCCGGATGTGGACGCGATTCTGGGCATCGACGCGCTGGACCGCATCGCGGACGTCGTGAACGCGACGCAGGAGGCCTCGCCCCGTCGGGGCGTATCCGTCGGGCGAATCCCGCCCGGGCTGCCGAAGCGGGTCTTCGACCCGCCGATGCCGGCGCTTCGCTTCACGGGGCCGGCCTTCGCCTACCTCAAGATCGCGGAGGGCTGTGCCCATCGGTGCGCGTACTGCGCCATCCCCGGCATTCGCGGCCGCTATCGTTCGCGCCGCCCGGCGGCGATTCTGAAGGAGGCGCGTGAGCTGTTGGCGACGGGCGTGAAGGAGCTGAACATCATCGCGCAGGACCCCATGCTCTATGGCGTGGACCTGAATACGGCGGCGTCCAAGACGAAGACCGATCTCGTCTCCCTGCTTCGCAGGCTCGATCGGTTGCCGGGCGAGTTCTGGATTCGCGTGCTCTACTCCTACCCGAGCGAGATCACGGACGCCTATTTGGACTGGCTCAACACGTCGCCGCACGCGGTCAAGTACGTCGATGTGCCGTTGCAGCACACGGACCCCGGAATTCTGAAGGCGATGGCTCGCGGCAGCGCCGTGGCGGCGACGCTCGGGGCGGCGGACCGTCTGCGCGCACGGGTCCCAGGGGTCACGCTGCGCACCACGGTGATGACGGGATTCCCGGGGGAGACGCCCGAGGCCTTCGCGAAGCTGCTTGCGGATGTGAAGCGGATGCAGTTCGACCACTTGGGGGCCTTTGCGTTCTCGCCGGAGGAAGGCACGGCGGCGGCCGAGATGGAGGGATGCCCGCCGCAGACGGAAGCGGAGAAGCGGGCACGCCGGGTGATCGCCGCCCAGAAGCGGATATGGGCGACGCGCGCGAAGACCTTTGTCGGCCAGACGTTCAAGGCGCTCGTGGTGGCCCCCGGCGTGGCGCGCCTCGAAAGCCAGGCGCCGGACGTCGATGGCGTCACGTTCCTGAAGAAGGCGCCTCGTCGGCCACTGCCGGCCGTCGGGTCGTTCGTTCCGGTGAAGATTATGGACGTGAACGGCTACGATTTTGACGGAATCGCCCTTGCGGGTACCGAAAAAGAATGATACACTATGCGGACTTTTCTCGGAGCCCCAAGGTCCGGAAGCATTGAAAGTGAGGTGAAAAGGCATGGCGATCCAGCTGAAGCTGAAAAAGGGCGAAACCGTTGAACGCGGTCTCAAGCGCTTGAAGAAGATCCTCGACAAGGAGGGCATCATCAAGACGCTGCGTGATCAGCGCTACTTCGAGAAGCCCTGCGTGAAGGCGCGCAAGAAATCCGCGCGTGCACGCATCCGGGCGCGTTCCCGCCGTCGTTCGCAGGAATTCTGATTCCCGGTAGGCTGACATGCCTTACAGGAAACACCGCAGCACACGCTGCGGTGTTTTTCGTTTCTTGATGGTTCGTCGGTGCCTAGCGGTTCATCAGGTCCGCCAGCACGGCGTCCTTCTCGGCGATCTCGGCGGGGGTGAGGCCCTCGATCTCGTGGGGGAAGACGATCCAGCGGTCGAGGGCGCGCACGTGGAAGTCGGGTTTGTACGGGGTGACGTTCTGCGCGGGCTTCCAGTAGACGCAGGCCATGCGCATTTCGCAGCCGCCGGCGGCGAGTTTCCCGTGCAGGGCGGCGGCGGTGCGGCCGGTGTCGAAGACGTCGTCCACCACGAGCACCTTCATGCCGGGCGCGAGCTGGGCGAAGACGGCGTCCGCGCACTCGAACTTCACTTCCGTGCCGCTCTGGCCGATGCCCGTGTAGCTGGAGCATTTGACGGGCAGGTGGCGGACGGCGACGCCCTGCGCCTTGAGGTATTCATGGACGGCGACACCGACCGCCGCGCCGCCGCGCCACAGGGCGAGGAGGAGGTCGGGCCGCCAGCCTGAGTCGAGAATCTGGCGCGCGAGGCGCCAGGCGTCGTGCAGGTAGTCGCGCGCGTCGAGATAGAGCTTCCGTTCCATGCGGGCAAGTATACCACAACGGGTGCCCGCCGTATGGTATACTGTGCGCCTCGAAAAGCGGAAATAAGCGAGGTATAGGAAATGGGCTGGATTGGGTCTGTTGCCGGATTTGTCCTTGGTCGGCAGTATGGCGGCGTGCTGGGTGGGCTGGCCGGCATGGTGCTCGGCAGCCTGGCCGAGGGCTGGGTGCGGTCGGCGAATGCGCGCGAATCGCCGGCGCGCGCGAACGCGAATCGGACGTCCCTTGAGCGCGAGGTGGTGTTCCTCACGGCCATCGGCGCCATGCTGGCGAAGCTCTCGAAGGCGGATAACCACATCGACCAGACGGAAATCGACGCCGGCGAACGTGCCTTCGTGCGTTTGGGCCTCTCCCCCGAGAAGCGCGAGTTCTGCATCCGCGCCTTTCGATCGGCGAAGAACGACGAACACTCGATCTTCGAATATGCGGCGGCCTTCGCCTCGGTTGAGCCGGACGTCGATATGCGCGAGCTGGTCTACGACATCCTCTGGGACGTCGCCTGTGCGGACGGCGTCGTCACGCCTGAGGAGCGGGATATCCTCGGCCGGATCGTCGGCCCGCTTCGTCTGCGCGCGAGCATCTACGCGGAGGAGGCCGCGCGCCGGATCCACGGCGGGGGGCAGGGCCGCCACACGGCGGGCGGCCCGTCGCAGGAGGCGGCACCCGACCCCTACGAGGTGATCGGCGTGGCCCGGAGCGCGAGCAATGACGAAATCCGCCGCGCCTATCGCGAAAAGGCGAAGAAATTCCACCCAGACGTCCTTCGGGCACAGGGTCTGCCCGAGGAGATGCTGGCGCGCGCCAACGGGCAGATGGCCCGCATCAACGCGGCCTGGGAGCAGATCAAGCACGAGCGGGGCCTCTGAGGCGCCACGCCGGAGCGGACAGTTAGACTGCCCGCTCATTTTTTTTTTTTTCGCCCGCACCGAACCTGACGCGCCGTTTTCCGCATTGACGGATGTAGAGACAGTGGTGAAATCTGCATGGAAGTCTGGTGCGAGATCAGAAAGGACGTGGATCGCGGCGCGCGGCGGCTGGTTGCCGAATACGGGAACCGGCTGCTGGCCGCCGCGTCCTGCCTCTGCCCCAACGACCAGGACGCGGAGGAACTTGTCTTCCGGACCTTCGACCAGGCCGTGAAGAAGATTCGGCAGTACCGTCCAAACGGCGATTTCTTCTGCTGGCTCTACACGATCATGCTCAATTTCAGGCGCATGGATCTGCGGCGCAGGCG